>JAEYXN010000038.1 GCA_023431285.1 Bacteroidota bacterium
TGCCAGGAGTATTTGCACGATCCCGGCTCCGCTTAAATTGGGCCTGACTTTCCAGTGCGGCAAGAAAGAATATTGGTAATAACAGGATAAAAAATCTTCTCATCAACTAACTGGATTCAATTGTTCGCTGGTCTTCCCGAATCTTCTTTCCCGTTGTTGGTATGACCAGATCGCTTCATAAAGATTCTCCTTTCTGAAATCGGGCCACAAGGTTGGCGTAATGAAGAGCTCAGTGTAAGCAATTTGCCAAAGCAAAAAATTACTCACCCGCATTTCACCACTGGTTCGGATCAGCAGCTCTGGATCTGGGATGCCAGAAGTCTGCAAAAAGTTTTCGAGGGTACTTTCTTTTATATCGTCGCTCTTCAGTCTTCCGGCCTCAACCTCCTTAGCCAGTGCCTTCATTGCCTGGGTAATCTCCCAACGCCCGCTGTAGCTTAGGGCCATGATTAAGGTTAGACCGTTATTATCTTTCGTCTTGTCTATGGCCCACAGAAGGTTTTCCTGGCAGTCCTTTGGCAAATGCGAAATGTCGCCGATTGTCCTTAGCTTCACCTGATTCTCCATCAGCGTGCTGATTTCCTGCTTGACCGTGCTGACAAGCAACTCCATCAGGCTGTCGACCTCTTCCTTTGGACGGCTCCAATTCTCAGTAGAGAATGCATAAAGCGTCAGGTACTTGACCCCCAACTCGCCGCATCCTTCAGTCACATCGCGGACCGCCTGAACAGCGTTCCGGTGCCCGAAAATTCGCATAGCGCCTTTCTTCTTGGCCCAGCGGCCATTACCATCCATGATGACGGCGACATGTTTGGGCAGTCGATTTAAGTCGATATGTTCTTTGTAGGAAGCCACAGGGGGCCAAAATTAGCAAAAAGAAAAGATGATTCGTTAACAGGGAAAAGATTGAGATAAAATTACTTATAGGGGTTCGTCGGACAAGGAATCGAATAAAATGTTCGTGTCAGAGAAATCCCAAGGAAGTAATAGGCGTCGTTATCGTTTGGATTTCCATGCCTGGCGTTGGACTTAAAACGAATGTCGCCGTCGGAGATATTGTCAAGGTAGTCGTAGCTCGTTTTCCGGATGCCAAACTCCATCGACAAATACCACTTCGGATTTAGAACATATTTCACTCCGGCTCCGAAGGGAATTGATGGCTGGATGTTGCTTTGGTCACCTGTGGATTCATTGCCCGCAACTCCAAAAATTGCAAGGCCGGCGAAGAGGTAGGGGGTAAAACGAACATAGCGTTTGGTCTCGCGCCAATTCAGGAAATGATACTCCATGACTGTAGAGGCTTCAAACAGGAAAGCATCAAAGGAAGCGTTTCTAGTGGCAGCAAAGGCGTCGATGGGCTGTTCAGAGGCCGCTAATTGCCCCGCCGTAATTCCAGCTCTGAAGCTAACAACCGAGCTGATGTTTGAGCGATAGAACAGGGTCGCTGCTGGCCTGGAATAAGCAAAATCATACGAACGAACCAGGTCGCCGGTGTAGTTGAAGGTACCCACGCCAAAACCTACCTCGGAACGTTGGGCGAACAAGGTAAAGGTGGACAACAAAAGAAAGACAGCAAGAGAGGTTTTTGGTGGTCTTAGCATTATCTGAACTTAGCCCGGTGGAATGTTTTCCCGAAGATATAAGTTAGTTTCAATGTCGTAACCATGTAAGTATCCTTTCCTTTATGACCGCGTACGTTCTCCGGATATTCCTGACCATAACCTGTCAGGAGCATATAACTCCGGTCGTGTCCTTCGACCGTAGACTGTACGGGAACAAGAAATGGTTGAACTTCTGGTAATTCGTTCGACCGGTAGGACATTGCCTTAGCCAGCTCGTTGTCTCCAAAGACGCCCAGGTCGACGTAGTTTTTGCTTACGTCATCCAGATAGTCTGTGAAGAGGTAACGGAATCCGAATTCAATAGAGAAGTCCACAACCTGGTTTACTCTGAAACGCGCTCCCGCACCAAATGGTATAGCGAACTGAATTAATTTGTAAGGCTTGATACCAGAGTTGGCATCGGTAGACCGAAGATTAGCATGTTGACCTTCAGTTCCAAGCTTCTGAAGGTTGACCCACTCGCCTCCCTGAGGAAGAGGATTTCCATCAAGATCGAATTCTGGGGCAATAGCCTGGGGGTTGTGATGGAATACTGCAACGCCTGCAAAGGCATATGGTGTCCATTTTACACGACTCAGATAGGTGGACTGGTTTTCCCACAAATCCATGTTCGCAACGAAAGACAGCTCTTTTATTCTGTTTCTGAAAGATAAGTTGCGTTTGTACCTAGAGACGGCAATCTCATCATTTTTGTCGGCTGATTCTGCATCCGCGCCTCGCAAAGTACCATACATGAAGTTGCCAACCACCGAATATCTCGGTCCGAAACGGTGAGACATGTTAATACTCATGGCGGGCCTGGTGAAGGAGATGTCCGTACTAAGGCGCGCAGACCCCGGGGCGAGATCCCCATAATAGTTAAGTGCGCTCAGGCTAAAACCGATGGTGTTGTATCTCTTTTCTTTTCCAAAATCCTGCTTTCTCCCGCGGAAGCTGGATATACGTTTATTGTTTTTCTTGATCGCCCTGCGATTCATCTGTGCTTCTGCTTCCATTGAGAAAAGAATCATGACTACCGGAAGGAGAAACAGTAAAAGTTTTTTCATCAGCACGTTAGGTAATGGGCTAAATATCAATAGCCTACAAAGATAAATAATTAATTGCGTATGTCCAGACCCCAGTTGAGCTTTTGGCGAAGTGTCTTGAAGTAATGTTGTCCCTCCAATTGGATAAGGTTTACATTAAAGTCAGCCTTTTTGACGGTAAGCTGTACAGACGCGTCGACAGATGCTATACGGGAATCGAGGCTCACCAGGAATTTTCTGCTTCTGCCTTCGACCTGAAAAGTGATCACTGAGCTGTCGGAAAGAATGATCGGTCTAACGGTAAGGTTATGCGGGCTTACCGGAGTGATCACAAAATTTCCCGACCGCGGAAAGATCAATGGTCCACCACAACTGAGGGAGTACCCGGTGGAGCCGGTGGGAGTAGCAACGATGATTCCATCCGCCCAGTATGAATTAAGGAACTCGCCATCGATGTACGTGTGTATGGTGATCATTGATGAGGTGTCCTTCTTCACCACTGTAAAATCATTCAGTGCGAAGTTGAGAGAGTTAAAGATGTTACTGTTGCTTTCGAGTTTGATCAGCGAACGTTTATCAAGACGAAAGTCTTTGTCTACAACTTTTTGAAGCGCTTGTTCTGTTTCGTCTTTTCCGATTGTTGCGAGAAAACCCAGCCGTCCTGTATTGATACCGAGTACCGGCGTCTCTCGTCTTCCAATATGAGTAACAGACTCAAGCAAAGTGCCGTCGCCTCCAATGCTAATGAAGGACGAGATGTCATCGAGTGGGTCACCGGATTCATAGATCTGGTATGACATGTTTTTGAATGCGGGAGCCTTTAAATGCTGGTTGAACTTTGCAGAGACAAGCAGATCCACGCCAGCGCCGCCGAGAATTTCAAATATGCGGGCAATCAAGGGCGCTGACTGGCGGTTAAATTCTTTTCCGTGGACAGCGATGCGCATAGATCATCTCAGGTTTACGATAGTTCTTTGGGAATTTGCAACGAATAAAGATAAAGATCGCATGTCAAGGATCAAAAACGGCTTCTCTTTAATTAGATGTCGAGGTAGCGAAGCAGCATGTCAATCCGATCTTTTTCGCCAGGTATCGGCTTCGTTTCCTGATACCTTCCAATGACCTTATAGTTGAATCGCTCAAGGGTGGCCACAATACGGGCCAGATCTATCTGATTGATCTTCAGTGTTACCCGAAGTTTAGTGGGATCGAGGGGATCTTCCTTCACGATACTGCTCAGAATCTTTGCATGATTCTCTTCAATCAGTCGGCTGATCTCTGCAAGAGAATAATCCGTGTGATTCATTGCCAGCACCAGGATCCCGCCAGGCAATTGCACAGCGGCAGTCTGGGCGAAAGAAGTGAGCGTATCCTGAACGGTGATAACACCACAATACGTTTCGTCCGGATTGAGCACTGCAACCATCTGGAGCTTATTCTCCGCTGCGACTTTCAGTATATCGTAGAAGTGGGTGTCGAGATGAACGTAGCAGTTAAGACCCACAAGGGTGAAATCTCTGACGGTCTTGTCTATATCATTTGTTTCGAGGATGATTCCTTCGCTGATGAAACCAAGAAGTTTGTTGTCCTCAACGACAGGCATATACGTACAGCGGAATTCTTCCATCCAGACGATCGCCTTGTGCGCGTCGTCTGTTCCCTTCAAAGGTGGGATCATGTGGTTGATGAGGTCTTCCGCTATCACGTTTCTCCTTTCTTTATTTTAACTAACCAAAAAGTCTTCAACAAGTTCGTTGAATTTTTCAGGGTGCTCCATCATTGGTGCATGACAGCATTTATCAATGAACTTAAGCTCCGAGTTGGGAATCAGCCGGTTGAATTCGTACGCCACCACCGGCGGGGTAATAGTGTCATTCAAACCCCATACCAATAACGTTGGGATTTGAATTTTTGGGATTTCATCCGCGAGGTTGTTCCGTTGCGCCGACTTCGCGATAGCAACGATTCTCATGCATTTAGGGATGCTATTCGTTATTTCGAACACTTCGTCCACGAGTTCCTTGCTGGCTACATTCGGATCGTAAAACGTGTACGATACCCGTTCCCGTATGTAATCATAATTTCCCCGTTTGGGATAAGAACCTCCCATTGAATCTTCAAATAATCCGGAGCTTCCTGTAAGAATCAGTTTACGCACTTTGTCAGAGTTGTGCAGTGCGTAAAGAAGAGCAATGTGACCACCAAGGCTATTGCCCATGATGATCATGTTGTCGAGCTTCTGCATTGCAACGAAGTCTTCGACAAATTTTCTGAGACCTTCAAGCCCGGCCTCCCTGATAGGCATTTCATAAATCGGGAGCATTGGAATGATCACGCGAAAGTTCTTAGAAAACCTGCTGACCACGCCTTCCCAGTTACTTAGTGCTCCGAATAATCCATGCAGCAGGAGAAGAGTCTGTCCCTCGCCCTCGTCGACAAATTTGAATCCGTCTTTCTCTTTTACAATTATCGCCATGTTAATGTGCCGGCCTTTACCGTGATAAGTAAGCAAAAAATTTATGGACAATGAAATTTCACCAAAAAGTAAACAATCGCTTTCGGGAAAATGTCGCGATTTAGTGAAACAAAATTCTGGATCAGAGGATGTCTGAAAAGAACGGGATGGCGCCGCCAAGACCGCGCAAAGTCGACGGCGCGAAGTGAGCAACTTTTTGCCACAACCAGGAATCTTCAGTCCATTCTTCAGGAAACTGGATCTTAAGTGCTTCCAGGATCAGCAGCACGAGGCTCATCATGAACGCGGTACGAAACAGACCGATTACACCGCCGACGTATGGATCAGCCATACCCAGGAGCGGCTCCGGATATCTGTCGATCAAAAATTTTGCAAGGAGATTGACGAGAAGAACAACCGCAAAAAAGACCCCTCCAAATGCCAGATAAGGCAATGCAAATTTGTCAATGTAATGTTCCTCCTCCAGCATAACCATCACAGTCCCCATCAACTTAAATCCCAGGAGAACACCGTGAAATACGGCAATGAAAGAGAACAGCTCAACACGGAAGCCATCCCGGAAGCCAGTATATGCGCCAACCAGGATAATGATCGACAGTGTTAAATCAACTTTGCTCAAGCTGTGAGATTTTTCTTGACGAGCTCGGAAATAATTTTTCCATCGGCCTGGCCAGCGAGCTTTTTCGTCGCTACACCCATCACCTTCCCCATGTCCTGAGGTCCTTTTGCCCCGGTCTCTTCAATGATTTTCTTGATTTCCGACTCAATTTCTTCCTGCGACAACTGCTTGGGCAGATATCGGTTGATGATATCGAGTTGAAATTGTTCTTTGTCAGCAAGATCCTTCCGGTCCTGCTGAAGGAATATTTCAGCCGATTCCTTTCTCTGCTTTGCAGCCTTCATCAGAAGTTTATTTTCTACGTCGGAGGAGATTTCGGAAGTGACGCCTTTTTCCGTCTCTGCAAGAAGGATCATTGATTTGATGCTTCTCAATGCCTCCAACTCTTCCTTGTTCTTGGCAAGCATCGCCTTCTTGATGTCCCCATCGATCTGCTGCTTCAAACTCATAATTTATGCGGGATGATTGTTAACTTTAGAACTCTAATTTAAACCGGAAGTAAACGCTAATCAAACTAGCTGTGACCCGACTAAGCGTCAATATTAACAAAATTGCCACACTCAGGAATGCTCGTGGTGGAAAAAATCCGGATGTTATCCGTGTTGCCAGCGATTGCGAAAGGTTTGGCGCGCAAGGAATTACTGTTCATCCCCGCCCTGATGAACGCCATATCCGCTATACAGACGCAATTGCTCTTAAGGCGATCGTTCGTACGGAATATAATATCGAAGGGTATCCGGATGAACGGTATCTCAGGATAATAGAAGAGACAAAGCCGGATCAGGCTACGCTGGTTCCTGATGCACCTGACGCGATCACCTCCAATGCAGGATGGGATACTATCCGAAACGCTGAATTACTCAAAGAAATGATCAAATCAATCAAATCGAATGGAACTCGCGTATCGGTTTTTGTTGATCCCGACCCGAAGATGGTAGAAGGAGCCGCAAAGGCTGGCGCAGATCGAATAGAACTTTATACCGAACCATATGCTGCACATTATCTGAGCAATCGGGAGGCAGCGATCCTTCCGTACGTAGAAAGCGCCCGCGCAGCCCAACAGCTGGGACTGGGTGTCAATGCCGGCCATGACCTTGATCTGCAAAACCTGAAATATTTGAAGCAGCAAATCCCTTTCCTTGATGAAGTGTCGATTGGCCACGCGTTGATTTGTGATGCTCTGTATTTCGGGCTGGAAAACACAATTCAGCTTTATCTTCGTCAACTGAAAGAGGAGTGATCCATCTTGCTATCTTTGAACAATATTCATTTCTATGAAGCTTAAGAAAATGTTTTCCGAGGAAGATCTTTCGCGCATCAAATCCGCGGTGAAGGAAGCCGAGGAGAAGATTTCCGGAGAAGTGGTTCCGGTGATCTTGGAGAGAAGCGGATGGTACTCCGTTGCAAATTATAAAGCTGCTGTCATCGCCGCCGCATTCGCATTTGTGTGCATGGTTATTCTGGACCGTTACATTATTACAGATGCGAGTCATTCTCTCTATTACGACCCTATGTTCATATTCGTGGTAGTTGCTGCAGCGGGTATCATTGGTGCTATTCTGCCGAACTTCATTGATCCATTGAAAAGATTTCTGGTTACACAGGAACATCTGGACTACATCACTCGCGTACGCGCAGAGAATGCCTTTCTTGAGGAAGAAATCTTCAATACAAGGCAACGCACCGGCATCATGATTTTCATCTCCTTTTTTGAACATGAAGTAATTGTAATGGCAGACAAGGGAATCAGTAAGGTTGTCGAAAAGAAGGAGTGGGATAACATAGTAGACGGACTGATTTCACATATAAAAAATGGAAAAGTTGTAGACGGACTCGAGGTTGCCATCCGACGTTGTGGAGAAATTCTTCTTGAGAAAGGATTCGCTAAAACAGATGACGATGTCAACGAACTCGGAGACGACCTCAGAATAAACAGGTAATAAAATCCAGGGAGGTCGTGTTGAACCGATATAAACTGCATCATTACATAACCGCGATAGTCGTCTTCGTGACTGTGTTCTTTTCTTCAGTCGCGTGGGGACAACGAGCCATTCCTGAGCATGGGGGAAAATGGGTTCACGACGATGCGGGTATTCTGTCTCCCGGAACCGAGAGTGAACTGGAAAGATTTCTAAAGGCTTATCGCGACAGTACATCAAATCAGATTGCCATCCTTACGATTACAAGTCTTGACGGCGAAGACGTCAGCGATTATGCATTTCGTGTAGCCAGTGCGTGGAAACTGGGTCAGGAAGACAAGGACAACGGTGTGCTTTTCCTTGTATCCGTCAACGATCGCCGGATGAGTATTCAGGTGGGAAAAGGTTTGGAGGGCGCACTGACCGACCTCGAATCCAGCAGGATTAACAGGAATGAGGTCGCACCACGATTCCGCACCGGCGATTATGATGGAGGCATCCGTGCAGCCACCCTAGCCATCGTGCGATCAATACAAGGCGAGTATGTAAATGATAAGCCTGGAGGCCGCCAGGAAAAGAGGAAGAACTCACCATTAGTAACTGTGCTGATGGTTCTCATCCTTATCATCTTTTTGTCCAGAAGACGCGGAGGCAGGGGCGGCGGAGGATACTGGTCTGGAGGAGGAGGTTGGATCCCGCCTGTGATTGGGGGTGGCTTTGGTCGCTCCGGCTCCTGGGGTTCGGGGCCTGACTTTGGCGGCGGTGGAAGCTTCGGTGGTGGCGGATCAAGCAATTCATGGTAAAGAACAAGTCAATGAAAAGAATTTTCTTTTTATTCTTTTTGCTACTTCCGGCGTTAGCCAGTGCACAGCGTGCAGTGCCACCATTGTGGGGCCACCGAGTGCATGATGAAGCGCATGCCCTCAGGGCGGAAACAATCGAAAGGCTTGAGGCGACATTGAAAGCGCACGAAGACTCCACCACGAATCAAATTGCTATACTCATTATCCCGTCACTCGATGGTGACGTCCTTGAAGAATACTCGTTGCGCGTGGCCCGGGATGAATGGAAGCTGGGACAGGCAAAGAACGACAACGGAGTGCTTCTGCTTGTGGTAGTGAATGATCGTAAAATGAGGATTGAGGTTGGCCAGGGTCTGGAGGGAGCACTTCCCGATGCAGTGGCTAACAGGATCATTCGAAACGATATCGCACCCCATTTTCGTGAGCAGGATTACGATGCGGGAATCTCGTCGGGCATGGAGTCAATTCTTCTTGCCATAAGCGGTGAGTATGTCGCGGATGGCGACGATGCGCAAGCTCTTGGAAATAATGACATGACGATTGGAGAGAGAATATTGATCGGGGCCTTCATTTTTGGAATTTTAGGTGTCTTCACCGCGATCGGATTGTTTGTGCCCGGATGTGCGGGCTGGTTTTTGTACGCCTTCCTCATTCCGTTCTATGCGATTTTTCCAATGGGAGTGCTTAATGTTCCGACCGGTTTAGCTATTCTCGGAACTTACGCTCTGGGATTTCCGATTGCCAAGGTGATCATTGGCCGAACTGCCTGGGGAAAACGCATGGCAAAATCAATGAACAGCAGTGGGAGTGGCGGCGGAGGCTGGGGCGGAGGAAGCGGTTGGTCGTCGGGTAGTTCCGGCGGATGGTCTTCGGGAGGATCGAGCTTTTCAGGTGGCGGGGGTAGCTTCGGCGGGGGTGGAAGCAGCGGCAGCTGGTAAAAACATCGTCGGAATCGTTTGAATACTCTCGTGCAATTTGTTTGTTGGAGGCCTATTGCACTTATGATTTAGAACTTATCTTTGGCCTTCTTTTTAGAACCCTGCAACATCACCGACCAAAACGAATTATCTGAATGAAACGCGACAAGATCATCTTTGAACTAATCGAAAAGGAAAAGGAGCGCCAGCAAAACGGCATAGAACTCATCGCATCTGAAAATTTTACTTCACTGCAAGTAATGAAGGCGATGGGTACAGTTCTGACAAACAAATACGCTGAAGGGCTCCCTGGAAAAAGATATTATGGAGGATGTGAAGTTGTCGATGAGATCGAACAGATTGCCATTGAGCGCGCGAAGGAATTGTTTGGTGCGGAGTGGGCCAATGTGCAGCCTCATTCCGGTGCACAGGCCAATGCAGCAGTAATGCTTGCGTGTCTGAAGCCCGGAGACAAAATACTTGGATTTGATCTTTCCCACGGTGGACACCTTACCCATGGCTCGCCCGTAAACTTTTCCGGCAAGCTTTACCAACCACTCTTTTATGGAGTGGAGGAAGAGACCGGAACCATAGATTTCGACAATGTGATCAAGGTAGCCGAGCGCGAGAAGCCGAAGCTGATCATCTGCGGCGCGTCTGCATACAGCAGAGATTGGGATTATAAAAAGCTCAGGGAAGCTGCTGATGCCGTTGGTGCTCTCCTGCTTGCGGACATTTCACACCCTGCGGGACTTATAGCGCGTGGGTTACTCAACGATCCGATGGAGTATTGCCATATCGTAACAACCACAACCCACAAAACCCTTCGTGGCCCTCGTGGTGGAATGATCCTGGTAGGCAAGAACTTTGATAACCCGTGGGGATTGAAAACTCCAAAGGGTGAACTTAGGAAGATCACCTCCATCCTTGATTCAGGGGTTTTCCCAGGCACACAAGGTGGTCCGTTGGAGCATGTGATTGCTGCGAAAGCGATTTCATTCCAGGAGGCATTGTCTGATGAATATATGCAGTACATCCTGCAGGTGAGCAAGAACGCGAAAGCGATGGCGCAGGCATTCCTGGATCTTGGATATAAGATTATCTCAGGAGGAACGGATAACCATTTGATGTTGATTGATCTTCGTTCTAAGAAGCTCACCGGCAAGCAGGCTGAGGAGGCTTTGGTTCAGGCCGAGATCACTATCAATAAGAATATGGTGCCGTTCGACACGCAGTCTCCGATGGTTACATCTGGTATGCGAATCGGCACACCGGCGATTACAACCCGCGGCCTACTGGAAAAAGACGTCGTGATAGTAGTTGAACTGATAGATGAAGCGTTGCAGAAGCCTGATGAATCGAAACACCTCAAAGGCGTGAAGCGAAAAGTTAATCGTCTGATGCAGAAATTTCCTCTTTACGCTTAAATAGATTTTAGATAACGAGATGCCGCTGGATCAGGATACTGAAGAAGAAGGTTTGGAGAAGGACATGTCGTTCCTCGATCACCTGGAGGAGTTGCGCTGGCATATTGTCCGCGCTATGGTTGCTGTGGTATTCTTTACACTCTTTGCGTTCTTCAGCGCTCCCTGGATATTTGAGAATATAATATTCGCGCCAGCGAAAGCGAGCTTCCCAACCTTTAGCTGGCTTTGCAGTCTGGGCAACCTGGTGGGCACCCAAGCGTTATGCGTGGAGGATATTCCATTCAAGATCCAGAGCCGTCAGATGACCGGGCAGTTCTCGATGCACCTGATGTCTTCTTTTGTCATTGGTCTGATCATGTCATTTCCCTATGTCGCCTGGGAAATATGGCGATTCGTGAAACCTGGTCTGTACGTGCGTGAACGCCGCTCCTCGCGCGGGGTCGTGGCTGCCGTGTCGTTTCTGTTCTTCTCAGGTATTCTGTTCGGATATTATGTCATTGCGCCGTTGATGGTCTATTTCCTCGCGACGTATTCCATCAGTGATCTGATTGTAAATGAATTTGACATCACATCGTATGTCTCTACCGTTGTAACAATGGTGTTTGGAAGCGGTTTGCTTTTTCAGCTCCCTGTAGCGATTTACTTCCTGACAAAAATGGGCATTGTATCTCCTACTCTGTTGCGCAATTATCGCAAGCATTCTTTCGTAGGGATCTTAATCATCGCCGCAATTGTTACTCCTCCGGATGTCATCAGTCAAACATTAATCACAATCCCATTGTATCTGCTGTTTGAGTTGGGAATCGTGATCGCTTCCCGTGTTGAGAGAGAGAGATTGCGTTTAGAGGCGGAGGAAGCTGCCGCCGAACAAAAAGCTAAAACCCCATAAAAAATATGGCTCAGATAATAGCACTAGGATGTGACCATGCGGGCTTCGAGTTTAAGGAAGAGACCAGAAATCTGCTGGAGAAGATTGGTGTTACTTTTAAAGATTTTGGCACCTACTCTCCTGATTCCGTAGACTACCCGGACTTCGCACATGCGGTGGCTACTGCAGTTGAGAAGAAGGAATATGAGTTCGGCATTCTTATCTGCGGAAGCGCAAATGGCGTGGCAATAACGGCAAACAAACACCAGGGAATCCGTGCTGCGATTTGTTGGAATGAGGAATTAGCTGCTCTTGCACGTCAGCATAATGATGCAAACATACTCTGCCTTCCAGCACGCTTTATCTCCTTCGATGTCGCGGAGAAGATTATTGAGAAATTCTTGAGCACTAAGTTTGAAGGCGGACGCCACGCTAATCGCGTAAACAAGATCAGCTGCTGATCATTACAGCTTCCTCCTGTACCCTTCCGGGGAACGAGTATAATTTTTCCTGAGTTCGGGCATTCGTTCAAAAAATGGCTTCATCAAATCCTGCGGGTCAACGATTACATCCGGATGATCTTTGAAGCCCTCGTGCACCTTTGTCACATTTTCGTAATAGTCCGGCTCTTCAAAAATTTCCTTTGAAAGCCGCCAGTTAAAGAATGGCGTTGTCATTTGACTTCCCTGATAGAGTGCGAGACTGTCACTGAGTACTACAAGTTTCTTGTTTTCATAAGGAGCCGGACCTTTTGGAACAATCAAATCGCCATACATCGTTTCGTATCGGGAACTGTATCTCGCGAACAAACTCAATCCAATCACTCCAAGGAAAAAGATCCAGAATGCGATCTCGGCAAAACGCCTTCGCCTGATCATGAGAAAGAGGTGGGAGAGATAAAAGGAGAAACCGATCATTACCGGAATAAAGCTGTGAGGACGGATGTCCCTGGAATAGTAAACCTGCAGGATGCTGAAGACTGTCCAGAAGAACATTGCCTGCAGAAGCTGACTTTGATACTTTGTAAACCGGCTCTCGCGGTTCACGATGATAAGCGCAGCAAGCACGAAGAACACAGGAATTCCCATTAACGTCAGCATGTCGCGGATGCCCACGTACGACATGTTTCCAAACTCAAGATTTGGAAGGTAGAAGTAATACCAAAGTTCAGCGGCACCCCCATTTATGAAATAGATGCTTACGATGAGCATGTGCGGAAGCAGGTATCCGATGATGAACAAAGCGATCTTCCGGCCTGACGTGCGCGTGTATAGAATGAGCGTGATAAGAATGGGGAACAAATACACTGAGAAAGAGAACTCAAACAGTGACGAGATGCCGAGGAAAAATCCTGTGCGCATGATGATCTCGTAATTCTCCTCGCGGAATTCGATCTCTCGGAACAGATAGTTGAGCGTTACGAGGAGAAAAACTGTCCCGACGAGATGGCCTGATATTGACACCGTGTCGAAGGAGAACACGCAAAGAATTCCGAACATCAGGGAAGGAATAAAGGAGCTGTCGGGGAATGCTTTCTTATCGATGAAGATTACTCCCAGCAGAACCGCCTCGAGAAAAAGAATTACAAACGCCAGAGCATGACGTGCTGCGAGGCTCTCTCCGGTTATTGCGCTTACCAGAGCATAGAGCCATCCAGTGAATGGCGCCGTAGAATCGATCACGCCAGTGTAAAGACCTGATCCATTGAGAACTCTATCACCGATGATGATGCTCTTGAGTTCAGGAAAAGTGAGATCCGCCACGTCGATAAGGAAAGGCGAAAAGAGAACCAGCAAGATGACCAACAGGCCGATGACTCGGTAAGGATCATTGATTCGGAAATATTGTAGCAAGAGAATCGCTTTACAAGGCCAAAATAGGTGGTGTTTTTTTTATTGCCAATGGTTCGTTGCGAATTGTGGCGCGATAAAAGATATTTGTTTCATGACAGGCACAACCAGACAACAAAAATATGCTCGTTTGATCCAAAAAGAACTGAGTGATATTTTTCAGCGGGACAAAAGGGGAATTCTGGAGAACGCATTCGTGACGATAGCAGATGTGAGAGTAAGTCCGGACTTAAGCGTTGCCAAGGTTTACATCAGCATGTTTCTGGCGAAGGAAAAGGAAGCTGTTCTTGAAAAGATCAATAAAAGAAAGAAGGAAATCCGTAAAGCATTGGGAGATAAAATAGGAAAGCAGGTTCGGATCATACCAGATCTGGTGTTCTTTATAGATGAGGTGGAGGAAAACGCTCAGCGGATCGAGAATCTCATTAAGAATCTCAATATCCCACCTGAGCAAAAAGAGGATTAATCAATAACCACGGCCGCATTTGAATCTCTCGCTATTTATTGCACGACGATATCTTGTCTCCACTCGGAAAAAGACATTTATCAACGTGATTTCCGGGATTTCAATGTTTGCTGTTTGTGTCATTACCGCCGCCCTGGTAATCGTTCTTTCTGTCTTCAATGGCCTGGAAGACCTTCTCCATTCCCTCAATAATTCTTTCGATCCCCAGATCAAGATCCAGGCGACAAAAGGCAAGTCGTTTCAGGTTGATCAGGAGCTACTTCAAAGGGTGAAATCTTCCTCCGGTGTCGAGCACGTCACAGAGGTAATTGAAGATTATGCTTATGTCCGTTACCGGGATGCAAACCAGGTGATCACCCTTAAGGGTGTGACGGAAGATTTCATTGAGCAGAAACGAATTCCGGAAGCGAACCTGATGGAAGGTTCACTCAGGCTGAAAGAGGGAGATGTAAACTATGCTATTGTAGGCCGTGGTGTTCAATATGCCATGTCAATTGCCGTTGGCGACAATATGTTTCCTTTACAGATCCATTACATCAAAGACGTCAGGGCATCAATGGATCCTTCGCAGCTCTATTCTAAGATGAATATCATCACAGGGGGAGTGTTTTCTATTGTGCAGCAGTTTGACGAGAACTATGTGATCGTTCCGCTCGAATTCGCGAAGGAGCTGCTGAACTTCGGAGATAAACGAACCTCGCTCGAAATAAAGGTGAAGCCGGGGACGGATGTTTTTACCGTAGAACGAAACCTGCAGAAGTTGCTTGGCGATTCGTTTGATGTTCTTAATCACGAAGAACAACACAAAGATATTTACCGGCTGCTCAAGATTGAAAAATTATTCACGTTCATATCCGGGTCATTGCTGCTGGGTGTAGGGTCGATCAATATCTTTTTCAGCCTTATGATGCTGGCTCTTGATAAAAAGAAGGACATCACCGTTCTAAGTGCGATGGGAGCGACACCCCGCCTGATTCGCAGGATTTTCCTTTTCGAAGGGGCGTTGATTGCCCTTATAGGGACTTTTGCAGGGCTAATCCTGGGAGCCTTCTTCTGCTGGCTACAACAAAACTTCGGCTTGGTTTCTATGGGGTTGGAGAATGCCGTAATGCAGGGCTATCCCGTGAAAATGAAGGCAATCGACTTTATCATTACGCTGTCGGCCGTTTCGGTTATAACCCTTTTGCTTTCCATTAAGCCGGCAATGCTTGCCACCCGGACAATTTCGGTACAGGAACTCTGACTGCCAACCGACTAAATTTTCGCAAAAAAAAGGGCTTATATCGCCGTTTATCCGTAATTTTCGAATTCCTGTTTCATCAAAATCTTCATTTTGGATGAAAGTGTCCGCGTCACAACCGTTCCAGATCATCTATTCGTTGTACCTCCACGAATACCTCGGATTTATTTTCGAATCGTATATCGTGCATCTTGATGACAAGGGCAAACTAACATTTCAGCACCAGAACATCTCTTCGAAGAACGCCCGTGAGTTTTCCCGCGGTCTTGATGATCGTGATTTCGAACTGATCGAATTGATGGACTCGATGCAGCAAGAGAATATCGTGAAGAAATTTTCGGCCAAGTCAATGAAGCCGGAAGAATTCCTTACGAAGACTTTTGCAAAGGCGAAAGGGAACGAGCTGCTCCAGGAGCAGATTGAGGACTTCATGGAAAAAAAGCGGGCGAAGATTCTTGAGAAGATAAAGGGGAAAATGCTTTTTGAAATGGGCAATGATGGCGAGCCAACCTGGAAGCAAATACAGGTGTTGGATAACCGCGCGTCGATTCAGTTCCATTTCATGCGCACTCCCAACCACACGAATTACTATCCAACCATTACGTTCCAGGGTAAGAAGATCGATCTTCCAAATGAGTCAGCGTATCTGGTTTGTAAGAATCCCGCCTGGATGGTGTTGAATGGAAAGCTATATGGATTTGAGAAATACGTCGATGGGAAAAAGCTTATTCCCTTCTTCACTAAAAAGCATGTAGTGATTCCCAAGAACGTTGAAGAGACGTATTACAACAAATTCATTGCACCGCTCATCGCATCCTTTGACGACATTGAAGCAAAAGGTTTCGAGATCGTCAAGACAACCTACGATCCGCATCCTGTTTTGACATTGTCAGAACTTCACACAGTTCAAACTAAAGCGGCGCCTAGCCTGTTCGATAGCGGCCCTGCTCCCGAAGAAGATCCTGGCGATGAAGCAGGCAAGATTGTATTCGACCTTTCTTTCAAATATGGCAAGCATCGTTTTCGCGGCGATAACATCGGGCCGGTAAACGTAACAATGGAAAAACAGGGCGATGACTATGTATTCCATCGCGTGTTGAGGAAAACTGAAGAGGAGAAAAAATTTCTTCATACTCTTCAGAAGCTTGGACTTCCAACGAAAGGCTTCAGGATCGCGGTACCTAAATCGTGGGCGTTCTCATGGCTGAATGAAAACAGAGTCAACCTGCTCAATCTCGGATTTGAGGTGAGCCAGCCGGAAAGCCGCGACAAAAAATACTTTGTCGGGAAGGCAGTCATCGAAGTTGAGGTGAAGGAAAACCTTGATTGGTTTGACATCAACGCGAAGATCAGGTTCGGCGAGTTTGAAGTTCCTTTTAAAGATCTGCGGAAGCTTATTCTGAAACGCAAGGTAGAGTTCAAGCTTCCGAATGGAGAGATCGCCATCATTCCAGAAGCATGGCTTACGAAGTATGCAGACCTGTTTGCGTTAAGTGAGACCGAGGGCGATAGTGAAAAACCTGTTCTGCGAAAGCATCATCTTAACCTTGTAAAGGAACTGGAGGATGGAAACCTTGCTAAAGTTCACCTTAGCGAAAAACTACGCGGACTCAATTCGTTCAGCGGAATAAAAGATTATCCGGTACCAGAGGGATTTAAGGGAGAGTTGCGTCCTTATCAACGCGCTGGTTTTAATTGGCTCCGATTCCTGAATGAGTACCGTCTTGGCGGCTGTCTTGCGGATGACATGGGTCTGGGAAAGACTGTCCAAACGCTGACCATGTTGCAGGCCGAGAAAGAAAGTGGAAGTGGAACGTCGTTACTGGTGATGCCAACATCCCTGATCTATAACTGGGAGATGGAGGCAAGCAAGTTTACTCCTGAGTTGAAGATCCTGAATTACACTGGAACACTTCGGAATAAAGACATCAAACGTTTTGAGAAATATGATCTCGTGCTCACTTCCTATGGCATCACCCGACTTGACGCTGAGATCCTCAACAAGTTCTACTTCAACTATGTCATTCTTGATGAATCGCAGGTGATCAAAAACCCGACATCGAATATTGCTAAGGCGGTGAGAGAGTTGAAGAGCCGCCATAAACTCGTACTGACTGGTACTCCTATAGAAAACACCACACTGGACCTTTGGTCGCAGATGTCGTTTATCAATCCGGGCATCCTGGGTTCGCAGACGTACTTCAGAAATGAATATCAAAATCCTATTGAGAAGAAAAATGATGAAGCGCGCTCGAAAAAACTTCACGCAGTAATCAAACCCTTCATTCTCCGCAGGCACAAATCGCAAGTGGCTACAGAGCTTCCTGAAAAAGTAGAGAACATACAATATTGTTCAATGACTCCAGAACAGGAGAAACGTTATGAGGAAGTAAAGTCGTTGTACCGGGAAAAAATATTTAAGCTCATCGAATCAGAAGGACTCGGTAGCAGCAGGTTCATTATCCTGGAAGGGTTGACGAAACTCCGTCAACTTGCAAATCATCCACGAATGGTGGAGCAGGGATACCAGGGAGATTCAGGAAAGCTTGAGGATATTACTCATATGCTTGAGAACGCTATCGCGGAACGTCACAAGGTTCTCGTTTTTAGTCAGTTTGTGAAACACCTCGATCTGGTGAAACAATATCTGAAGTCAAATAAGATTGACTTTGCATACCTCGATGGATCAAGTACTGATCGAAAGGAACAGGTAGAACGATTTAACAAGGACAAGAATCTAAAAGTATTCCTTATCTCTATTAAGGCTGGTGGACTTGGGTTAAATCTTACGGAAGCGGATTATGTATTTATTCTTGATCCGTGGTGGAACCCCGCTGTGGAAGCGCAAGCCGTTGACAGGGCGCATCGTATAGGACAGAAGAATAAAGTGTTCACCTATAAATTCATCACGCGAAATTCTGTGGAAGAAAAAATTCTGATGCTCCAGCAACGGAAACTTAAGCTCACCACCGACCTGATCACTACGGAAGAAAGTTTCATGAAGCAACTCACTCGCGAAGACATCGAGCAGATGCTTATGTAATTAGTGCAGATGGCGTTTCTTCCAGCGGTTGTGTGACCATAACCATTCGGATGGATTTTCCCTAATGTTCTTTTCAATGGCAGCGATGTAAGACTCCATAATTGAAAAGTCGCCCCTTTTGTATGGCGGCTCTCCGATCTTCACAAACCTTACCTCGTAAAAGCCTCGCTTCACTTTCTTCACTTCGGCAAATACAACAGGATATTGCGTAAGCACAGCAAGTTGGTTTGCCCCTTGGAAGAATGCTGTACGTTGATGCATAAAAGTGGTGAGGTATTTCTTATCCTTCCCGAGGCCAGGGTATTGATCAGCGATGATGGCAACCACACGCTGGATGCCTTTTCTTCTTGCAGCTTCGCGTGCAACATCCTCTCTCCTGACAGGATGATTTCCAAAACGGGTTCGACAGGCCAGAGAGAATTGATTAAATAATGGAATGTTTACGGTCTGATACACGAAGTCAATCGGTAGCGGCAGGGAGAGACTTGCCGACGCGAGCATCCACTCCCAGTTGAATTGGTGAGAAGCAAAAATGATCACTGATTTATTTTCGCTTTTATACTCTTCGATCATTTCAGGGTTGACGAACTTCATTCGTTGCAAAAGTTGATCGGCAGGGATAGTCAGGAGATGAAGCGTTTCCACTCCGTAATCTGCGAGGCTTCGATAAAAGCGTTTTTCGATATCAATTAGTTCGGCTTTCGTCTTGTCAGGAAAAGATCTTGACAGGTTCCGTCTCACAAGCTGCCTTCGATATCGGACGACATAATAGGTAATGAAGAAGAGGAAATCGGAAAAGGCGTAGAGAGCGCCTAACGGGATTTTTGATATAAGGCGGAGAAACAGCATCGGCCCGCCAAAATTAATAACAATTACTATTTTTGTTATCCGGCAGAACAACGGCTAATCAATGAAAGACAAAGTAGTGATCATCACTGGAGGAAGTTCCGGCATAGGAAAGGCACTCGCCATGGAGTTCGGTCAGAAGGGATCGAAAATTTTGATAACGGGTCGGAATGAGGAAGAGCTTACCAAAGCCGTTAGCGAGTTGAAAGATCGTGGGATCTCCGCGGCCGGGTTTCGTGCGGATGTAAGCATCGAAGAAGATAACCGGCGCATGGCCGAGGAGGCGATTAATCAGTTTGGAAAGATTGACATTCTGATCAACAATGCAGGGATTTCAATGCGGGCTCTTTTCTCGGATGTTGATTTGTCGGTTGTGAAGAAGGTCATGGATATCAATTTTTACGGTGTATTGTATGCCACAAGGTATTGCCTCCCTGAAATAATGAAGAACAAAGGGTCGGTAATCGGGATCTCATCGATTGCCGGGTTTCGTGGTCTTCCTGGAAGAACAGGTTATTCAGCTTCGAAGTTTGCGTTAAACGGTTTTCTCGAAGTGCTTCGCACGGAGTTGCTGCACAGTGGCGTTCACGTTTTAACAGCATGTCCAGGGTTCACTGCTTCCAACATCAGGAAACGGTCTCTTACACGTGACGGCTCGCAGCAGGGTGAATCACCAAGGAACGAGCAGGAGATGATGACTGCCGAAGAATGCGCAAATCATATTTACAACGCTACCGTTAAGCGCAAACGGACACTCATTCTGACGCGGCAGGGTAAGCTGGCAGTGCTTCTTAATAAGTGGTGGCCATCACTCGCCGACAAGATGGTCTATAAAGTGATGGCCCGTGAAGCGAATGCCCCGACGCAGTGATCAGGTCTTATTAAGGAAGATGATCTTCGTGTTGTCGGCCTTCGCTACATTCTTGTAGAAATCAATGAACTCCTGGTAAGTCTCCGGAGGGAACTCACCATTTTTTCGAACCATCTTCCTTGTGTAGACTACCTTTCCCTGGTCAAGACTGAAACTTGCTTCGTATGATCCGAACCGTGACTCAATCCGGATAGGATCGGGAAGATGCTCAGGATAGATCTGCTCAGGTATGATGTAGTTAATTGTGTCCAGGTGAGTGTACGCCGTGGAGAGGATCACATTTGTTTTTCGTTGCTCAACCTTGGGCGGGATGTAGGTTGAACGATTCATCAGATTAGGCTGTATGAAAAGTCTCTTTCCACTAACCGTCGCCAGACGATTGAGCTGAAGGTCGACCTGAACAATTGCAGATGGTATCTTCTCTTTTTTGGTTTTGATTGAAAATGACTTTATGTCAAATACCGGGATGTCGATATTCTTTTGAAGCCATTTCTTTTGTTCGTCGAAGTTGCTTCCAAGAACACCTTGATTTCCCAGCTCGTATTCAATTCCCGAGTATGTCGTGGTTACTTTTCCGGTAGCGTCTCCGTTGAGGTTGATTTCGACGTTCGCGGTACGGCGTCTGACATTTTCTTTCTCAGTATAACGCGGCGTATTTACGGGGACGGCTCCTTTGTCTGTGATCGCGAGCGCTTTTCTGTTTCCGGTAGATGACCCCATATAACCGAAGGGATTAGTCTGGCTGGTGCATTCAAGCCATATTGTATCCTTTTCCATTGGGACACAGACAATCGCATGATTGAACTGACTGCTTGGAAAATTTGTGCGAAGTTTCGCGCGATTATCGCCTGCGCGAACCAGCACATAATGTGATTTAATTCCGATTGTGCTGAGGAGAGAAACCATATAGTTGGAGAGCGCTTTGCAATCTCCATATCCAACCTGGTCAACGACCGATGCCTCGAACGGCTGAAACCCGCCAATGCCAAGCTGAATGCTGACGTAACGTGTTTTACTTTGGAGATACTCATAGGTCGCCATGATCTTCTCCTCTTTCGAAGGGAACTCATCAGTGATTGATTTCAGCTTATCTATTGTCTGCTGAGGAAGAACATTACGACCATTATTCAATGTGCTGATCCACTGCCCGAACGAGTCCCAGCTTGCCATGCTTCCGCTATATCCGGAGAATTCAAATTCTGTTGGTGCTGCGTGGATGCTGGGTATGACTTCCATTCTTGCAGGACTGAATGGCTCAAGCGTTACTGGCTTAATATTGTTGAACTTCCAGGATATCGTCTCCACTCCATTCGGAAGAGTTGATACTTCCGGATCTTTGGTGATATTGTTGACCTGAAATCTGGGCTTTAGTTCCTGCGGATAGGTAAGCGTGTATTCCACATTCATTGCTGCAATTTTCTCATCCCCTAATAGGATAAAATCAGGCACGAAAAAAAGATATCGATAGTCAACAACGTATTCGAACTCGACAGTATAAGGGTAATTACCGTTGGTAAGATTCATACTCTTCAGACGGTTATCGCTGAAAAGGCTGAATCCATCAAAAGCACTCTGATCGTAAATTTCATTTTGCTTTAGCTTCTTTAAAACAAAACCGTTAGCATCGTAGATCACACCTTTCATTTCAATGATCTTCGAAAGCTTGTCATACCCTACCACTACCATGGCATGGTTCTTTGCGTTTTCATTAAAGATGGTGATTGCCTGCGTGACCTTCATCGTGGCCCTGTTCCTGGCATGTATCTGGTAGAAGAGTTTGTCCTCCCAGTAAAACGCATTCACATTCTGGCGAAGTTCTGCAGGGATCTGGTTGACAACATATTTAGGCGTTTCCTTTCCTGCGGTGTCAAAGGAAATTCCGGCCAGAAATATTAAATGAAAGACAACGGCGGCTATACTGTTATGAAGTTTGCTCATTGTGTACCCTTTGGTTACATCTTCTTGAAAACGATTTGTTCGCTTTGCTTTGCTACAATCTGGTTGTAGAACTCCCGTAGTTGTGGATACTCTGTCTGGATAAACAGACTTTTGTTGATGGCGAGCGTTCTCACAACTGAAATCACATCACCGGTTACGTTTACGCTGTAGACGAACCTCGCGCCGTTTCCAGGCATTGCGATAATTTTGCTTTGTGGAACTTCGTCAATAGAATATCCTTCAGGAACTTTGAACTTAGCGATGTATGTCTTCTCCACAGGACTTCCATAATCTACTGGATACACACGCGTTTCCGCCTTGAATGGATTTTCGATTGTTGCTTCGGCGAGAAAAGGATTAAGATATATCTGACTTCCCGCAACGGATGCGTGAGACGGGATTGAGACATCATACTTCTGCACAGCAGGCTTTTCGATGTCCTTAGCGTTTTCGTAGAGGCTGGAATTTATTTCCCATATTTTGGAAGACTTGAAATTCTTAAAGAACTCTTCTTCTCCATCCTTGAAGAATCTTTTCCGGGAAGCGCTGGCATCGTAACCGTCAAGCGAATAGTGGATCTTTCCCAATAGCGTTCCAGAAGCATCCACCGCGAAGTCAGAGTCAACAACTGTACGGGCTTTTCCCTTTGACTCCAGGTTCACCCACCCGGTATTGGTCTTTGAAACCAGCAAGCCTTCGCCATTAAGGCAGCGTTGCGGGAGGATAGACATTGGCAAATACTTTTCGGTGGCATCAAGCAATAAGAAAGTGTCGCCGACCTTAGCGCGAACGATGGTGTAGTTGAATTGCTTTGCCATTGGATAGGATTGTCGGACAAATCCATGATCCCTTGTGCTCAGCAATACCATATCAACATCGATATCCGCTTTCCTGAGCATGGACGCAAGAAGCAGATTGATATCCGCGGCGGTACCCTTTTTAGTTTCGATAACTTGCTTCAGGTTGTCCGCGTAAATATCCTCGACGCCATTCCATTCAATTGTGTTCTTAACGTAATTATAGATAGCGGCTACCTTGGCTTTTGGATCGCTTATTCCGGCGATAACACCTTCTACTTCTTTCTTGAGGAATCCGCCGCCAGTTACGACCTTACCAAAATCTTCGTCTTCAAGAAGTACTTTGGCAAGCTTTTCCCATGAACCCATGATTTCAATGACGGGCTGGCCAGGAAAAGAAATATGGGAAATGGCGAAGTTAATTTTGGCCATATAATCCTCTTCACTGGTCATGTAAGGTTCACTTTTGAATGCGGGCACATCCGTCATTGTCCAGTGGTGACCGTTCGCAACGAAGTCTGAGCCATTCGATTTCTTTACTTCGTAATTGACAGGGAGATATCCCTGCATGTATTTTTGGAACACACAAAATTCCGGGATCACCGCCCAGTACTCACTGTGACGCGTAGGAATTTTTGATTGAAACTGCCAGTTAGGAAAATTGAACAGGAACTCAGATGAAATAGTATAAGTGTATTCGAGGATCGATCCTTCCTTTACATTGGGAAACGTGAACTTTTGAAGGTTAATGTTTCTGTTGAACTTTTCCTTGAACATATTATCCTTCGATACATCCGTTTCGACGAGTTTGCCATTCTCTACATTAAACGTCGAGCCTTTGAACTTGATCACGCGTTCTTCGGCAGAACCTGATTTGTAAAGAGGCATTGCCGCATCAGCCCATTCGAACCCTTCCTTGTTCAGGATTTTGATCCGGACGTGCCGGGTGAAGTATAGCCTGATAGAAGTAGATAATACCTGCATCTCTGCATGACCATAATCGGTAAGGATGACAGCAGCTGCTGACGGATCTTTATCGTACACTGTCATTTTGAGATCTTCCGGCTGAAACACGCCGAACTTAACAGGAGATTTTTGTGCGCTGGCAATTTGTACAACGATGAGGGACAGCGCAATCCCTCGGATAATGAATTTCATACACCGGTTTTGTTAGGTAATTAGAATATAATAGTACAAAAAAATATTTTTACTGGAAATGATCTGTAGCGGGGAGTTATGTTTACCTTCATTTTGAAGAATTCACGCTAAAGTTGTGGCGAAAGCGAAAACGACATTCTTTTGTCAGTCGTGCGGATATGAATCCGCAAAATGGCTTGGAAAATGCCCTTCATGCGGCGAGTGGAACACTTTCGTCGAGGAGGTCCTTTCCAAACAGGAACCCGCAAAAACGGAATGGAGGCAGGAATCCTCGCGTTCTAAATCCATAAAACCGAAGACTCTTACGGAAATAGAATCCGTTCCTGAGTACAGGCTGGCGTCTCCGGACGCGGAATTAAACCGTGTGCTCGGAGGTGGCATTGTTCCCGGCTCACTAATACTCATTGGCGGTGAGCCCGGCATCGGGAAATCGACCTTGATGCTTCAGGTCGGCCTTCAATTGAAAAAGAAAGTTCTATACATCTCAGGAGAAGAGAGTGAACAACAGATTAAGATGCGGGCGCAACGTATTGGCTGGGCGTCAGAGAATTTTTATATGCTTTCAGAAACAAATACAAAAAGCATATTCGGCGCTATTGAACTTCTGCTTCCAGATATTGTCATTGTAGATTCTATTCAGACACTCTTTTCCCCGTTACTGGATTCTACCCCTGGAAGTATTGGTCAGGTACGACAAAGTGCCGGCGAGATGATGAAGTTTGCAAAAGAAACGGAAACACCTGTGTTCCTTATAGGCCATATAACTAAGGACGGTGTACTCGCCGGGCCAAAAGTTCTGGAACATATGGTGGATACTGTGCTGCAGTTCGAAGGCGATCGCCATCTTTCCTACAGAATTCTCAGGACAACTAAGAACCGTTTCGGGTCAACTTCTGAAATTGGTATTTATGAAATGTCCGGAACAGGGTTACGCGAAGTGTCGAACCCGTCAGAAATTCTTATTTCACAGAAGGATGGAAAGATCAGCGGGATTACCATTGGTGCAACAATCGAAGGAAACAGGCCATTGCTGATTGAGATTCAATCGCTGGTAAGCCCGGCTTCCTATGGAACACCACAACGTACCCCTACCGGTTTTGATCACAAGCGACTCAATATGCTTCTGGCCGTATTGGAGAAACGTTGTGGCTTCAGAATGGGAACTCAGGATGTTTTCCTGAATATGGCTGGAGGGATCAAGGTAGAAGACCCGGCCATTGATCTCGCTGTTTGTATTTCGATTATTTCTTCCATGGAAGAAATTCCCGTGTCGGAAACAATATGCTTTGCAGCTGAAATCGGACTGGGAGGAGAGTTGCGTGCAGTAAATAAGATTGAACAACGCATTTCAGAAGCGGAAAAACTTGGGTTTAAAGAGATTTACATTTCGAAGTTTGGCCAGAAAGGACTGGACTTTTCCAGGAACAAGATCCAGGTTAAGTCTTTTGGAAAGCTCACAGAAGTTTTCGAAGATTTGTTCGGGTAAAATCCAAAACACCAATCCTAAATAAGATAAACATGAAAATTACTACCGTCGTTGTGCTGCTTCTGACCGTTGCTGCATTTACGTATCCACCCGCAGAGGTTAAACTTGAGTATCGGTTTAAAACAGGTGATCAGTATGTCTGGACACAGGACACCCACCAGGACATAAAACAAAATCTGATGGGGATGGATCAGAAGGCCGAAAATACCTTTCACTCTGTTTTTGTATTGAAGGTGGCAGAGACAACGCCAACGGGGGCAAAGCTTGAATGTTCTTACACAAAGTTAAAGAGTTCGAATAAGTCACCGATGGGCGACAACTCCATGGACAGTGAAGGTCCTGCAGACAAGATGGAGAACAAGATCTTCCAGAGTATGATCAACAAACCGTTTTTCATCTACCTGACTACCGCCGGCAAGGTGGAGAAAATTGAGAATGCCAAAAATCTCTGGAGTGGATTTGAGTCGCTGGGTCTGGACGAAACGCAGAAGAAAGCCATTCGTGAATCACTTGAGATGATGCTTGGCGAGGACGCTTTGAAAGGCAGCTTCCAATCAGCGTTCATTCCTTATCCGGACAAGAAATCAAAGGTCGGGGAGAAATGGACGTATAGTGATAACGTGGTGGTCAGCGTTGCAATGGCGATTGAAAACACCTGGAGCCTTGTGGCCCTCAATTCCGCTTCCGCCAACCTTGAAGCTGACGGGACTTTCAAAACGATCGACAAGGAGAAAGTACTCAACCTCCCGGGAGGGCTGAAAGCGAAGTCTGATCTGTCCGGAAGACAAGCCACCAAGTCGGTTGTTGATGTAAAGTCGGGCTGGCCAACTAAGCAGGATGTTCTTGCGGAACTAAAAGGCAAAATGACGCTTCTTGCAGGAGGAATGATTCCTCAGGACATGGAGATCCCTATGGAAATTCTTTCTGAAACGACTTACACAATCAAGAAGGAATAGAACAAAGCCACTTAAGATCAGTCTTTGATAAAGCGGGTTACGGCAACTATTCGGCCCGCTTTGTCTTTTCCATGGACCACATACATTCCTGCAGGTACTGATGAAAGATCAATTTCATTCCCGGCCATTGTTTGAATTGCCAGAAAAATCTGACCACGTGAATCGATCATTTCAATTCTACGGATTGCGTTCAGCTGGTCATTGATCCTTACTTTGTTCGCACCCGGGTTTGGAAAAAGAAGATTCGTGTTCAGGATTGCTTCCGAATGAAGAACCGGATCAGCCTCAGTGGTAAAGACAGCATAACTCGCATCCTTCCATGTTGTCGACGCGCCGTTTCCAAATCGGCTGCGCACAGCAACGACATAGGGAAAGTCTCTGACCAAAGACTCATCACTTGTAATCGTGACAAGCGTTACTTTCATTGGCCCTGATGCTGTTGTTGAATCATAGGTGTCAAAGTGAATATTGTTTTGCAGCAGAGTCGTTTTCACTTCAATGTCCGCCTCATCCAAGGCATCATACGAAGTGTATACTTTCCAACTTCGTGAATCGCCTGGCAGAATCCGGAGATTGTTTTCGTCAAGGTTGTCAGATTGTTTCCGACCGTCAGTGTTCTCTTCATCATGAAGAACAATCTGCACATCCCGGTGAATTGAGCCAATGATTCTACGGGTGCCATTAATTGTCGCGTATTGATCAATCTGAATTGCAAAGAGATACTCACCAGATCGCGGCAACCCCATGAATACGTTATCCCATGTCACCAGACCATTAAACTCATCAACCCGAAAATTTTCCGTTAGCTGGTAATTCACGACAGGTCTGTTTTTGCCTGAAAGCGGCGTGACGACCCTGTACCTCAGTTCAGATCCCTGGTTGTCTTCGGCAGCGATTGAAATAGCCAAAGGTTCATTCTTGTTGACGGTAAAGAATGGAGGAAATAAGGAAGTCGGCGTTTCAAAAAAAGGCAAGGTGGGGTCCAGCGTGAAAGTGGTTTCAATGTAGAATGTCGTGGCCACGGAGTTATCAAAATTCAGTATTCCCTCGTTCCGATTCGGTTCAGAGAATGAAATTGTGTATTTGCCCGCACTCGAATAGGTATGTTCAGTCTGAAATTCAGCAATGCCGACATATGGAAAGTCGTCACCCATCGGAGCACTTGCAGTTTCCGGAATTGTCATCGAGGCTCCGTCTCCGAAGAGAAGGACAGATTCATCACCACCCATGGGAACAGAAGTGTTATAGGAGCTTGTATACACCCGAACAATAACAAATACTGTGTTTGACGATTTGTGACGAACAAGGATTTCGCCTGACCGAAGGTGCGTGGCGAATGTGGGAATTAAGACAAAGAGTAAAAGACAGAGCACGATGATTCGCATAGCCGTAACGTTATGGTGACAAGACACGATTTGTCGGCGATCAGTTATCCGAGTGCATCCGCAGGATGTCTTCGACGTACTCTCGCGAGTTACTCAGCCGCGGTACTTTGTTTTGACCGCCCAGCTTACCCCTTCTCTTCATCCAGTCGTAGAACGTCCCCTGACGAACAGTGTGCACTGAGGGTGCGGTGAGCGCCAGGTCGTGGGCGCGCTTTGCGTCGTAATCAGAGTTGATGGAACGAAGCGTTTTATCCAGAACCTCCACAAACTTATCCATTGCCTGAGGTTCCTGTTTGAACTCGACCACCCACTCATGGCGACCTTTCTTTCCTTCCTCGATGAACACCGGGGCCGCAGTGAAATTATCAATGATAGCGCCCGTCATCTCGCAGGCCCGTGTGATCGCTGCCTCCGCATTCTCAACAATCACCTCTTCACCAAACGCATTCATGAAGTGTTTCGTGCGACCCGAAATCCGGATCCTGTACGGCGACAGAGACGTGAACTTCACCGTGTCGCCGATGTTGTAACGCCACAAACCTGCGTTTGTTGTAATGAGCATCGCGTAATTTGTATCGAGCTTCACTTCACCGATGCTCAATGCACGAGGACGCTCATTCTCCATCTCTTCCATGGGAATGAACTCGTAGAAGATTCCATAGTCCAACATCAGAAGAAGATCCTCAGAATTACTTCTGTCCTGAATTCCAAAGAAGCCTTCACTTGCGTTATAAGTTTCCCAATAAACCATTTCGCTGGAAGGAATGAGCGCTTTGAATAATGATCTGTAGGGCGTGAAGGATACTGCGCCGTGAAAGAATACCTGTAGATCGGGCCATACGTCAAGGATATTCTTTTTATTCGTAAGCTCTACCACCTTCTGGATCAGAAGGATTGTCCAGGTTGGAACTCCGGCGATGTTAGTAACATTCTCAACCGCGGTCTCCCGGGCCAGCTTCTCGATCTTTTCTTCCCAATTGCTGAGAAGGGCAGTCTCAAGGCTTGGCGTTCGAATGAACTGCGCCCAAACAGGAAGGTTCTGCATAATCACCGCAGACACATCCCCGTAATAACTTGTCGCGGTTGGATCGAAATCATTCTGCTGATGACTGCCTCCGACAGCAAGGCCTTTTCCATCAAAGATCGTAGTGTCGGGATAGTTGTTCACAAAAATGGAAAGAAGATCTTTTCCACCTTTGAAGTGACAATCATCCAGCGCCTCCTGCGACACCGGGATGAACTTACTCCGCGCGTTCGTAGTGCCTGATGATTTTGAAAACCACTTGACTTCCGATGGCCACAAAATATTCTGCTCGCCGCGCATAAGACGCTCTATGTAGGGAAACATTTGCTCATATGTGTGAACCGGTACACGTTCCCTGTATTGATCGTAATTCTGAATTGAAGAGAAGTCGTACTGTGCGCCGAACTGTGTAGTGCGGGCTGTGGTGATAAGCTTTTTAAATAATTCCTCCTGGACCTCATGAGGATACTTCATGAAAAGCTCGATCTGATGGATCCGCTTTTTCATGACCCAGGTAAGAATGGAATTTATCAGTCCCATGCGTTTTTCGTAGGCTCAAAATTAATCAAACTGGATTTTGTAAATAGAAATGCCTGCCTAGATCTTATCGCTTGGGTCAGACCAGCCTTCAGGGGCCTGGACATTCACTCTTGCGCGGCGGAGCTCGAAGTTCTGGCCGAGGTACACTTTCCGTACCTGCGGATCGCTTGCAAGCTCTTCGGCGGTGCCGGATTTGAAGAGTTTCCCATCGACCATCAGATAAGCGCGGTCTGTAATGGAGAGTGTTTCATCGACGTTGTGATCGGTGATGAGAATTCCTATGTTTTTGTTCTTCAGTTTCGCTACGATGGATTGGATTTCCTCTACCGCGATGGGATCCACCCCGGCGAAAGGCTCATCCAGCAAAACAAACTTTGGATCAACGGCAAGGGCTCTGGCGATCTCCGTCCTGCGACGCTCTCCACCGGACAGAGACATCCCCATATTCTTACGCACCTTATGAAGACTAAACTCATCGATAAGCATGTCCACCCGCTCCTTACGCTGCTGTGGGGAGAATCCTCTCATTTCGAGGACTGACAAGATATTTTCTTCTACGGTAAGCTTTCTGAAAACAGAGGCTTCCTGTGCAAGGTATCCAATCCCGCGACGCGCCCGCTGATACATTGGGAGCGCAGTGATTTCTTCATTGTCGAGGAAAATTTGTCCTTCGTTAGGCTTGATCAGGCCCACCATCATATAGAATGACGTCGTCTTTCCCGCGCCGTTAGGACCAAGGAGACCCACGATCTCTCCCTGTTCTACCTTGACGGAGACGTCGTTCACAACGGTCCTGGTCTTGTATTTCTTGACGAGGTGCTCAGCCCTTAAGATCATTCTAATTGAATTTAATGTCCTTTATCCTTAGCTGAAGAGACGTAACTCCATTGAAAGTATTCTCCTCGATCGTGTAGGCCATGCGGAACGGATCGCGCGCGGCCAAACGGTTATAATGTTCAACAAGATCAAACCCTACGGCCTGGAAGACGTTCTCGCTGCCCTCCTGTCCTATCAAAAACCGTACATGTTTATCCTTGAAGCTTGCCAGCGAATTAAAAACATAAACATGGTCAGACATAAATACAGGCCGGGGATTCTCCGGACCGAATGGCCCGATCTGTTTGAGCACGTTCAGAAACTTGTTATTAATCGCGTCGAAATGGAGGGTGATATCGATATCCACTACCGGTGTGAGCATGTCTTCAGTGATCGAAGAGGAAACAACCTCTTCAAACTTACGCTGGAAATGCTCGAGGTTCGAAGCGTCGAGTGTTAGTCCGGCAGCATACTTGTGACCACCAAACTTTTCAAGAAGCTCACTGCATTCCTGAATAGCGTTGTAAAGATCAAAGCCATTCACGCTGCGGGCCGAGCCGGTAATCTTGTTGTTGGATTCAGTGAGAATGACAGTAGGACGATAATACTTCTCCACACATCGCGCTGCCACAATTCCTATTACTCCCTTATGCCAGGTGTTCTTGAAAAGCACTGTCGACTTTGAATTCCTCAACGCCTCGCTGCCTTCGATCATGGCGATAGCCTCTTCGGTGATGTCGGAGTCAAATTGTTTACGGATCTCGTTCTTAAGATTTACTTTCTCCGCGAGGCTATTGGCTTCTTCTTCCGTTTTGCTGATCAAAAGATCGACTGCTGCACGCGCATGTGCAACTCTTCCTGCTGCGTTGATGCGTGGACCTAGGGTGAAGACAATTCCGGATACGTCGAGTTCATTACGAATCGCTGCAATGTCTTTGAGGGCCTTTAATCCTGGAGACGGATTATCATTCAGCTTCTTCAGGCCGAAGTAGGTAAGCACTCTGTTTTCTCCGGTGATCGGGACAATATCAGATGCAATGCTGACGCACACCAGGTCCAGAAGATCATACAACCTCTCCTCTGTACGAAAGAGTTTCGCGTAAGCCTGAACAAGCTTAAAACCAATTCCGCATCCACTGAGCTCTTTGTATGGATACGGGCAGTCTTTTCTTTTTGGATCCAATACGGCAACGGCAGGAGGGAGGTCTTCCCCGGGAAGATGGTGATCGCAGATAATAAAATCTATCCCTTTTGATTTCGCCAGCTGCACCAGTTCGATGGATTTAATCCCACAGTCCAGGGCGATGACGAGGGAGAAGTCATTCAGGTCGGCGTATTCAATTCCTGCAAGGGAGACACCATAACCCTCGGCATACCTGTCGGGAATATACACTTCGCAATGTTCGTAGAACTCTCGCAGATAACTGAATACAAGCGATACGGCGGTCGTGCCATCGACATCGTAGTCTCCATAGATGAGGATTTTCTCGCCATTTGCAATCGCGCGTTGAATGCGGTCAATGGCAAGGTCCATGTCCTTCATGAGGAACGGATCATGCAGATCACTCAGAGTCGGGCGGAAGAAATGTTTTGCTTCGTCAAAAGTGTTAATGCCTCGCTGGAGTAGGATGGCTGACAGATACCAGTTGATATTGATGGCCTTTGACAAGCTTTCGATTTGTTCGTTCGGTGGTATAGTTCGTAGTAGCCATCTCTTATGCATAGTTAGTTCTTTTCAAAATTCACCTTCCCGTTTATACCGGCAAGGCTATTGGGAGCCTCCAATCCGGGCTCACCATTTTTGCCATTTTTTCGCGAAGGTCCAAGTCCGGCGGGGCCGCGACTTCCCACTTTTCCCTGCTCGCCCGGCAATCCTCCGTGGGTGTATACATTTATTCCCAATCCGATGAGGCTCACAATGTCTGGATTTTTTTTGCTGCTGAGGGTCAAAGTTCCTCCGTCAGCCCCATTACCTCCCTGACCAGCGTTACCTCCGTTCCCTCCGTCGCCGCCGTTACAATGGACCGTCCCAGGGCTACCACCGCCGCCGCTACCGCCATCGCCACCCCTGCCTCCGTTTCCGCCGGAAAGGTCAATGATCAGCTTTCCCCGCAAAACAATGTCTTCCACATAAAGGAATAGATTCGTCCCGGGAGTTCCATCGAGGCCACGCCCGCCGTTTCTGCCTGCTGAACCATTACTGCATGGTCCAAAGGGCGTGGTTCCGGGTGACCCGTCCCGGCCCTTCTGTCCGGTTATTCCCCGGCCGTCGATGGTTGCGTGATTTCCGAAGATAACAACCTGCGCACGGATGTAGTTTTCCCGTTTTAGTTTATTCAGGACAAGCGTAGAGGAGTCTTTCATAATCAGCGTGTCAGCAACGAGAATGTCGGAATTGGCGAGATTGAAGGTATCCCCGGTTTCAATTATCAGCTTACTGACCCTCACCTGGGCAAAAGAATTCCAGCTCACCGTAAGGAGAATCAGTACAATCAACACGCGGGTCATGCTCACAAAAATAAGGTTGTTACTATATGGAAAAAACTCTGAAACAAGTATTTACAAGAACCTTGCCCTAAACAAAAAAAGCAGTGCCTGCGCACTGCTTTCCTGTTATTTTATCAATTGCTCTATTTAGTTTGCAGCGGCGGATTTTTCACTAACCACACCTTCAAGGACATCCTTGATCTCTACACGTTGTCCGTCGCGGTAGGGAACAATCCACGCATCCTTAACGCCCATTTCACGCATATATTTCTTGAATGTGTCCGCCTCCCAATAGTCGCGGAAGATACCGATGGTGATCTTCTGAGGCTCACCCTCTTTTATCTCACCACCGAAATTCGGGTTGTTCTCAAAATATTTCGCGAGGTTCTTGTTCTTGAATGCTCCGATTTGAACTTTAAAGACGATTCCTCTCGAGAAATCCATTGAATTGGCAGCGGGAGCCTCCTTAAGCTGGGCAAGTTCAGCATTGACAGCGCTAAGCTGGGAGCGACTCTGTGCAAGTTGATCTTCCAACTGCGCAATGCGTGAATCCTTTTCGCTTACGGATGATTGAAGGGAAGTAACCCTTTGATTCAAAGAAGAAACTTCTCCATCAGCAGTCTGTTTGTCTTCTATCAGCTGCTTAAGATTAGCGGGGTTCTTAGAATACTCCTTGGCTTTTTTCTTCCATTCCTTTTTTTCCTTTTTGGAAAGTTGGGCAAAACTTTGTGAAGCTGAAAAAATCAAAGCCAGACAAAAAAATAAGATCAGTCTGTGTTTCATGGCTAGATGGTTAATATCAAACTAAAAGTACAAATAATTTTCTAATTTCCTTGCCCGCTTCCTCTAGTCAAGGCTTCCAACCATCTTTTCCGGGCGTACCCACTGGTCAAACTGCTCTGATGTAAGAAGTCCAAGCTCCACAGCAGCCTCACGCAAGGTTTTGTTTTCCTTATGGGCCTTCTTCGCAATCTTCGCCGCGTTCTCATAGCCGATATGTGTATTCAGCGAGGTCACCAGCATCAGTGAATTCTCCAGATGTTGCTGGATCAGCGCATGATTGGGTTCAATACCCTGCGCACACTTCTCTGTGAAGGACACACATGCATCTCCAATCAATCGCGCCGACTGAAGTACATTCGCGGCAATCACCGGCTTAAATACGTTCAGCTCGAAATGTCCTGTTGCGCCACCAATGGAAACAGCCACGTCATTCCCGATTACCTGCGCGCATACCATTGTCAACGCCTCGGGCTGTGTAGGATTAACTTTCCCTGGCATGATCGAAGAACCAGGCTCATTGTCAGGAATAATAATCTCGCCAATTCCGCATCTCGGGCCTGAGCTGAGCATACGGATGTCGTTCGCGACCTTCATCAACGATACGGCCACACGTTTTAGAGCCCCAGACATTTCCACCATCGCATCGTGCGCGGCCAATGCTTCAAACTTGTTGGGAGCGGTTACGAAAGGATATCCCGTAAGGTCTGCAATCTTTTTGGCTACAAGCACATCATAACCTTTCGGAGTATTCAGACCTGTTCCCACCGCAGTACCTCCAAGAGCAAGCTCGCGCACCATTTCAAGGGCGCTCTTCAAAGCACGAATACCATTGTCGATTTGTTGAACATATCCCGAAAATTCCTGGCCCAGCGTGAGCGGTGTGGCGTCCATAAAATGGGTGCGCCCGGTCTTTACAATGCTTTTGTATTCTGTCGCTTTCGCGGAAAGTGTGTTTCTTAATTTCTCAAGTCCGGGAATGGTTATTTCTACCACCTGTTTATATGCGGCAATGTGCATTGCCGTAGGGAAGGTGTCATTTGAGGATTGCGATTTGTTTACGTCATCGTTAGGATGAAGTGCCTTCTTTTCATCAGTCAGATTTCCACCTTGCAACACATGCCCGCGATATGCGATCACTTCATTGACGTTCATATTGCTTTGCGTGCCCGAGCCTGTCTGCCAGATCACAAGAGGAAACTCATTGTCAAGCTTGCCCGTGAGAATTTCGTCACACACACGCGCGATAAGATCTGTCTTGTCCGATGAAAGAACACCAAGTTCATGATTCGCCTGTGCGGCAGCTTTCTTCAGATAGGCAAAGGCATAAATGATCTCACGAGGCATACTTCCTTCCGGGCCGATCTTGAAATTGTTGCGTGACCGTTCGGTTTGCGCACCCCAGTATTTGTCGGACGGAACTTTCACTTCGCCCATGGTATCTTTTTCAACGCGGTAGCTCATATGATTTTGGTTTTAGCGGCGTAAAAATAGAAAGGTTAGAACGAAAAATGCCGGAAAGGCCCGGCATTTTAGTCATAATTCATGCTTCGCTCAGATGATCAAAATCAGTCGGAGCCGCGGAAATATTTGTCCTCATCATACTGCTCCCCTTCCTCATCCTCTATGGTCTTTGGAACCACGCCAATCTCCAGGATCTTGAATTCAGTACGACGGTTCTTCTGACGACCTGCCGGATTGTCGGTTCCATCAGGATTTGTATTGCGCGCGATAGGCTTGGACTCACCATATCCCTTGGCCACAAGCCGGTCCGGAGCAATGCCATGCTGAACAAGATAACGCACAGCGGACTCCGCACGACGCTGGGATAACTGAAGGTTGTATGAATCAGTGTCGACGCTATCGGTGTGAGAGCTCAACTCAATCTTGATCTCAGGATTGTCTATGAGTAACTGTACAAGCTTGTCGAGCTCTTTCGCTGCATCAGCCCTGATGAAAGATTGATCATAATCGTAATAGATGTTCTGAAGAGGAAAGACCTTGTTGAGTTCGATCTTATCCAAAACGACTAATGTATCAAGTGTGATGTTGGTGATGAGATCCTTGAGCGTAGAAGGATCAACAGACTTCCCGTGCATTCCATATTCCTGGCGACGCACCATGTAACCGTCGGTCTCACTCACGAGATTGTATTTCTCATTTTCGTAAACGCGGAAAAGGAATCTTCCGTCATTCCCGGTCACATAATCCTGCATCATCTCACCGGCTTCATCAAAGAGCGACACTCTCGTGTTAGGAAGCACAACGAGAGAGCTATCCTGCCCATAGGTATATGTGATTCCCTGAAGGAAGTAGTTGACCACTTTAAGGTCCGGATCTTCATTCACGAAAGTATAGATGTCATCATCACCTTTTCCGCCCTCGCGATTAGAAGTAAAGAAACCCCGGTCGGGTCGGAACAGAAATATTCCGAAGTCGTCGGACGGAGAATTCATTGGTTGTCCAAGGTTCTCGATAACGGTGCGGCCATTCGCACGTTTCATGACAAAAAGATCCAGACCTCCGTAACCAGGATGGCCATCGGAAGCGAAGTAAAGTTTCCCGTCTTCTGCAACGTACGGGAACAACTCGTTCCCGGCAGTGTTCACCTGAGGTCCGAGATTTCTCACGCGGGAGAAACGACCACGGGAATCCATCACAGCAGAATAAATGTCTGTCCCTCCATATCCAAGTTTGTTCCTGCCGGAGCCCTGGCGATTGGATGCGAAGTATAATGTTTTTCCGTCGGGGCTGAATGTAGGAGAAGAGTCCCACGACTCCGGAGTGTTTATATTGATGGGGATGGCTTCAGACCATGCATTGTTGCGAAAGCGCGAGATATAAAGATCGACATCCTCAGTAGGATTGGTCCCTTTCTTCTTGCCAGTGTTTCCTTTGGCAAACACCATCGTCTTCCCGTCAGGAGAAAAGGTCACACATCCATCATTGATACCCTGCGAATTCAGCTCCTGCGGGAGGGGCGCAAGCGTGGCGATATCCACATTGGCACCGCGGGAGTTTACTTTGTAAATATCAGTGAAAGGCGTTCCTGTGGCTTCATAGATCTTCTCGCTGGTCCCGCGCGACGATGTAAAGTAAAGTTCGTTGTTCAGGAAGACAGGGGAGTATTCTGCCGCAGGCGTATTGATCGCTTCAAGATTCTTCACCCTGTAGAAGTTTTCTTTCTTGTCAAGCTCAGCAAGGTAGTCCATCCCTTTGCTTTCGGCGTTAGCACGATCTTTCAGCGCTGCATTAGCCGTGCCAGCGGCGAGTTCGTCCATTTCTTTCTTGGCCTCCGCGTACTTGGTGTTCGCCTTGAGCGCCAGGGCATAGTAAAATTTGACGGAATCTTTGTCGATACCTCCTCCTCCCGCTTTTGCATAAAAGGGTTCCGCAAGAGGAAGTCTGTTTGAAAGACGGTACGACTCGGCTATGAAGTAGTTTGCCTTGCCGCTGTTGGCAGAGCCTGATAAGGTTTTCTTGTAAAGGTCGATTGAGGTCTGATACTTGCCGGAGTTAAAAGCCTTGATCGCCTTTTTTTCCGTGCTGCACGCAACCACCAAGAAGATCAGGAACAATCCTGAAAGACATAACCTCATAACTTCGGGAATCTTTTTCTAAAACTAATAAATTATCCGGCTCATTGTACAGCCTGGGGTCGCGCAATGTAACGCTTCAGCCAGGTGGTGCCAGCCGGAACCAGCCAACGTTGCTCAAGATCCTGCAAAGTAGACACGACGTTGTTGAAAAACAATGTGTCTTCTCCCCACGTGCCTTTCTGCAACTCGGTTTTTAATAACGATAAGTCTACCAGACTTATTTCTTCTCCCTTCCTGAAAGCGATGAGGTTTCTGTTGAAGAAGTCGATCCCTGTCGCAGCGCCGATTTCTTTCATCACTCTGACGGAGCTATCGATAGAGCATCCGCTGGTAGGATCATTTGCTGCAAGTATGATGAACTGATCAAAACGAATATCGAATGAAGCATCAAGAGGCTGTCCGTGCACAAGCCACTCGTCTGTGAACTTGCGAAGCGCGCTGCTCACGGTGGAAACTTCCTGCCGGGTCAATTTTCTCTCTGCCTGATAAACCCAAATCCGGGCGGCAGAAGTTAGCTTTTCAAAAGGGATGAACATGGATTACTTATTTTGTCAGGTGCTCTTTTTTAAACCATTCGCCTCCGCGATTAGTTCTGCAAGATCTTTCACCCTTACATCCCCTTCGCGATCCTTACTCTTTACACCGTCATTCATCATCGTCATGCAAAACGGACACGCTACTGCGATGGTCGTTGCACCAGTAGCAAGCGCTTCTTCAGCACGTTCCACGTTGATATCCTTCGTTCCTTTTTCAGGCTCCTTGAACATCTGTGCCCCACCGGCGCCACAACAAAGTCCTGTCGTTCTGCACCTTTTCATTTCTACAAGGTCCGCATCCAGCGCTTCGAGAACACTCCTCGGCGCTTCATAGATGTTGTTGGCGCGACCAAGAAAACAGGAGTCGTGATACGTGATTTTCCTGCCTTTAAACACTCCGCCTTCAATCTTTATTCTTCCTTCAGAAATCAGCTGCTGCAAAAACTGAGAGTGGTGAATCACTTCATAGTTTCCGCCAAGCTCAGGATACTCGTTCCGGATGGTGTTGAAACAGTGAGGACACGCCGTCACGATCTTCTTCACGTTGTATCCATTCAACACCTGAATGTTGTTCATGGCCTGCATCTGGAACAGGAATTCATTCCCCGCGCGGCGTGCAGGGTCGCCGGTGCAGGTCTCCTCCGTTCCAAGTACTGCGAATTTTATGTTTGCCGCATTAAGGATCATGGTGAACGCCTGGGTGACTCTCTTGTATCGATCATCAAATGACCCCGCGCATCCGACCCAGAAAAGTATTTCCGGTGATTCGTTTCGCGCAGCGTACTCCGCCATTGTAGGTATTGTCATGTGCAGCCTGAGTTTATTTGTTCAAGTCCTGAGCCCAGTTAAATCTGTCGGATGGAGGAAACTTCCATGGTGCGAAATTGGTCTCGATATTCTGGAACATTGAATTCCATGACGCGGGAGATCCGGATTCTTCCATCGCAACGTAGCGCCGCAGCTCAAGAATAATTTCCAAAGGATTGATAAGGACAGGACATGCTTCCACGCAAGCATTGCAGCTGGTGCAGGCATTGATCTCCTCTTTGGTGATGTAATCGTTGAGAAGCGTCTTCCCATCATCCAGCCCCGGTCCACCTTTCTCAAGGCTCCGACCCACGTCCTCCATTCGATCGCGGGTATCCATCATGATCTTGCGCGGGGAAAGCTTCTTCCCTGTGATGTTGGCAGGACACTCCGCGGTACACCTCCCGCACTCGGTGCATGAGTATGCAGCGAGAAGATTGTTCCAGCTGAGATCATTGATATCCTTAGCCCCGAATCGACCCGGCTCCGCAGGAGGAGCGGGTGCCTGGTCTGTCAGCCCCAGCATCGACTTCACCTCCGTAGTCACCACGGGCATATTGTTCATGTGACCTTTTGGATCAAGCTTGGCGAAGTAGGTGTTAGGAAACCCGAGGAAGATATGAAGGTGCTTTGAATAGGTGACGTAGATAGCGAAGGCAAGGATACCAACGATGTGAAACCACCAGGCTACACGCTCCACAATTACGAGGGTGGTGCCGGGGAGGGATTCAAAAACCGGAATGAGAAGAGAGCTGAACATGAGTTTTCCAGTAGCCGTATAGTGGTCACTGAAGGCAGCGTCTTTCTGCAATAGCTGGTCCGCGGCATTCATGGTGAGGATTGCCATCATGAGAACGATCTCGCTGATAAGAATGATGTTGGCATCGCGACGCGGCCATTCCGTCATCTCTGCATTCCAGAAGCGGCGAACCCGCGCAACGTTACGTCTAAGCAAGAAGATGACGCACGATAAAAGAACCGCTACCGCGAGGAATTCAAAGATGTTCATCAATACAGAATAGAACCCACCCAGCGGCCCCGCGAAGATCCGGTGTGTTCCCGCCACTCCATCTATCACGAACTCCAGCACTTCAAGATTTATCACCAGGAAACCGACATACACGAAAAGGTGCAATAATGCCGGGAAGGGCTTCTTGAACATTTTCTTCTGCCCGAACGCGATTAACAGGACATTCTTCCACCGCTCGTCAGTCCGGTCGGCGATGGTCACCTGACGTCCAAGATTGATGTTCGCGCGGATGCGGTTGAACCTCCGGAAGACCAGATATCCGGCGGCGAGCAGGACAAGGAGAAATGCTATCTGCTGAATCATGTCCTAAATTTTACCTCTTAATTGGAAAAACCAACGATTGAAATGACATTTATTATGCATACCGAGCTTTTTCCTGAAATTAAACCAACCGAAACCGCCAGCAGGAAGAAAATACCGCGTTCTTTTGCATGGAAATGAATTTTCAATACTTTTGTGGCCCTGTCAAGACGGGCAGAGTAATAGTTTAAGGTGATGTAGCTCAGTTGGTAGAGCAAAGGACTGAAAATCCTTGTGTCGGGGGTTCGATTCCCTCCATCACCACTTGTAGGCCTCGGGTAACCGGGGCTTTTCTTTTGGGGCTGAGGAGGATTACTGGTACGAGACTGATCAGTTAAATTAAGGCATAAATCCATTTTTGTGAGGACCCTGTCCGACACTCCATCCAATTACGTCTATATCTTCCTCGCCGAGCTCGTCCTCGGCATCCTGCTCTTTTTTGTATTCCGTCACTTCAGCCAGATCTACCGACGTAAATTCCTCTATACCTGGGCACTGAGCTGGTTCCTCTTTTCCATTTATATGTTCAGCTCCGCCCTGCTCATCATGTGGACAAACGACCAGTCCCCATTCGGAATATTGATGAACGTGGTGTCCCAGTTCGCCTGTTTCATGCAGGTTGTCATGATCCTGCGGGGAACACACGAGATGGTTTCCGAAAAGGCCATGAGTCGTCGAAGGTTCCGTCAGCTTTTTGCTTTGTTTCTTATTCTTTCCATCACCACCGTCTTTGCCTATGGCGAGTCTCCGGGCGATGAATCCCAGCGTGACCTTCTGCGTTTGGGAAGCCGAAGCCTTACCACCGCTCTTGGCTTCCTCATTACAGGAATCGTAGTGTGGTCTCATAAGATGTTTTCAAAAGGGTTCGGTCAGCGTTTGCTTGCAGCCTCATGTTGTGTATACAGCTTTTATCAGCTATATATTTTTATCACTGTGCTGCTTGAAGCGATGACAGTACACGTTGCGTTGCCTCCTTTCGCCGGAATCACGGACGTGCTGTTAGTCTCGCTGATGGGAATGAGTATGGTGATGTGGCTGCTTGAAGATGAGCGTCAGAAGCTGGAGAAAGCACATAAAGAGCTGGATCGTTTTCTCTATAGCACTTCTCACGATCTCCGTGCACCCATGGCTTCCATTCTTGGCCTGACTTACCTTGGAAAGGCTGAGTTCTCGGAAGAGAAAGCCCGCATGTTTATGGAAATGATCGAAGATCGTATCAAGAAACTCGATGGTGTCATCAGCGATATCCTGAGCCTTTCCCGCACCAGGAAATTTCAAATGAAGATAGAGCCTGTGAGGCTTCGCGATCTCATGGATGATGTGGTGGCCGACATCAAATTCAACAAGAACGCTTCTTCCATCATGCTCGATTACCAATATGATCCGGAGCACGTCTTTCGTTCAGACTACAGTCAGATGAAGATCGTACTCTGCAATCTTATTGCGAACGCGGTGAAGTATCATAATCTCGATCAGCCCAATCCATACATTCGCGTGAGGTTCCAGAGGTTTGAAGATTATGTGGAAATATCTGTGGAGGACAACGGACAGGGGATCCCCGAGGGCAGTCTCTCAAAAATATTTGACATGTTCTACCGCGCGTCGATCAATACAGAAGGAACGGGATTAGGATTGTACATCGTAAATGAGGCGCTGACGAAAGTGAAAGGAACTATATCCGTGGAGTCTACCCTTGGTAAAGGGAGTACTTTCCGGATTCAGCTGGCGGATGCGTAATTATTTGTAATGCTTTAGCCGGATGACTTCTTCCTTACGGAGAAATCTCCAATGGCCGCGCGGGAGATCCTTCTTATCAAGACCGGCGTAAACGGAACGGTCGAGCTTCACTACTTCATATCCAAGGCTTTCAAAGATTCGGCGAACAACCCGGTTCCACCCGATGTGTATCTCCAGGCCTACGGTTTTGTTGTCTTCTGAAACAATGGCGAGATCATCGACCATCGCCTTGCCTTCTTCGAGAACAATTCCTTCCTGCACCTTTTGAAAGTCCGCCTTGGTGAAAGGCCGGTCAAGCTCAACCTTGTAGATCTTCTTCACATTGTAGGAGGGATGCATCAGCTTGTCAGCGAGGTCGCCATCATTAGTGAGCAATAGCAGTCCCGTTGTATTACGGTCAAGTCTTCCTACAGGGTAAACACGCTCTTTCACTGCATTGCCAATAATATGCATGACAGTATTGCGTTCCTGGGGATCGATTGTGGTGGTGAGATAACCTTTTGGCTTGTTCAGGAGAATGTAGACAGGCTTCTCAGCTCGGAGAACCCTTTCTTCGTAACGTACTTCGTCGCCAGGATTTACTTTGAAACCCATCTCTGTGACAACCTTTCCGTTGACGGAGATCAGTCCCATGGTGATCAGCTCATCAGCTTCACGTCTGGAGCAGACCCCGCTATTAGCGATGAATCTGTTCAACCGAATCTGTCCGGTCTGCTCAGGAGCTATAGCTTCGTAAGCGGATGACTTGCTCTTCGAACTCCCCTTGCCAGAACGATCCGAACGCTTTGATGAAGGTGAAGACTTTCTGAAATCAGGTTCTTTCCTGAAGTTCTTTTTGAAATCTGATCCCTCACCTCTCGTTTCAGAATCCTTTCTGAAACCAGAATCCTTTTTGAAGTCTCCTCTCTTCTTGAAATCAGCGCCTTTTCCAGAATCAGATCTCTTTTCGAAATCTGATGATTTTCTGAAGTCACCCTTTCTCGAATCAGACTTTTTGAAATCAGAGCCTTTCCTGTCAGAGCCCTTTCGCGAATCAGTTCTCTTATCGAAATCTGAAGACTTTCTGAAGTCACTCTTTCTTGAATCAGACTTCCTGAAATCAGAGCTTCGTCCTGAGTCAGATCTCTTTTCGTAACCGGAAGTTTTTTTAGAATCACCTCTTCTTGAGTCAGACTTTTTGAAGTCGGATCCTCTCTTGGATTCGAAGCCCGAGCTCTTCCTGAAATCGGATCCTTTCCTGGAGTCGCCGTCCTTTCTGAAGTCTGAGCTTTTCCTGAAGTCGGAACCCTTCTTCTTGAAGTCTCTGCTGTTACCGGATTTATCGTCGACGGGAAACCTGCCTTCGCGTTTAGCGCCATAACCCGATGAACGGGAATCCCTTTCATCATCGCGCGGAGACTTTCTTCTGGGACCAGCAGGTTTTCCAGAACTTGCACTCCTGCCAGAGAAACTCTTGCGAGGAGATGGAGGTCCGTCGTCACTGCGTTGAGTACGTGGACGTGCGGACTTCTTTGGTCCAGCGTTACCTCGTCCTTCGCCGGACCTGCGGCCACGTCCGGAACGATCGCTCGAAGATGAATTACGCTTGCCCATCCGGTTCCGTAGTTTCAGGTGATCCGGTAGAATCCGTTGATTCACTCGAAGGTTCCGGTTCGGAAATGGTCTCTTCGTTCTGACCGATTGTATTTTCAGAAGTGAACTCTTTCGGCGCGGGGAGTTCAGCGAGTTCGTTGATGCCGAAGTACTCCATAAACTTCTGTGTGGTGCCGTAGAGCATAGGGCGGCCAATGGTGTCCGCCTTGCCCATTATTTCGATCAGACCTTTGTCGAGAAGTTTCTGTACGGCGTAATCACAGTTCACGCCACGAATGTTTTCGATCTCGGTCTTGGAAATAGGTTGCTTGTAAGCGATGATCGACAAAGTTTCCATTGCCGACGTTGACAGTCTTTTCTTCGACTGTTGCTTCAGCATGATGCCGATGCTGGCCTGATATGCCGGCTTCGTCAGGAACTGATATCCTCCCGCAGCCTTGAAAAGCTGAAAGGAGAATTCCTCCGCTGCGAACTTTTCTTCCAGGCGCTGGATGGCGGCCAGTATGTCTTCCTCAGGAACATCCGCGTTGAACATTTCTGACAAACATGATTTGATATCGGCCACCTTGATCGGAGTAGGTGAACAGAATATCAGGGCTTCGATGTGATTCTGTAGGAAGTCCAAATTTTATGCTGTTAATCTTGCTGCATCATTTTCGCTTCGATCGACTGCGTCGTATGAGGTACGGCGATCAATCTCTCTTTCGGGATAAGCTTGCCCGTAACGGAGCAGATACCGTACGTGCCATTCTTAATCCTTACCAATGCGTTCTCAAGATTGGTGATATATTTTTGCTGTCTTGCGGCCAGCTGACTTAGGTTTTCTTTTTCCGCGGTCTCTGCTCCGTCTTCCAGAACTTTAGTATTACCTCCGGAAGTTGAGTCAGTACCCTCGTCGTTATTTCTGTTGAGCGTATCCTTGAGGATCTTGTATTCCTCGCGTGCCTTGTCAAGCTTTCTGAGAATGAGCGCTTCAAATTCCTTCAGTTCTTCCTCGGAGTATCGCGTTCTTTCGTCTTTCGTCGAGCTTGGCTTGGCAGGCTGTTTATGAGCTATGGGTCGTTGATTCGGCACTGGAAAAATGTTTAGTTGTGGTGGAACTGGCTTAGGAGCAACCGGCGCAGCAGCAACATCAACAACGGGTTTTGATTCCTTTTCTTTCTCCACCTTCTTAGGAGCGGTGGCCTGAGCCACAGGTTTCTTAATGATCTTTTCTGCCACTTTCTCTACTACTTTTTCAACCTTTGAGATTACTTTCTCAACTGCCTTCTTCACTACCGGCTTTCGCGTGGGAGCGGACTTCTTTGCAACGACCGGTTTCTTAGCAACCGCTTTCTTCGGAGAGGCTTTCTTTGCTACAACGGGTTTCTTGGTTGCTTTTTTCGCCTTGGCAGGAGCAGCTTTCTTTTTTGCTGCCGGTTTAGCTTTGGCAGCTTTCTTCGCTGCTTTGGCCGGTGACTTCTTGTTCTTAGCCATACGAGTATTAAGTACGTTAATAAAAGATGCGCAAAATTAGGCGCTCGCCCACGAAAACAAAAACTATTCGACAATTAATTCC
>JAEYXN010000096.1 GCA_023431285.1 Bacteroidota bacterium
AATAGACCTTATGCGAACACTTGCCCCGCTTTTGCTGGTTTTCATTGTGATGGCCTGTTCACCCAATGTTTCCCGTATTTCGCCTGATACTCAGGTTGACTTGAGCGGTCGCTGGAACGACACGGATTCAAGAATGGTCGCCGACCAGATGATCCTCGACCTGCTGAACTCTGACTCCTACAAAAATTACGCGAAGGAGATCGGCCGGAAGCCTGTGATCATTGTAGGTTCCATCAGGAATAAAACGTCAGAACACATCGATGCAGGGAACTATGTGAAGAAGATGGAATTTGTCATTCACAATTCCGGCCTTGCTGATCTCGTGGAGTCAGATGAGTTTCGCGACCAACTAAGAAAAGAACGGGCAGAACAACAGGAGTTTGCCTCGCCTTCTACAGTAGCGCAGTGGGGGAAAGAAGCGGGCGCTGACCTGATGCTCTTCGGGGAGATGAATTCCGAAACCGATACTTCCAACAAGAAGAGAGTTGTCAACTATATCACGACATTATTTCTTACCGACGTAGAGACCAATAAGCGTGTGTGGTATGGACAAAGAGAGATCAAAAAACTTGTTAAGTAACCGTCCTGGATGAATCGTTGTAGGCAAAGAACCCTGCTTCGACTTACGGCAATCACATTCTGTGCGGTGCTTGTCTCTTCCTGCGCGAACTATTATCAACAACGTTATAGTTTCAACCGCGAGTTCGAGAACGGTGATCTGAAGAATGCACTACAGACACTTGAAAAGAATTCCCGTGAAGGAGAAGGGAAGAACAGGTTCATTTATTTCGCCAACCAGGGATTACTGAATTCCATCCTCGGAAACTACGAGGCGAGTAACGCTGCTTTCGAGAAGGCATTCACCTTCGGGGAAGACTATCGTATCAATTACGCCAACGAGGCAATATCGTATCTCACCAATCCCAGCTTCTCACATTACAGGGGGGAAAATCATGAACACCTCATGATCCTGTATTTCAAAGCCATCAATTTCCTGAAACAATCAAAGTATGAAGAGGCGCTCGTGGAGTGCAAGCGTCTCAACATCCGACTGAATCAACTGAACGATAAGTATAAGTCGGAAGACAAGCTTCAACGGGATGCGTTCATTCATACCCTCATGGGAATCATTTATCAGGCATCAAAAGATTATAACAACGCATTCATCGCATACAGAAACGCCGTCGAAGTTTACGAGAATGACTATGCGAAGTTATTTCGGATCAATCCACCTGAACAGTTGAAGAAGGATCTGCTGAACACCGCTTACTGGCTGAATTTTTCTGATGAGTTCGATACGTATTGCGAGAAGTTTTCGATGACGGGCTATGAACCGTCGAAGCCGGATGCGGAACTTGTTTTCTTCTGGCACAACGGTCTCGCGCCGGTGAAGGATGAATGGGGAATAAACTTCGTGGTGAACCATAACGCCGACAACGTGGTAGTGTTCAACAACGATGGACTGGGAATGAACTTCCCTTTCAAACTGAAGGACGATAAAGAGAAGAATGATCTCAGTGCTCTCGAGGTATTCCGCGTGGCGTTTCCGAGATACCAGGAGCGACCCCTGTATTATTCGCGGGCGCAGATTGAGTCTGGCGGAGCGACGTACCCGTTGGAGCTGAGTGAGGATATCAACCAGATTGCGTTTCTTAGTCTGAAACAACGCATGATGCAGGAACTCAGCAAGGGCCTCCTGAGGGCGGCGATGAAAAAGGCCACGGAGCATTCCGTACGAAAGGAGAATGACCAGCTTGGAGCGGTCATCGGGCTGATGAATGCGATCACCGAAAAGGCGGACACCCGAAGCTGGCAGACCCTCCCGCACAGCATCTATTACGCCCGCGTTCCCCTGAAGGAAGGGGAGAACCAGCTCCGGTTCAAAATTCAGAATGGTCACGTGGATGGGTATTCATTCAGCTACGTTGCCAGGAGGGGGCAGACACTATTCCATACCTTCTCTTCGTTAGAGAGTAAACCCATCGCTTATCGCTACTACTGAGGGCGTTGACGAATAGTTTTTTTTGTTACCTTTACCCTTTAATGGCCATATTTTCTGACCTGTTTTTTTAAATAAGATTGGCACAGGCTTGAAGCACTTTTTTTCGATAGTAATATTATTGCTCGCGTGCTGCTTGATGGGCCCTGACCTCTATGCGCAGTACGACAGAGAGGAGGAGGCCACCATTCCTCTCGATCACTTTTACATTAAGCGCGAGAGGCCCGGCCTGAGAAGATTCCTTAGCAAGTTTACATTCGGATTAAGTACCGGGTACGCGCAGACCAACTTCCAGCACGACATAACAGGATTTAGTTTACGCCAGCCTGCGTCGGGGGCGCCACTGATCTTTCAATCCGCCGCCACCACCGGTTATTCCAACTGGTTCAACAAAGTTACCTCAGCGCCTCTTCCTGCGGGCACAACCTTTACCGATCAGGATGATATTTCATTCAGCGCGAAAGCATTTCATATTCCCCTTCGGGCCACGCTGCATTTTACGTTTCAGCGATTCCGCATAGGCGGAGGTTACTCGTTCGAGTACACAAACGTGGGAGACTTTGAACCTCAGAATCACGAAGATGAGATATCTTCATTCTCTCCTGATGCCAATAGCTTTTTCCTGAAAAGATACTTTGGATTGCTTGGCGCTGAAGTTTACCGGTATGATGAATACCTTCTTGTGGTGGAAGCGAATATCGGAGGATACAAGATGGGCAAGAAGTTCGATGGTGGCGCTATCGACCGAAGTCTCTTCTTCAACTTAGGTGTGGCCGTCGAAAGAGAGATGTCAGAGTACTTCAGGTTGTTCATCCGCCCGTCATATGATTTCAAAAACTTCACCGTGAACGTCCCGGAAACGGGAAATGGCATTCGTCACAAGTTCAATACATTCTACATCAACGTAGGGGCTACGTACCGGATCCCGGAGCTGAGACGCTGTTTTCTGAAGCAATGTCACGCGCAGCTTAACCATGCTCATGGTAACCGCGAGTACCGAAGCAGGAGACATCCGATCTGGAAAAAACAGAATCCACACTACGGTGAAAATTACCCCAATCTGATCAAGTACAAAGGTCGGAACAAGAAGAAGCTGAACCCCTATTAGGGTGATCTTTCCCGAGAGAGAACCCCGCCTTCACAAATCCCAAAAATCTTCGTGATTACGCTCAAAAAATAAACTTCTGAACAGGTAAGTTTATTATCTTGCACGGCCTTAAAAAAGGCCAAAATCATCCCGAAAACTAAGTTATAATGGCAGAAGAAACCGGTGGCATAACGCCAGGCAGACAAAGCATAATTCCGATCAATATTGAGGACGAAATGAGGGGCGCGTACATTGATTATTCAATGTCTGTCATCGTGTCCCGTGCACTTCCAGACGTGCGTGATGGTCTGAAGCCAGTACATCGCCGCGTGTTGTTTGGAATGCTCGAGCTGGGGGTGAATTACAACAAACCCTATAAGAAGTCAGCCAGGATCGTCGGAGAGGTACTTGGTAAGTATCACCCCCACGGTGACGCATCCGTGTATGATACCATGGTGCGGATGGCCCAGGACTGGTCGCTGCGTTACACGCTGGTAGATGGTCAGGGCAACTTCGGATCCATCGACGGTGACTCGCCGGCGGCAATGCGTTACACGGAAGCCAGACTTCGACGTATCGCGGAAGAAATGCTGGCCGACATCAACAAGGATACTGTTGACTTCCAGCCAAACTTCGATGACTCCCTCAAAGAACCTTCCGTATTACCCGGAAAGCTTCCCAATCTACTGGTCAACGGATCGTCAGGAATTGCGGTCGGGATGGCGACCAACATGGCCCCCCACAACCTGCGCGAGGTGATTGACGGTATCGTCGCTTACATCGAAAACAACGACATTACTATCCCTGAACTGATGAAGTTTGTCACTGCGCCGGACTTCCCGACGGGTGGATTGATCTACGGATACAGCGGGGTTCAGGAGGCTTACCTTACGGGCCGCGGACGCATCGTGATGCGCGCTAAAGCGGAGATCGTGACTTCCAGTAGTGGAAAGGATCAGATCGTGGTAACCGAGATCCCATACATGGTGAACAAAGCCATGATGATCGAGAAGACCGCCGCGCTGGTCAATGAAAAGAAAATCGAAGGAATCAGTGATATCAGGGATGAATCCGATCGCGAAGGTTATCGCATAGTGTATGACCTGAGGAAGGATGCCATTCCGAACATCGTTCTCAATAACCTGTTCAAGTACACTCAGCTTCAGAGCTCCTTTGGCGTGAACAACGTGGCGCTGGTGAAAGGCCGCCCTATGACCCTCAACCTGAAGGACCTGATCAAATACTTTGTCGAACACCGGCATGATGTCATCGTTCGAAGAACAAAATTTGAGTTGGCCGAAGCCGAGCGTCGTGCCCACATTCTTCAGGGTTATCTTATCGCCCTGGATAACCTGGACGAGGTTATCTCTTTGATCAGGAATTCCAAAGATCCTGACACCGCCCGCGAAGGATTGATCTCCCGATTCGGCTTGTCCGAAATTCAGGCGAAAGCGATCCTGGATATGAGGCTGCAGCGCCTGACTGGTCTGGAACGCGACAAGATCCAGCAGGAATACAAAGAAGTAATGGAATTGATCGACCGCTTGAACGCGATCCTGACAAGTGAACCGATGCGTATGCAGATCATCAAAGACGAGCTCTCTGATCTGAGGGAACGTTATGGTGATGAACGTCGCACCACCGTGGTACACAGCGACGACGATTTCACCGTAGAGGACATGATCCCCAACGAAGAAATGGTGATCACTATTTCCAATCAGGGATACATCAAGCGCACACTGCTTTCCGAATACCGACTACAGGGACGCGGAGGCGTGGGATCGAAAGGAGTGAGCACGAAGGATGATGACTTCACGGAGCACTTGTTTATCGCCCAGGCGCATAATTACCTGTTGATCTTTACCGACATGGGTAAACTATACTGGAAGAAAGCATACGAGATTCCGGAGGGTAACAAAACTTCCAAAGGACGAGCTATTCAGAACCTCTTGAACATTGAGCCCGGCGATAATGTACGCGCGATCATCAACATCAAGAACCTGACCGACGAGGAGTATATCAATAACAACTACGTTATACTTTGTACCGAGAAGGGGACTATCAAGAAGACATCGCTTGAAGCATATTCGAGACCGCGCCAGGGTGGTATTACGTCGATCACCATCAATGAGGGAGATCGGCTTCTGAACGCGTCGCTGACCAATGGTAACAACCATATCATCATTGCGAAGAGCGAAGGTAAAGCGGTGCACTTCCATGAGTCGGATGTTCGTCCGATGGGACGGACTGCTGCTGGGGTGCGCGGGGTTACATTGGACTCGCCGACTGACAAGGTGATTGGCATGGTATGTATTACACGCGCCGATGCAAACCTTCTGGTCGTGTCGGAGCATGGATACGGTAAGCGATCAAGCATCGATGACTATCGCATCACCAAACGTGGTGGGCTGGGAGTCAAGACGTTGAACATCACGGACAAAACTGGCAAGCTTGTTGCCATCAGGGAAGTCGGTGACGATGACGACCTGATGATCATCAATCGCTCGGGCATAGTGATACGGATCAGTGTATCCGAGTTGAGAGTGATGGGACGGGCGACTCAGGGTGTCCGACTGATCAAGCTTAACGAAGACGACAGAATTTCTTCGGTGGAGAAGATTCAGAAGATAGAGAAGATCCAGGCGGAAGCTGAAGAGGCAGGCGCGGAGTTGCCGGCGCCGGAGATGGGCAACGCAACTGAAGAAGGGTTTGACAATGATTCGCCGGATGAGGAGCAGGACAATGGTTCAGCGTCGGGCATTGAAGATGCAAACCCGGAGGAATAGTATTTTAATACCTTAACTATAAACTAAATTTCGAAATGAAACGATTTGTTATCCTACTGTTCGCGTTGGCTTCCGCAACGGTATACGCGCAAAAAGCGGTGAAGCCCAACCTGAACAAGGCCCTGGCCTCGCTCAATGAAGGCAAGCTCGCCGAAGCCAAGGAAAATATTGATGCTGCCATTCTCAATGAGAAGATGAAGGAAGATGGAAAGACCTGGTATTACCGTGGTCTGATCTATATGGCCATCGACTCAAGCTCTAATGAGCAGATCAATCAGCTTGCGCCAAACGCAATTGATGTGGCGCTGGAAGCATTTGCTGAAGCCGATAAGAAAGGAAAGAAAGGCGGATACTTTATTCAGGATGCATCCGGAATGCCTCAGACAAAAGACCAGCAGATCGGCTGGTGGGGTGGTGCTCACGTAAATAAAGCTATCAAGCATTATCAGAATGAAGACTTCGAAGCTGCTGTGAATGACTTTGAAATTGCAGCGAAGATCAACCCTAACGATACTACTGCATACTTTTACGGGGGTTATGCTGCGTATCAGGGCGAGAACTGGGATAAGGCGTTAGAGAATTTTAACACCTATCTGGCAAAAGGAGGAACTTCTATTGATGCATACAATGTGATTTACCAAATCTATTCTGGTCCGAAGAAAGACCATGAAAAGCTTCTCCCTATCATTCGTGAAGCCCGTAAGAAGTACCCCACCAATCCTGAGTTTCCTAAAATGGAGATTGGAGCTCTCATTGAGCTGAACAGAATTGACGAAGCGAAAGCTGGTTTGATAGAGGCCATCAAGACAGAGCCTAACAACAAGATTCTGCACTTCTATCTTGGTTACGCGAACGCGTCTACGAATGATGTAGAAGCTGCTAAGAAGAACTATGAGGATGCGTTGAAAATCGATCCGAGCTACTTCGATGCACAGGTGTTTCTTGCCAAGCTGATGTACGCTGATGCACTTACTATCAAAAAGCAAATGGGGCAACTTGGTATCTCTGCTGACGACAAGAAGAAGCGTTTCGAGCTAGACAAGGTTCTTGTTGAAAAGCTGAAAGTCGCTCTTCCTTATTGGGAGAAAGCTGAGAAGCTGAACAGCACTGATCAGGAAACTTTGGATGCGTTGTACAGCATTTACGGGGACCTTGACATGCAGGATCAGGTGAAGCGTATTGAGAAGAAATACAAAGAGCTTGGCTACGACAACTAATAGCTGAAGATTTAAAAAGAAGAAGGCTGTCTCAATTGAGGCAGCTTTTTTTGTGATATTCACCTTAAACCCGTCATCTCGCGCTTACGACTTACACTACTTCAACTAATTACCCGCCATCACGCGCTAACGACTTTGCACTACGGAGCGCAGACTGTTCCTGGGCGGGACCCCATCCCTGACCATCTGAGCTATGGAAACGCTGTCGCATCATACACCTTATAATCCGTCATCCCGCGCTAGCGACTCTACACTACGGAGTGCTGAATGCTCCTGAGCGGGACCCCGTCCCTGACTATCTAAGCTATGGAACGCGGAAGCATCATTTGAGAAAGCATAACTTGTTCCGTAATGAAAAGTCTTTTCTTCACCCTGCGCGACCTGCGCTCCTCGTCGCTGCCTCCTCTTCCCTTTATATCCGTCATCCCGCGCTAACGATTTTACACTACGGAGCACAGACTGTTCCTGGGCGGGACCCCGTGCCTGACTATCTAAGCTATGGAAACGCGAAAGCATCATTGTAAAAGCAATTCACTTGTTCCGTAATGAAGAGTCTTTCTTCACCCTACGCGACCTGCGCTTCTCTCCGCGGCCTTCGCTCCCCTTATAATCCGTCATCCCGCGCTAACGATTTTACACTACGGAGCGCAGACTGTTCCTGGGCGGGACCCCGTTCCTGGGCGGGACCCCGTTCCTGACCATATGAGCAATAGGATGCAGACGACTCATCATTTCAACAATCAATCCATGGCGCGGTTGGTTCGATGATCAAGAGCAAAACAGTTTACGGTTAAGATGTAGACGCAATGCATTGGATTGGAAAAGAGGTGAGTTGCGGGTATATTAACAGAAGTTGGACTACTTGAAGGTCGTGATGCAATTTATCTTGACACGATTGTCTTTAACGGAGAGACGACCGTGACGTTGACTGGAGAATTGAATTTAGAAAATGGCGAAAGAACCTTCGAGATGACATTTAGTGGACTAGTTTACTTTTTCGCAATAAGAGATGGAATTATCGAAATGTGAAAGAAGAACAGGGACATCGACTTCTCCACATTATCGAGCCTTGACTTAGCTGGACGAATTTTTAGAAGGAGATAAGCAAAGCAGAAAAGCGAAATTGGGTCTTCGTTTAGGGAAAGAGTAATCACTAACAGCCAAGATCGTTTCCGGATTAGTTGATAAATGTATTATCTTTAAAATAGTTTCGGTTACTTTGAAGAAGGCGGTAAGTCGCGCAAGAAATTTCGTTAGTTCCATTTATAGGTCTCTTCATTCGGCAACCCCACATAGTAAGACGTTAGGTGTATTAGAGTAGATCCAACGAGTTGGGAAAAGAAAAACTTTCAATAGGGCTTTTAGGACTGAAAAGATTTTACATCGGCCTCTTCATTGGATTGTTGTTGGCAATACTGACCTATCTGTTCTTTTGTTACTTCAGGGAAATACTCAGGAAACAGACATTTGATTCAGACTTGTTAATTCCGACAGAAACAGAATTCCTTATCTACAATTTGTTCTTTGCTGGTGTCTCTGTGACATTTGGATTCGGTATGACAGTCTGGTTTTGGTTCCATGGATTATTCGCCAGTCAGAAACCAAGAAGAAGGATCAATTACATAAGTGCATACGCGATGTTCTGGAGTATGACTTTAATCTATCTTGTGTCAAAGTGTGGGTCAGTAATGACATGGCTCCTGTTTGATCTGGACGGGTATGATG
>JAEYXN010000130.1 GCA_023431285.1 Bacteroidota bacterium
ACAGACAAGAGGGAAACGCGTTTACCTGCATTGGGAATTGTCCCAGTGTTGGATAAAGAGACCCGCCGGACATTATGGATCAACACATCCTTCGGTGACTTCAGGAAAAAGATCTCGGATTCACATCATTCGCGAAAGACTGAACTGGAAAAGTTTTGTCGCAAACATGAAATCAACTTCATTTCGCTTGATACTGACGATGACTACGTGCCCAAGCTTCTTAAGCTTTTCAAGGTGAGAAACAAATCGCTGAAGACCACATGAAAAGAAAGAGTGCACGGCCGTTATTGCTTATAATCACGTTGGTCTTCCTCTTAGCTGGAAATCTTTATTCGCAGAATATTGCGGTCCGCGCAGGATTCGTGAATGACAGCACAAGAGTAGGTGACGACCTCATCTTTTATCTCGCTGCATCCTATCCACGAACTTCTCAGGTCTTGTTCCCGGACTCGACGTTTTCCTTCGCACCCTTCGAACTTCGTACAAAAGAGTATTTTCCAACACACACGCGGGACACCGTCAGCGTAGATAGTGCAATTTACATATTAAGAACATTCGAAATCGAGAAACAACAGACGCTCCGGCTCCCGGTCTTTGTCGTGAACCCAATGGATTGTACCCGGGTATTCTCTGCGCGCGACACCGTTGCGCTCAGGGCAACCGTTGGAAGCCTGCCCGACTCGCTTACATCTGACCTACCGTTGAAGGCAACCACGGCGTATCAGCCAGTGGAACTTGAGTTGAATGTACCGATGATCGTCACAATTGCCGCGGCCACAGTACTGACTGCAGGGATAGCGTGGATGTTATTTGGCCCTTCACTACGTAAACACTATCGGATTAAGCGACTAAAGCAAATGCACACTTCTTTCTCCGCCAACTTCGATCGACACCTCCGCACTATTCAGACCCAATTTTCTTCGGAGTCCACAGAGGCCGCTGTTGTTGAATGGAAAAAATACATGGAGGCACTCAGTCGCAGACCATTTACAAAATTGACGACGCGGGAAACGACGGCGATGGAACAAAACGAACAACTTGGAAGGAGCCTGAGAAACGTCGACCGGGCTATCTATGGCGGCGATACAAATGTTCTTGATTCACTTTCCTCGCTAAAGGTGTATGCCGATGAACGCTTTAATGACTTTCTAAATCAGGTAAAGAATGGATAATCAGTTTTCGTTGCCATGGTATGCACCAGACTGGTTCCAGCCTTCGCTACTCCGGTCCTTTACATGGGAAACGGAATGGTTCTTATACATCGCTGTTGCTTCGCCGCTGATCTTTTTGATCCGTTGGCTGATCCGACACCAGTCGAACCAAAAACTTGCTGTAGCGGTCACTGAAAAAGAACTGAAGACCTCTCCCTTAAACCTGGTTCGTTTTATTCCAGACTTGTTTCTTCTCCTTGCACTGGTGCTGATCTTTGTCGCACTTGCACGACCTCAACGAAGCAACGAGAAACTTGAGCAATGGACACAAGGGATTGACATCATGATCGGACTGGACATAAGCCAATCGATGATGATCGAAGACTTCCAGCCTAATCGTCTTGAATCGGCGAAAAGGGTTGCTCTTGAATTCATTAATGGTCGGAAGCAGGACAGAATCGGAATTGTGATCTTCTCCGGCGATGCCTATTCTCTTTCCCCGCTTACCACAGATTATGATCTGCTCCGTACGCTGATAAAGGATATCAACTTTGACATGATGCAGACGCGGGGCACGGCCATAGGAAGCGCAATGGCTGTAATGACCAATCGAATGCGTGAGTCTGAAGCCAAATCGAAAGTATGCATTCTCCTGAGCGACGGGGACAACAATGCAGGAAACATAGACCCCATTACAGCTGCTGAACTCGGCGCAGCGTTCGGTGTAACGATATACACCATCCTCGTTGGAAGGGAAGGGTCAGTTCCTTTTGGAAAAGACTTTTTCGGAAATCCTCAGATGATTGAAAACACTGTGGACGACAGGACGCTCCGTCGGATGGCAGAGATTGGAAAAGGTGAATTCTTCCGAGCAACAGATCAGCGTGCACTTGAAACAGTATTTAGAAAAATTGATGAATATGAAAAGGCGGAGATCAAAGAACTGCGCTATCGTGAAACGTCAGACTATTACTTCGTCTACCTGACGTGGGCGGTTTGTTTCTTCCTCATCTGGTTATTGCTGAAGTCGACTTTCCTTAGCAACGTTTTGCAGGATTGATCATTGGATCCGTTCTGGAAAAAGAATCATCTGAGCAGCGAAAATTACCAGCACGAGTCCGAGCACGATATTAAGGATCCTGATGAACCTGGGTGTAATCAGCACACGCAGCTTATCAGCCATCTTAGCCTTGAGTATATCCGTACCGAATACAGTAGCCACCACCGAAGAAAAGTATACAAGCACTTCGTAAGTCTGGCGGTAACCGAATTCAGAAGTAGCTACCCCAACAGTTGCGAGCCAGAAAAACAAAACCATCGGGCTAAGACCGTTGATAATAAATCCTTTCCCGATCAGCTTCAGAGGACTGCGATAATCTATTTTCTCAGGATCAAAATTCGAAAGGCTCCTGCTTTTCACGAAAAGATAATAAAAACCAAAAATCAGCAGAACTATCCCCCCACCGTATGCGAGATAAGACTTTGAAGATTCGTTATCCAGGAATGTGGCCAGGCCGAGATAGGAAATAACGATGTAAACCGCGTCGCTAAGCGAAACTCCGACTGCCACGAATATACCGCTGCGAAAGCCGCGCTCAATACTGGTTTGAATGATGGTAAAAAACACTGGCCCTATCAGCAGGGCAAGAACCAATCCCGATACAACTCCATTAAAGATGATCTCCATCCTTGTGCTTTTGGACGAAATTCTTCCAGTCTTCCAACTGGGCATTCTTCATCACTCGCGGAAACTTATTCTGGCCGCCAACTTTACCTTTCGATTCCATGTAGTCATAAAAAGTCTTCAAGGGAAGAACATCCACGATCACCTCCTGTAAAGCTGCACTCCTTTCCACTGCGTAATCGTCATTGAGTTCTTTCAGATGCTGATCAAGCTTCTCCTTCACCACCTGCGGGTCCACTGTTCCATCAGTGCCAATAAACCAATGATGCGCAAACAATGAGCCGTACGGAATTCCTGCAACAGTAAATTCAGGTATGTCGATATTGTGATCGTTGGCAACAAGTTCAATTGCCTTATTCATGTTATCCACTGAAAGATGTTCCCCGCACAGACTGAGGAAGTGTTTCGTACGCCCGGTGATGACAATCTCACAATCCTGTAGGGAAACAAATTTTATCACGTCCCCGATCATATATCGCCATGCTCCGGCGCATGTCGAAAGAAGAATCGCGTATTCTTTCCCTTCCTCAACCTCGTCGATGAGATATGTCTGAGCGTCTGATTTAAGTTCACCGTTGGCATCAAAGTTCGCCTCTTCAAAAGGAACGAACTCATAGAATATACCATTGTTCAACACCAAACGCATAGACCTGCGGTTGGGATGCGCCTGGAATGCGATAAATCCTTCCGACGCAAGGTAGGTTTCGATATAATATATCTTCCTTCCCAGCAGTTTCTCAAATCCTTTGCGATATGGATCGAAGGAAACGCCACCATGCACATATACCTTGAGGTTAGGCCATATCTCATGGATGTTCTTTACCTTGTAGTAGCGAATGATCTTCTCCATGAGAATTTGAATCCATGCAGGAACGCCTACGATGATCCCAATATCCCACCCACGGGCATTCTGAGCAATCTCGTCAAGCTTTGCTTCCCAGTTTCTGTTCTTGGCGATCTTCTTTCCCGGTTTGTAAAAATGCTGAAACCAGAAAGGAAGGCGCGCAGCCTGAATACCGCTGAGGTCTCCTTCAAAATAACTTCCGCGTTTGTTAAGATGTGTACTTCCGCCGAGCATGAGAATACCTGCCTCGAATGTCTCTGGATCCAGATCGTATTTCGACAACGTGAGAATCTGGCGGATACTTGTCCTCTGTATCGCCTTGGTCATGTCCTTTGTGACCGGAATGTATTTGGACGACGCTTCCGATGTTCCGGAACTAAGAGCAAAATACTTTACGCGCCCCGGCCAGCACACATTCTTGATTCCCTTCAGTGAAAGCCTCCACCAATCATTGTAGATCTTATTGTAATTATGAATCGGCACATTGGTTTTGAATGATTCATAAAACTGTTTGTGATCATGAAGAAACGCCTGTAATACACCACCGAAATTATAGTACTTGCCGAATTCAGTCTGGCTGGCGGCGATCAACAACTCCTTTAACTCCTTCTTCTGCAGGTCGAATGGGGAAGTGTAATCCTGCTCCAGCATTTCGCGAAGTCGGATTCCTTTTTTTAGCAATGTTCCCAGGATCGCCATATTTGCCTTAGCTTTGTTTAAACGGCCAAAATTAGGAAATGAATATTAATAATAACATTGTTAATGTCCGCGAAAAGGTACCCCCCGGGTGCAGGCTGATTGCCGTTAGCAAGACGCAGCCGGCGGAAAGGATCATGGAGGCGTATGCAGCAGGTCAACGCATATTCGGTGAAAACAAAGTTCAGGAACTGCTTTCCAAAAAACCATTACTCCCCGCCGACATCGAATGGCACATGATCGGACACCTGCAAACCAACAAAGTCAAGTCGTTGATTCCTCATGTTCATCTGATCCATGGTGTTGATTCTGCAAAACTTCTGCAGGAGATAAATCGCCAGAGTGAGAAACTTTCCCTTACGACAAAGTGCCTGCTACAGGTGTTCATCGCCAGTGAAGAAACCAAATTTGGGTTCGATGAAACTGAAATCCTCTCGCTGATAGAATCGGGGACCGTTGAGGGCCATCAAAATATTAAAGTAGTGGGACTAATGGGAATGGCAACATTTACCGACGATCAGAATGTCGTGAGAGGTGAGTTCCGAAAGCTGAAGAGTCTGTTTGAGAAACTCAAAGCAATGAAACTACCTTCCAATATGCGCATGGAGGAGTTATCAATGGGAATGAGTGGAGATTTTGAGCTTGCCATTGAGGAAGGGAGCACACTCGTACGCATTGGCACAGCTATCTTTGGCGAACGTAACTATCCCGTCAAATGAAACATCTTACATTGCTCAGTGGAGCACTCCTCGGATTTCTTGGTGTTGCCCTTGGCGCATTCGGTGCGCATGCCCTCAAGCCGATGCTCATCGAAACGGGGCGCGTCGAAACGTTTGAACTGGCAGTACGTTATCAGTTCTACCACGCCTTTGCGCTGATAGCCACAGGGTTGGTTGCAAAGGCTCTGCCGTCGCCCAAATTCACGTATGCCGGCATATGCTTCCTGATCGGAGTGATTATTTTTTCCGGAAGTCTTTACGTATTGAGCCTTTCAGGAATCACGATCCTTGGTGCGATCACACCTATTGGTGGTGTCTTCCTCCTGATTGGATGGGCCTTTCTTTTCACCGGTATCCTAGAAAAAAATAAAGCCTCCTGACGGAGGCTTTGAAATATCATGTGAAGCCAACGGATTATTGCGGCTTCTTATCCAGGACGTTGGTAACGAAGCTGATCTGACCTCCGTCCGTGTTAACTGCATTGCTTACGATGGTAACCACCTTATTCTGGCGACCATTCTTTCCTGCGCTGTCAAATGCAACAGTGATCTCGCCTTTACCTCCGGGCATGATTGGATCTCTTGGCCATCCTTTAGGAGTTGTACATCCACAAGTCACCTGTACGTTGGTGATAATTAGCGGTTCAGTACCGGTGTTTGTGAATTTGAAAGTCTCTTCAACCTTATCACCTTGAAAAATGTCTCCAAAGTCGTGGGATTTCTTCTCGAAAGTGATGACAGCACCATTCTGTTTATTCACATCCTGTGCAAAAGACCCGCTTGAGAAGAGGAACAGAGCGGCCAGTACAAACAAGTATTTCTTCATACGTTTATTTTTTACAAATTTAGCAACCTACTCCCAACAATTCTGCCAAAAAAACCGATTTTTCTAACATTCTCTGTGTCTTTACGACCTGGAGGGAATTAACTCTTTGAATAACATGGATGAAGAAGTTCGCGATACCTATGGAAATAAGCTAAGAGTCAGGGTCTGTGGGCTCTGCTGGGAAGGAGACAAATTACTGATGGTAAATCACGAGGGATTGACGGACGGAGATTTCTGGGCCCCTCCTGGTGGTGGCGTCAAGTTCGGCGAACCGCTTGAAAAAGCCCTCATCCGGGAGATTCTGGAAGAAACAGGGCTCAGTGTGAAGGTTGGAGGATTTCGTTTTGGATGCGAAGTTCTCAACGATCCCCTTCACTCCATAGAGCTTTTTTTTGATGCTAAAGTCACTGGCGGGAAACTGAAGGTCGGGGCAGACCCTGAGATTCAGATCATTAAAGACGTTCGTTACTTCTCGTTCGGCGAGATCGGAGGGGTCGAACAACGCTATAAACACGGAATTTTGACCATCGCAGCGAATCCAGCCGACTTCGCAGAACTTCGCGGTTTTTACCGGATTTAATTTGGTTTTCCGCAGAATCCGTCTTGATAATTACATGTTAAAATAACTATTATTGCACACTTAAACCTTTAACAATGAACCTGACAAGAATTTTATCTATTGTTTTGTTTTTAGTCGCAATAGGTTTGGCTTGGTACCTGTATTCAAATATCAATTCTACCATAGAATTTAAGGAACATGTGGCCCAGACTGAAGCTAAGATAACGGAAAAGCTTGCAGTCATCCGGGAAGCACAAAAGGCTTTTTTGGAGCGCAACGGTCACTATACAGCAGATTGGGATTCTCTGACCAACTTCGTTGAGAATGGTAGAGTGCCGATCACCGTCCGTAAAGAAATTATCACGCAATTGAGCTACGGTGAAGAGAAAGTCGAAGTAAAGATCGATACTGTTGGTTTCATGTCCGCAAAAGACAGGATCTTCAAGAAGAACTTTCCTCTGAATGCTGCTACGACAGGTGTCTTCCAGGGATTTCTTGTGAAGGAAGGCGATTACGTTGTTAAAGGTAAAGACGCCTACCGTCTCCGTGAAGAAGGCAAAACCAGAAGCACAGAATTCCCTTTCACTGAAAGCGGTAATATCTCAACGCTTGCAAATATCAAAGTTGGCGATGCGGTCCGTCGTGGCCAGAACCTCGCTAATCTCTGGGACTATCACCTGAACCCAAACATTGACATCGCCAGCCTTAGAAAGGTACCAGGCTCTGATAAAGAGTTTGATATTTTCGTGGGCAAAGTGAAGCGCGGCAACTCAATGGTCAGCGTCATCGAAGTGAGAGATCCTCAGCCGATAAATCCGGAAAGAAAAGCTTCCAATGAAGCAAAGAACCGTCAGCCTCTCGGGTTCGGTTCCAGAGTAGATGTCACTACTGGAGGTAACTGGGAATAATCTTGCAGACCACGGCGCTGAACTACAAACTGATCAAGAAAGTCCGGGATGATCGTTTCGATGAAGAGTTTATTCATCAGTATCATCTCCTGGTAAATATTGGTACGCGCGATTTTCAGCTCGCTGTTGTTGATCCGAATGAAAATTTAGTCCTCCTTATGGAGGACTTTGTTTTACCAAATATTACTTCGCACGAGGAGCTGCTCCACCTGCTGGACCAACTTTTCGACTCCCACGCCCTGCTCAAAGCAAACTTCTGGGGTCGTATTAAAATTGCTTTTAAGAATCACAAATTTGTGCAGGTACCCGAAGCGTTGTTTGCAACTGAGGCAATGCCAGAGTATCTAAGGTTTAACGCACAGACTGACCCATCAAAGGAAGATTATATTTTCTGCAGAAACCCCCGTGCTGGTGCCGTCACAGTGTTTGCGATCAATCGCGACCTGAAACAATGGATTGACGGCGTATATCCGAACAACAAACCTTTGTATTTGCATCAATCATCAGCGCTGATCGAAGGAGTAATGGAAGAGGCAAAGAAGCGCAGTGATACCCCTCTGTACATCTACGTCGACAGGTTCAGACTTCATATTCTTGCGTGTCGCGATAACAGGTTGATTTACTACAACCAATTCGCAATTAAAGAGTTCTCGGATTATGTTCGTTACATCATGCTGGTGATGAAATCGCTGGACATGAACCAGGAAACCAGCGAGGTAGTATTGTGGGGATACATCGGCAAGAACTCCCCTCACTATAACGAGTTCTATAAGTACATCAACAACGTCAGCTTCGGGATTCGACCCGCCGGAATGCGCTTTGGATTTCCTTTTGACGAAGTTCAGGAACATCATTTCTTCGATCTGTTCGGCATCCACCTGCTAAACGAGTAACCCGCTTTTTATTTAAAGCGCTTTCGCCGACCTTAGATATTCTTATTATGAAAAAGCGCATCGCATTATTCCCCGGCTCATTCGATCCATTTACAAAAGGTCATGAAGATATCGTTCTGCGTGGCCTTCAACTTTTCGATGAAATCATCATTGCCATTGGTTATAACAGTCAGAAAGCAAATCGTTACTTCGAAATTGAAATGATGATCGACCGGATCAAAACAACGTTTGAGAAATACCCCAATATACGCGTACTCACATACTCTGAATTAACGGCAGGTCTTGCACAAAAACATGGAGCTACATTCCTTTTGCGAGGCCTGAGGAACACGACAGACTTTGAATACGAAAACAGCATTGCGCAGGTAAATAGAAAACTCTATACAGAACTTGAGTCGGTGTTTCTCATTACCTCTCCGCAGCTGACCTGGATCAGCTCTTCCATTATTCGTGAAGTTCACAAATACGGCGGAGATGTCTCGGAATTCCTGCCGTATAAGCTTTGATCTATTTCTGCGATTTTAGTTCATCGAGTTGATAGAACTGCTCGAACACAAAACTGATTGATTTGTAGGAATGCTCCAGAGCGTGATATACTTCCTTCTGACTCATCCACCGCGTCTCCTCAATATCTTCCGATAGCTGTGGCTTCATCTTCGAGTCGTCAATGATTTCCATGTGGTACCAACGCGTCTTTTTCATGTACACGTTCTTGTTCATAGTATAGGTATGCCAGGTGGTACAGATCTTCCGCACAAGTTTCACGTTGATATTGCATTCCTCTTCCACCTCGCGTATTGCCGTGGCCTTGTACTTCTCCCCTTTCTCCTTCTTTCCTTTAGGCAGATCCCACTTTTTCATCCTGTAGATCATCAGCGACTTCTCCTTCTTCCGGACGAGTCCGCCGGCAGCCTTCACGATCTTGAACTTACTGCGGATATGATTTTTAGCAAGGGCATAGTTCTGCGCGGAAATAACCACAGATAAAATACTGGTAGGAACCTTTGAGTCAAGAAAATCCAGGAGTAGGTCCAAATCCTTGTCAGACGCGTTCTTTATCCAGACGTGGTGTAGCAACTTAGCCTGTGTCAAAGGTTCGGCTGTGGCGTCAACAACATGATTGATTCTACCTTCGTCGGGAAGCTCATTCGTTCTGAGAATCCTTACCGGGATGTCGTTAATAAAAATAATCATGCATGAAACTTTGCGGCACCCTTGTGCATGCTCGCAAAAGAACAAATAATTCGATAGGTCGCAAGATTATGACCGGATTTTTGTCGGAGCCAAACAAATACGCCTAATAAAACGCCAGTGGCCATCCTCCAAAAAAGATTTAATGATAAATTTCGGCAGTTATGCCGATTCTTAAAGTTCAGGAGGAAACAGCCGCCAATGTGGCGGGAATGCTTCTTCAAATTCAAGCCATTAAACTTAACATTGACAAACCCTTCACCTGGGCCTCAGGA
>JAEYXN010000129.1 GCA_023431285.1 Bacteroidota bacterium
ATTCTCAGGTATTCATACAGCGCTTCGTTTTTGCCGATGCGTACCCGCCGCAGATAGAAGTCGTTGTGCCACGCATGGATGCCCGATGATGTTCCTAATACCAACGAAGTGGTTCCCGATGGTTTTATCGTAGTGCACCGTGCTGCGAACTGTATATTGATGCGCGATGACACTTCGAGATTCATCTTCTTCACTTCATCTGCCGCTTCTCTGAGATCGAACCGGTCGATACGTCCGCTGGCGATACCGGTCATTCCCACACCAATGAGTGCATCATGCTCAGTGGTTTCCCGCCACACTTCACGGAGGTAATGGAAGTCGGTGAATCCTGCTTGCAAAGTTCCCAGAAAAGCGGCGGCCCTGGCACGTTCATTCAACTCTTCCTGGCTTTCGATGTCGGAGACGTTCACCTCGCACAGGTTGCAAAACTGGAAAGGACGCAGTGCGATTTCGCAGCACGGATTGGTTCCCCAGTCAGTATCGTTGGTAAAATAGAATCCAGGCTCACCGGAACCAGAGAATTCTATCTTCTTCCATAGGGAGAAAAATTCTTGACGGGTAGTGGTGTCACGAGGTAGCACGACGGAGTTGTTGGCGCGACCACGTTGCTCATTCAGCTCCCACCAGTTTCCGAACTTGCAGGACAGCATCTCTTCATCGTTGGCGGAGAATAACGCGATCATTGCACTTCTTCTGATCCCTCCGGCAAGCACGGCATTGGCGAGGTGACACATGATGTCGTGGCATTCCAGGGGAGTCAGTTTTGTTCCTTCTTGTTTACGATCAAGTATTGCCTGCACGTGGGCGACACACAGCTTCAATGGTTCTGGGCCGGGAGCCTTGCCACCTGCAGTAACAAGTCTTGCCCCTTTCGGTCTGATGTCTGAATAATCGAACTCAGGCAGATAGTTGCTCATGCCGAAGTATGCTTTTAACAGAACCTTAATGGCGTCGGCCCATCCTTCCAGGCTATCACCGATCAAAAACTTTTTGCTCTTTTCGGCTTTTCTGATCGCGGGTAACTTTTCGATGTGATGGAATTGAACCGAATAGCCCACGCCTGTTCCTCCGAGAAGAAGGAACAGCGTTTCAGGGAAAGCGCGAAGGTCATCGACAGGAAGGTAGGCGCAATTGTAAATACGACTGTTATTGCGTGTGATTGCTGTCCCGGCAAACTGCATCGCGCGCATCGAAGGAAGCACTTTTCGTTGGCGTACATACTGCATCCAGTATGAGATCTCCTCTTTGATGGCCGGATACTTTTCGTTCATCATCTCTTCATAGCGCGTGCATATTTCATCCCATGATTCACGGCGGTTCAGCTCGGGCAGATACCGCGCATACTTCATGTAAACAATAAGATCACTTAGTATTTCCTGATTTAGCTGCATATAGTAAATGTTTTATTTAGGGTTGTTTATAGTCTTACTTTAGAAAAGAGGACATTGTTTTCGATGTGCATATGCTGCACGAGGTCGGCATCGAATTCTTCCAGGAGCTTGTAGAGGAGCTGGAATGTGGGGCACGACGCTGACCGAACGCGGTATCCATCGGTAAGCGTTCGCAGAAGCCGGAGGAAGTTTGTGAAGTTGGTGTGCTCCATTTCCATAACATCCAAGGGGCCCTGGATGTTCGCGAGCAACGGTGAAAGAGTTGCGCTTACCGGGTGGGTTGCGAGCCTGCGGATCGCCGGAAAAAGTATCTCTTCTTCTTTGGGCATGTGATCAAGGAGTTCATCCGCCAGCATGTGGAAGTACTTCTGAATATCACGGAGTTCCGGGGTGTCGACCGCATGGTTCAGAGTGATTCTTGCCAGGAGGTCGGTGATTTGTGGGATGATCAGTTTGGCGTACTCGTGATGATTCTGAATTATAAAATCGATCAGTGTACACGTTTCCCAATTTTTGAAGTGATGATTTCCTATGCGTGGAAGAGGCAGCTCCTGAAGTATTTCGTTCCATATTTGTTCGGGATCAAGCATACGTTGATGACATGCGTCTTCAAGCTTGTCTTTTCCCCGGCAACAGAAGTCGAGCTGGTATCGGTTAAGTACACGGATCGCGTGTGGAAAATCCAGGGCGATTTCCGCTATGGTACAATCAGGCAGATGGATAGCTTCTCCTTCCATAGAGTGAAAATGAAATGAACGATCGGACAGAATATTGCCAGGTATGGCTATGGCCGGCAATTTTAAAAACGGTTGTCGTTTTCGGGACCAGAAGAATCTTGGAGTGATATGATAAATGTCATGTGATGGGAATGTAGATACTCTGAAGCAAGTATTCGCAGGAAAAGTTTACTGTTGATATCTTCCTGGCGAGTGTTCTTCGTGCAAGGTATCTTCGATTTTCCACCGCCGCATGAAAACTGCCGCGATTTCAGAAAGGGTCTGCATTGGGGTATCGAGGTCGTGCGCGCTAATTGTGGCCTCTATGATATTTACTTTTTCACTGACTGACAGAGTGGGGATCTTTCGGTTGAGACTTACACGTATATTTTCAATCCGCGTTTTCGGGATGAACTCTGATCGCACCTTTATTCCATCGGGAGTGAAAACTATCCTCGGTGTGTTGTCGCAATATTGAAAAAGATTATAAGCACAGAGATACGCGAATAATAAAAGAGGGATGAGGAGCCAATTTGAGGTCGATCCATCAAATTCAAAAAATGCCAACAACACCAGACCTGATAAACACACTGCGATAAAGTATAAAGAGGCTTCAACCAGGTTCATTTTCTTGTTGTAGAAGATTTCTATTGTCTCGGGTACGCCATCGTCTTCCGGATGGATGTCGGGAATGGAAAATTTCTCTTCAATTTTTTCCAGTCTCCTTTGGTCTTGTGGGAGATTCTGATGTATTTCTCCAGCCAGGGAATGATAATATTCTCATGATGGGCTTTTCTTCTCAGCTCGTGGACGTTCCGCACATTTTCGAAAGCGTAGATTTTTTGTAAGAATCGCATCTACCGTAATTGACTTAAGGAAGTCAGTGACGGCAGCAGCAAACGCTCCGTTCCCGGAAGCCCTTCCTATTTTGTCGTATTCAGCTTTGAGCTCCGGAGTGAGCATACAACGTTTGGCGTAGAGCGTAGCGAGACGGAACTTTCTCCCGTTGCTGACGCTGCGCTTCTGTTGTGACGCCACCTGGCCCGAAGCGCCGCAGGGCGATGGTTCTGTTCCTGTATTTACGAAACAGAAATTGATCTCCGAATTTTCCTCTTAGTCCGAGGGCCAGATCATTCTTGTCAATGCGGGCCATGATTTTTAGATTTTAAGTTAAAGACTTGTTTTTAAGACAGGCCATCGAACATCAACTCTCGAGCGTTGTGTCTGACGACGATACAAAGATGGCACGCAGACCCCCGAATCTCCATGACGGATTGAGACCAGTTTTTAGTCAGGTACGCGGAATATTGAGACTAGTTTTTAGTCACGTGAAGTTTATCAGAAGCGTTTGCGGAACCTACCCGAAACCTACCCGAAACCTCCCCGAAACCTTCGGTGAAGCCGACACGTGTTTTTCTGTATGCAACTAGATGCGAAGCTATGTTGCGTGTAGCGACATCAAATCAAAAATATTTTTCGGGGAATGATTTTTGCTCACGCAATCATCATCCGCCATGTTGACTCACTTCGTTAACCCTTCATCTGATGTTAAAGATCGTTTGTTGAAAGCAAATCACAACTCAAACGGAAAGCGAGAAAAAATGCATGTGGATGTTTAAGATCGTTTGTTGAAAGTTGAAAGCAAATCACAACCGTGTGATCTTTTCCAATCAACTTCGAACGATACGCCCAAGGAAGAAGAATAAAGTCGGGTATCACCCGACGAAGCTCGCTACGGGAATCTTCAATGAAAGATCCGCCTTAAAATAAAAAAGCTCGCCATGCTCTGAAACAGAAACTATGGCGAGCGAAGGAGTCGCTTTGAATAAGTGTTCGGTCCGCGCAACCATCGCGCAACTGTAAGGGAGAAGAGTAAAGTCGGGTATCACCCGACGAAGCTCGCTGCGGGAATCTTCAATGAAAGATCCGCCTGAAAATAAGAAAGCTCGCCATGCTCTGAAACAGAAACTATGGCGAGCGAAGTCGGGGTGACGAGATTCGAACCACCTGGTAAATGGGAATCAGCCCAAAACGGCTCACTATTCTGTTGGCATTAACGCGCTAAATATGGTCATAGCTAAAAACTATCTCAAGGCTTTTTTCGCTTAGCTCCTGTTACTCATTTTCATTTTTTAGAATATTTTAGGAGGGTAGGGGCTTGTTTGCTGTATGAACAGATTATCAATCTGATAAATCAGTCCCTAAGCAGTGCTCCAAGCGGTCCCGAGCGATTCGGTTAAGAACTTAATAATTTTACGGACATCGGAGCAGTTGAGTTGGTGATCTTTCTGACGATCCTAGAAGCACTCGAAGAGGACTGGATAGGGACTGATTTATAATATTCATTATCAGGCAATTAGGTGCAAAAGTCCTTATCTATCCAAAAACGTCGATTTATTCGTTTGAGTTAGGCGTAATTCTAAAACCGTTTTACAAAATGCTTTTCATCGAGCCGCAATTAAATTAAATTAGAATTTCAGAAACAAGTTGTATGAAAAGACTAAACACACGTGTTGGCTTGGCAGACAAGCTCTCAGTTGACCGAAGAACAATCACCAAGTGGTTGAAGGAAATAGGTATTGCGCATCGCCGCGCATTAACGCCCAAAGAATTATGCTTATTTGAAGAGAAGGTTTCCGGATCGCTTAGGTAAAGCGCTGCTGCAATATTTCGTGTTGCATTGCGCAATCTTGGACTGCCGCCGATCCGATTTGAAAAAGTGATATGAAATTTTCCACGAGGAACTTCGAAAGTAGATCCAATTTCAATGATTAGAAGGACCTGGACTAAACGCATTACTTTGTCTTAAAACGAAAATCGTTGATGCTACTTCTTCTTGCTGATCCCAATTTTCGGGAAACTAAATTAGAGCTTCACTATTATTTCAATGACGAGGCTGTTCATTCAATGAACGCAGTCTTAAGGAACGACAACGAAAGAGATCTGCTTGCGATTGCAAAAGAAATATCACAGGCCTTCGGATTGGAGGTTGAAATTGAAAGTGAGGCTTTAAAAGAGGGGGGATTAAGATCACTCTTCCGATTTAAATTAACACCAGGTCAAAAAGTGACTTTGGCTGCAGCAATGATTGGGGCAGTCGCCGTCATTGTAGGCGCAATACTTTCTCGACCACCCGCTGAGGACAATCGCTTGACGGAATTGAAGATTAAGCAATTGGAGATTACGAATGATGGTGCATTGCTTGAAAATGAACGAAAAAGGCTAGAGTTACGAAAACTTAGGGAACAGCTTGAGGGTAACTTAAGCGAAGCAGGATTTCACGATACAATCAAGGCAGCTGTCGAAATCTGTAGCGAAGATTACAAAGTGATAGTGCACCGTTCTAATTTTTACAAACGCTTGCTCCTTTATCCTAGGGTAAACCAAGTGTCTACTACAGTAACCAATACATCAAACGTGGTTTTGGAAAAAGAGAAAGTCGTTGAGCGACACGATTTCAAAGAATTCATTCTTAAGTCTGATAGGTTACGGCCGAATGTAGATGAAGAAGCCGTGATCGAAATCATTTCACCGGTCCTTAAGGAAGGTAATTTTCAATGGAAAGGGTTTTATCGAAATGATGCAATTACCTTTCATATGAAAGACGAAGCGTATAAAAATGGTGTGGTAAATAAGCTGGTGGAATTCAGCAATGGATACGCCATTAAATGTGTTTTGGTGCAGGAAAGAAAACTGGACGCAGTCGGTGTAGTTACGGTAGTGAGTAACACAGTGACGGTAGTGCTTGAGGAGATCACAATTCAGTTCACTTCCAAGACCTCTCAGGGCGAAAGGTATTTGCGGAATAAGAAGGATAGCGATAGTCAACTTGAGATATTTGACAAAAATTAAAATGATAGAAGCGATGTTTCTTAAATAAAGCCCAAAAGGTATTGACCAACTAAAACTACTGCTAAAATCAATAAATAATGGATAGAACGAAATGCCCTTCATGCGGAAAGCTTAAAAAGCCTTGGTTCGAATTATGTTGGGATTGTACTGAAAAGAAAAACCAGGCACCAAAATGTGAAGTTTGTGATGAAGAGGTTCCTGAAGGTCACACCTTGTGTAAGACCCATTGGATCGAACGAAACGACGAAAAGCGTAAGTTGAAAAGTCTTGAGTACGTGAAGACCAAGAAGGAGATTGAGTTCAAAGAGAAATTCGAAGGGAAGTACTATTTCAATTCGCAGAAAGTGAAATCTAAAAGCGAATTGCTGATTTGTTATTTCCTCACAGCAAACGGACTTACGTTTCAATATGAACCGCCATTGAATTTCGAAAAGGAAATTCGGCCAGACTTTGTGATTGATGATCAGAAGGGCAATACAATAATACTTGAACACTTTGGCAGCCAGGACGAAGAGTATCAGAGGAAGCGCGCGCAAAAAGAAAAGGAATACCAAAAACTTTGCAAAGATCAACCAGGATTCTTTTTTATTTGGACCGACGAGGAAGATATGTTCAATCTGAAGGAGCGGCTTGGTCGAAAATTAAACTTAACCCCACTTAAGAAAGTGCTGTGGAAATAATCTTCTATCAAGCTGTAATTTACATGCCATATTAACTCAGGCGTTCACCAAAATATTTAACCGATAACTTAAATTAGGTTTTCAAGTCTATGAGCAACAACAGAATCATACTTAACGGGTGCATTGAGCAGTTCAAGTCAAACAACGCCCTTGATCGAGAACCATCTGAAATTTTTGACCTTTTCTGCGTTTCTCAAACAACAAAATCGTATGATTTAACCTTTGAAGACATCGAGAAGTCTATTGTCGACAACGGAAATGATGGCGGAATAGACTCTCTCCTTGTACTCGTAGACGACGTGGCCATCGAGTCTCTGGAAGACCTTGATGAAGTTTCCTTTTCTTCGAAAACTCATCTCGCTATTATTATAACACAATGCAAGAATGAGAAAACGTTTAAGGAGGGGGTGTTAGATAAGTTGATTGCAACTTTTCCGGAATTATTCAATTTGGAAAACACTATTGAGACTTTATTGATTCGTTTCAATCCAGAACTTGTTAACAGAGCCACTATCGCCCGTGAGGCTTGGCAACGATGCGCGATAAATGGCGGTCGATATAAACTCGTCTTCTCTTATTGCTGCAGCGCGGAAGCAGTTGAAGTGAATGATGTATTCCGTTCTAAGTCGGAACAGCTAAAAAAGTTGGCCAGTACTCATTTTTCCGGAGCAGCGATAGAGCACTATAACTACAGCAGCGATGAATTACTAAAATTATACCAAACTCACCGTAATCAAAGACTGCAACTGCAATTCAAAGAGGCACCACTTTCCACGAGCTATGAAGATTTTGGAATCGGCTATGTTGGTACTGTAAAACTTGGCGACTATAAGAAATTTATTACGGATGACGATGGATCAATCCGTGATGACTTATTTGAAAGTAATATTCGTCATTTTCAAGGATTGGTCGATGTCAATAAGAAGATAAAACATACTGTACAAACTCCGGACAAGAATGATTTCTGGTGGCTGAACAATGGAATTACAATAATTGCCGATAATCCCAGACAAGTAGGTAAGACGTTATCGATTGACAATGTCCAAATTGTGAATGGGTTGCAAACATCGTATTCCATTTACAACAACCACGTTGGTGCAATTTCAGATAATAGATCCGTGTTAGTGAAAGTAATTATAAACGAGGATAAAGAAACCATTGACAACATCATTGCTTCCACGAACAGTCAGAATCCAGTTTCACCTGCACTTCTCCGTGCAACGGATTCGATCCAACGGAATATTGAACTTTTTTTTGGAAATGCTGGATACTTCTATGATAGGAGAAAGAATTATTACAAAAATCAGGGCAAACCCGCAGCCAAGATTTTCAGTATTCAAACAGCAGCGCAGGCAATTGAATCCATAATATTCAACAATCCATTTACTGCAAGATCTCAACCCACATCTTTGATCAAGGATGACGCTAACTATAAACGTATATTTAGCTCCGACACCAATTACCAAGTATACTTGAATTGTTGTCTTATTGTGAAAGCTGTGAATGACAATTGGGGTCGTATCGATCCCACACTTAAAGGACGAGTAGGAAACTTTCGACTTCACATCGCGCGCATCATGGCATCGGTTTTTACCGGCAAAGCAGAATATAAGCCTGGTGACGTTGAAAGTCTTTCACTTGAATCAATCCCTCAAGAAAAATTCAAAGCCGCAGTGAGCATGCTAATCGCTTCCATCGAAGCATTTCAAAAAGAAAAGCCAGATGCTAACTTAATAAGCATGTCAAAAATTCGGGGCTTTACTGAATATTTTATTGACCGGCTGAAAGTCGATCTGTCGAACCCCTCGCTTTTTGAAGCGACGGCACGTTGAAGGTTGGTATAAAGTCTTATTCCTGATAAACTTCCAATTAGATTGCAAATCATTTTCGTCACGTTAGCGGTGATCATTAGACAGTGAATTGATAAATGCTTTGCCAATTAAGAATTTATCACCCATGAATATTTAGGTCATGATTGATACGGTATAAATTTCATTTAGCGGTCTAGCGAGATTAGCTTGTTAGCTGCCCTGTCCTGAAAGCGAGATGAAACTTGTATATTTTTTAGGTCGGTATCAATTGTCAGCTTTATCGCCCTTTATAATTTCAACAATGCGACTGCTGATATCCGAGGATGGATCGTTTGGCCCTAAGTATCCGGTACTTTGACCTGCAAATATCGACCTAGTTGCTTCCAGCAAAACAGCATTCATTGTTGTTTTATCACTTGCGGCAGCCGTCGAAAACGTCTCGAAAGTGGTAAGCGCATTATGTCTGTGCCGATTGACAACTTGGTTATGCTTATGCGATTTGTATGTTCGTATGCTGAAGGAAATTGCATAAAAAATCGCAGTGACGATTACGCCTTTCGAAAGAAGCAGTAAGAATATATAATTATTATGGTTCAGTAATGATAAATCCATCGTTGGCAAAGATTCTATTTGGCGAATAGCATAATAAATTGTCCCAGCTACTTCTGCGATAATGATTATAAGCCAAGCGTATGACCAACGCAAATGTATCGTTGCTTCGTTCTCGAAAATTTCTGAATACTTAGAAATGCCGGCCTTTTCAGCCTTTTTCCCCACGGCCGCGAGAACCCCGTCAAGTAAGCCTATCGCATCCCTACTTTTGATCTGCAACGGTTCAATAATTTCTTGGATTATTTCCTCAGGAGTTGGTGAAGCGTTCTTGTTTAGATACCTAAGAGAAATCACGTAAGACGCTGACTTTATGAAAGGCTCTACCTTTTCAGGAAACCTACCAACAATTCCCTGCCTTTCTTGCCTTTCGGAATTTTTCGGATTGAAATTTGCGATTACTCGGAGTTCATTGAAAATCTGTTTACACTCCCTCTCCAGTTGTCGAAGAACTGGTGCTGGAATATTTTCAAGTTCGATTTCGTTTTGGATAGTCGAGACAGTCTTGAAAACCGAGTCGAACATTTCCTTAAGCTCAGTGAAAGCTGCGTCGCTTCCTAGTCTGTCTAGTTGGACTAGTCCATCAGTATTGAATTGTGCGACTTCATTTAAAGCTTGTTTTGCGGCAGCGACGGCATTGACTTGTTCTGACATGGCCAATTATTTATTAATTCTCCCAATTTATCCAATTCACGAGTACATGTTTTCACAGAGGGCCATTCCACTTGTTTATCTGCTCAAAGTCAATAAATACCCCGAGATCTCGCAAGTAGTTCAGCGTTGTCTCCAGTTTCTGGTGCCGGCACTGCGCTTGCACGACGCGCGGATCCTTCGTAGCAAGATAAAGACCTATGGCGCCTGTGTGTTTGATTCCGTATGGTGTGAAGTTCGGATTGACAGCGTACAGGTTAAGTTCTGTCAGATAGCCCGCAATTAAGTCGTAGAAATAGTTTTTCCCAACGGGTGTCAAGCCTGGCTCAAAGCTGCGTTCATCGACTCTTCCCCCATTCTTCCGGTGGTCCGAATGTCCATACTCAAGCAAATTCCTTTTCGAAATTAGTTCATTTGAAAAAATATAGTAATGACCGGGGTATTTCGTAACACCACTTTCGACAAGCAATTGGTATAACCGATCATTAATACCAACGTATCCTTCGATGCTTGTCTTCGCGTCTTCAGCCTTGAATAAGATCCGCCGCCGAGTCAGGTCGAGGTTACCTACTTTCAATTTTCGAATTTCGTCCGGCCGTGCCAGCGTGTAGTAGAAGAGCTGAATGTAAAATACAACGTGAAAATCTTTTTTCTTCCTGGCCAACTCGATAAGGCTTTGCAATTGTTGATCTGAAAATGCAGCATGCTTTTTAGTTTGCGTTTGAAGTACCCTTACCTCCGAAGCGGGGTTGACTCCACCGAAAAGCGTTTGGCTACTTTTCTTCATCAGTACTTGGAACATTGCATGAAAAAATCCGCGTCGATCGTTGTGGGTTTTGTTTGCTACTTTCCTTTCGCTTTTAAGATATTCAAAGAATTGCGAGATGAATTGCGCATTTACTTTGCGCAAGGGATAGTCACTTTCCAAACGCATATGTTTGAGGAAGTCGTCTATCACCGTAAGCACGCTTTCATATTTGGCAATCGAGGATTTTTTTATGCTTTCAACATCACGCTTGTAGTTGATTGCGAATTTTATGGCATTTAAGAATGAAAATGCCCGAAAATCGATCCCCACGACCACAGGTACCTTGGTAGAATTCAGATGGTAGTCTTCCCTCAAATAATTGTTAATCGATCGAACTGCATTCATTGCATATTGCTTGCGCAAATCCAGACTAGGGATTGCGTTTAATTCGTCTTTCAGAATGCGCTTCCGGGTCAGCTGTTCTTTTCCTACATCCCAAGCATAGAAGGTGATATACCAGGTCTTCGTGATGTCAAAATCTTCTGGAGTAAGAACAGCCTCATGGTATGGATAGCCACTCCGTGATTTCAGCGGCTTCCTTGAAACTCTTTTGGTGATGGCACTATTATCTGGCACGACAACTGGAGAAGGTATAAAAACAGGGTTCCTGCTATCAAAAACCCTGTTTTTTCTGGTCGGGGTGAGAAGATTCGAACTTCCGACCCCCACGTCCCTAACGTGGTGCGCTAACCGGGCTGCGCTACACCCCGAAAATCCCGGATTGGGCTGCAATTATACCAATAAAGATACACTAAGCCAATTGCAATTATCGCCGATTTCCACAATCCTTTAGCCGTAAATGGGCGTAATCAGGGCAGCATCCATAGAAAAATGCAGCACTTTGTAAGTTTCTGACCCGGACCGCTACTAAAGGGCAAAATGACGGAATGGAGAAAGAATTCATGGATATGATCATCGATAGCAGGAGGTTGATCTTCAAGGTCTGCAACCTCTATGCGTTTGAAAAGGAATTCATCGATGATCTGTACCAGGAAATCGTTCTTCAGCTATGGAGGTCGTTCCCGTCGTTTCGGGGCGAGTCTAAACCATCGACGTGGGTGTATCGTGTCGCGCTGAACACTGCGATTGGTGAGTTTCGCCGGGAGGTACGTAAGCCAAGGAAGACCTCAATATCCGATTTGCACCTGGAACTTCCGGACAATGAAACAATGCTGGATGACCGGCTGAAGTTACTTCACGAGGCAATGCGGAGACTCTCACCCATAGACCGGGCGTTGCTTATGTTATACCTGGAAGAAAAAAGCTACCAGGAGATCGGCCTCATCCTGGGAATATCGGTTTCCAATGTGGGTGTGAAGCTTAACCGATTGAAAACGAAACTTGAAGAAGTCATCAAAAGCAAAGAATATGAAAGCAGATGAATTGATCTCTAACTGGAAGATGTATGACAAGAAACTGGATGCGACGCTGATGCTTCAGGAGAAGATTGTACACACCATCATCAAAGAAAGAGTCAGCAATCGTTTCTCCGGATTGAAAAGCAAATACATCGCCGGCATTACGTGGATGCTGATCTGTCTCCTCTTCAGTATCGCGGTTTTACTGACAAATCCGTTCGACTACAAAAGCAGTTTACAATATGTGCCGATGGGCGTATTGGCATTTTGTCTCGCTATCCTCACTGGAAAGCTGGTTCATACTTTTCAGCGGATACAGAACATTTCTATTGACCATCATTCTGTTGAGGAGGCATTGCGCCGTGCCATTGCGTTGTACGAAAAACCAAAACAGTTTTTCCAGTATACGCTTATTACAATGATTGTGTCACAAACAGTCCTGTTTCCCTTGAGCTTTTTGCCAAACAAACTGCAACGGATGTCGGCGGGAGAAGCGGTGATCGATACGATTATTCCGATGATGATCTCTGCAGCCATGCTATTCATTGCACACAAGGCCGGGGCCTTCAAGGATAGGGACGAAGAAATTTTCAGGAATGATCTGAAGGAACTTAATGACTTCCGAAGTACGATACCACAGCCTTGAGCGTGTTCTGTCGGGTTATTTTTTCTTCTTCTCCTTCTTCAGCGAGTTAAAGAATTTCACCCAGTTGAATGGATTCAGGAGAGGATTGGATACTGGTTGAAAGCGGTCGTTGGCGGAGTTTGCCCATTGACTCAATGCATAGCGCTGATTTTGATAGCCATCCATTGGCGTGGTCTTCAGCATCAGCGCTAACAATTCCTGATTAAGATTTTTCTGGTCAAGTTTGCTCTGATCCAACGGAACATTTAAGGCCAGCACAGCCTGCTTAAAAACTTCCTCTGTGGGAAAGTCCATGACCGTTATCGCAGGGAGGTAAGTTACGTCTTGTACTAGTTGCACGATGACGGTTTGGAATTCAGGTGCATCGTGAGGAACAATGTAATGCTGACGTTCATACCCCACGGCACTCACGACGAGACTATCACCCACCTTTACCGGGAGAGAGAAAAAGCCTACAAGGTTAGTTGTTGTTCCGCGGCCAGCCTTTGGCACGTAGATGTGCACCCCTGGCATCCCAGAGACGCTATCTTCACCAAGGATGACACCTGAAAGTTGAATCAGCCTCTGCTGCCCGGAGACCTGGTTTTCAATGGCTACAAAAAGCACCAGCAGGGCCGCAACACTTAACACTCTCAACGCTTTACTAATCACTGATGCTCGTTTTTTATCTGATTTCAAATATAGGGATAACCCGATTAAGTGCCTAATTTCGTGGCTTGACCTGTTGTTGATGAATTATGCGGCTGAAAAGTTTCAACCTTACGCTGGGATCGCAAATTTTCAAGGCCTGTGCCGATGAATCGCGCATCCGGATCCTGCACCTGATCTTCCTGAATGGCGAAATGTGCATCTCGGATGTGGAAAAAATCCTTGATTTCACGCAGGCCAAAACATCAAGGCATTTGATCTATCTTAAGAATTCGGGGATCCTCACATTTCGACGTTACAATCACTGGGTTTTCTATCAGATCAAAGACGAAGTTGCGGAAATCATTAAACAGATATTTCAGTTTTTACGGAAGGATCAGCAATTGCAGAAGGATCAGCAGATTTACGAAACCTTATTTTCAAACCGCGAGCTGGCTGTTAACAAAGTCCAGATAGAAGCGTGGCAGAAAAACAGCGCATGAAGAAATACAAAACAATCTTTTTTGATCTGGACCACACGTTGTGGGACTACGAGACGAATTCCATGCAGACGCTGCAGGAATTGTTTGTCCAGTATGGACTGCAGGAACGGGGCGTTCATAAGTTTGAAGATTTTTTCAATCGGTTTCGCGCAGTGAATCTTTCGTTGTGGGATCTTTACGACACAGGGAAAATAACAAGCGACGTTATTCGTTTCGAGCGGTTCAAGCAGATACTTGAGTTTTTCAACGCATATGAGTCGCAACTCTCTGAAGATATTTCGCGAGCCTATCTTGACGTGTGTCCCACGAAGTGCAAACTGATGCCGGGGGCTGTGGAAACATTGGATTACCTGTCGGCAAATTACAGTCTCACGGTGATCACAAACGGATTTGAAGAGATTCAGAATATCAAGTTGAGCTCCGGGAATATTCATCGTTATTTTAAACACATCATTACTTCTCAGAAGGCAGGGCACCGCAAGCCGGCGCGTGGCATCTTTGATTATGCGCTGAAGCTCAGCGGCGTGTCGTGTAATGAAGCGATTATGGTGGGAGACAATCCACTCACCGATATTGGCGGCGCAAAGAATGCATCGATCGACGCTGTTTTATTTAACCCTGAGCAGATTGATCACAAGGTGGAAGTCCGTTACGAGATAACAGCCCTTTCAGAGCTTCGGGAGATTCTCTGATTTGCTTACATTTGCGGGCGAATAACTCATTTCATTAACCGAAACGCATTTCTTATGTCTAAAGGATTTTTCCATGTTCCTTATCCGAAAAATGAACCTGTATTGAGCTATGCTCCTGGCAGCAAAGAGCGTGAAGCTTTGCAAAAGGCCTTGCAGGAGGCGCGCAAGCGGGAGATGGATATTCCAATGTACATTGGCGGCGAAGAAGTGCGCACCGGCAAGACACAAAGGCTGTCGCCCCCACACGATCACAAACATACTCTTGGATATTTTCATGAAGGCGATCGCGGTCACGTTGAACAGGCTATAGATGCTGCGCTTGCTGCGAAGGAGTTATGGGCCAATCTTCCATGGGAACATCGTGCGAGTATTTTCCTGAAGGCCGCTGATCTGCTTGCGGGTCCTTACCGTTACAAGATCAATGCAGCGACAATGCTGGGGCAATCAAAGAATGCATATCAGGCCGAAATTGATTCCGCGTGTGAGCTTATCGACTTCCTGAGATTCAATGTTTATTTCATGGCGCAGCTTTACGCGGAGCAACCGGAGTCTGCGCCCGGTATGTGGAACCGTATGGAGTATCGTCCTTTGGAAGGATTCACATTCGCGCTTACGCCATTTAATTTCACGGCAATTGCGGGGAATCTTCCGACGTCGATGGCGATGATGGGAAATACCGTTGTGTGGAAGCCCGCCGACACGCAGGTTTATGCTGCGAATGTGATCATGCAGGTTTTACGTGAAGCAGGTTTGCCGGATGGGGTGATCAATCTTGTTTATGTAGATGGCCCTGTGGCCGGCGATGTTATTTTCAAACACCGCGATTTTGCAGGGATTCATTTTACGGGTAGTACAAAAGTGTTTCAGTCTATCTGGAAAGCGATCGGTGAGAATATCGCGAATTACAAATCGTATCCGAGAATTGTTGGTGAGACCGGCGGGAAAGATTTTGTGATGGTACACAAGAGTGCCGATGCGAAGGAAGTAGCCACTGCGTTGGTTCGAGGTGCGTTTGAATATCAGGGACAGAAATGTTCCGCGGCATCCAGGGCGTATATACCTTCAAACCTCTGGCCCGATGTAAAGAAATTCATTGTTGAAGATCTCAAGTCTGTTAAGATGGGGCCTACGGAAGACTTTGGAAACTTTGTTAATGCTGTTATTAGTGAGAAGGCATTCAATTCCATTACGAAGTACATCGACGGTGCGAAGAATAACAAGATGAATGAGATCATCGCTGGCGGAGGTTACGATAAGAGTAAAGGATATTTTGTTGAGCCGACGGTGATTGAATCGAAAGATCCGTCATCAGTGACGATGTGTGAAGAGATCTTTGGTCCGGTGTTGACGGTGTATGTGTATCATGAAGAAAACTTTGAGGATACGCTTGATCTTGTTGACAGAACGTCGCCTTATGCATTGACGGGTTCTATTATTTCACGGGACCGCTATGCGATTGATCTTGCTACGAAGAAACTGGTGAACGCAGCCGGTAATTTTTATATCAACGATAAGCCTACTGGCGCGGTGGTGGGTCAACAACCTTTTGGTGGCGCGCGCGCTTCAGGAACCAATGACAAGGCTGGCGCGAAGATGAATTTACAGCGGTGGGTTTCCGCGAGGGCGATCAAAGAAACATTGGTTCCGCCGACTGATTATCGCTATCCGTTTCTTCAGAGTTAGTTTGATTGGCGCAAAGCAGGTTTCGCCATTCTTAGGAGATGCGATGATATCTCTCACAGTTCGTTGAGATGATTCAAAGTAGTTTGATATATTGATTCTGAAGCAGGCCCCTCAGCCAGGGATTGTAGCGGAAAGCCCGTAGTGGGTGGGTTGTGTGCCGGACGGACTTGTAGCGAAAAGCCCGGCCCGCAGGGGGCTGCCAAATGCATTTGTTCTAACGAATTAGGCGGAGCAACCGAAGTCGCTCCGCCGTGATCACCACCAACTATTCGGCTACCTGGGCCGGAGCCTGGTACCAACGAATATTGCGAGAGAAGTACATCAGTGTTCCTACGACGACGAACAATCCGATGCTTCCAATGAGGAGTGAATAATCCTGCTGAACGATGATGACAAAAATGAATGTGTAGAACACAAGTAGCAGAAATGTGAAGAGGATGACCAGTTTGTTTTGCGTGATGAATGTTTTCGAGTAGAGGCTCACCAGGGTGACCGTTAGCAATGATGCAATGATGTACGCGAGGTTGTAGCCAAAATGTTCTGATAAGCTTAAGAGTAACGTGTAATAGATGATGAGCGCGGCGCCGATCAGGATGTACTGAAAGGGATGGATGCGAATGCGGTTGGTGATTTCAACCAGAAACAGCGCGATGAAGGTGAGCAGGATCACCAGTATGCCGTACTTCGAGGTGCGGATGCTTTTCTGATATTGATCTACGGGAACGAGAAGTTTTACACCGAAGTCTGCACCACTGAGTTGTTGATTGTTGCTGATCCATTGTTGTGAGAATGGTCTGTTGAAGTGAAGCACTTTCCATGTGGCGTCAAAGCCCTCCTCAGTGAGGTTTCTATCGATTGGAATGAAGACGCCGTCGAAACTTGGGTCTTTCCAGGTTCCGGAAAGTTTTACATCAGTAGTTTTTCCTGTGGGCACGAAGTCGAGGCGTTTGCTTCCTTTGAGATCCAGTTTCATTTGAACGTTGCCGTTAAAGTCTTCGGCAGTTTTCCAATCGAGTTTCGCGGTAATTCCTTTGGAGGAGGTGCTGATGTCGGTATCATCACGATCGTAGGAGTGACGCGTATCGGCGTTGTTTACTGTCGTTGTTCTAACCGTGACTCCTATGTTGTTGGCAGGTTCAGCTGTTAACTTTTCATTTCCTACGGTGAACGATGGGTTATCGCTGATACCACGAAGATCGGAGATGCCGCAGACCATGAAGGCATCTTTCCATTGAACGGCTTCGGGTGCGACGTTGAGGCGTTTGAAGTTGGGAGGACTGAAGGCGGCGCGGATTTGAAGTGAAGATGTGTACACTACGGCGTCAAAGATTCCACGGTTGAGCTCGTTTGGCGTGACAGTGCCATCTATCGAAAGTTGTTCGGGGAGGAAGAATGCGTTTTCAATTCTTTCACGAATCTCTACACCATCTTTCCCTTTATCGATGATATCTTTTTGGATAAACGGAATGACAAGGACCGGACCTGATAGGCATTGTTGACCTGACCATTTATCGGCGACTTCATCCATAACGGAGTTGGCGCGGGATTGTCTTTCGTAGATCAGATCGGTGATCCACGCAGATGGGATAAGCAGAATAAGGACGAGAAATCCGATGGAGAACAGTTTGATCATGACGGATTCCTGAAGCCAATTGTTGAACCTTTCGAGGAGGTTTGGCACGGGTGAATTTGAAGGAACGGTGTTCATAAATTATTGTTTTGGTGATTTGTTTAGTTGAATGATCTGTTTCCAAAAGAGGAGAGGGATAGGTATTTGTAGATAGGGGTACCGTTGTATTTGTGCATATTTCCTGGTGATGAATTTTCCGAAGGGATACATATGCGTTGACTTTGTTATGAGTTTAAAGAGCGTTATAAGGATTGAAAGGGACTGAATGACCATACATGTTGCGCTGATGTACAGGATTGTTGTTCCATGCGGCCGCGAGTCGATTGCTGCGGGAAGGATGTAGTTGGTTAGATACAGTATGGTTATCATGGATAAGGAGAGAATGTTAGCCAGTAGTCCTGGCACGGCCATTTTCGATTGTCTTGTGAAAGTACTTTTAAATACAAAGTTCATATTCAAAAAAAAATTATTTCTGTTGGCGGATTACTTGTTCAAGGGCATCGATATGTTTTCTGAAGGCAGTGCGTCCTTTTTCGGTGATTTTGTATTTGGTGTTTGGCTTACGTTCGATGAATGTTTTCAGGACGCTCAGATATTTTTCTTTTTCTAGCGCCTTGATGTGTGAGGCGAGGTTGCCATCGGTTACGCCCAGCAGATCTTTCAGTGTATTGAAGTCGTGAGTTTCGTCAGTGACGAGCACAGACATGATCTGCAGCCGGATCCGGTGTTCTAAAACCCGGTCAAGATTTTCGAAGGGGCTTTTCACTTATCGTACTTATTATACATGATAGCTCCGTAGAAGATATGGAGGACTCCGAAGCCGATGGCCCAGAAGATCAGTCCGTATCCTGGGTAGAGAGCACAGATTAGTCCGAGGACAATTTCGGAGAAGCCGAGGTATCGGATTTCATCATAAGTATTTGGACTTCCCTGGATGAGGGCAAGGCCGTAGAAGATCAGCGATGCGGGAGCGGCGAGGCCGTAGTGTGCTGTTGACAGCATGATGATGATGAATAGCCCACCCGTTACGAGAGGGATCGCCATGTTGATGAGGAGTTTTTTACTTGCTGGCGACCAGAGTTTAAGTCCGTGTTTTTTTGCTTTTATGTTGCTGAAGAAGAGTCCGGTGACCAGGGATGCGGCGAGCACGACGACGGCGATGATGATGAGTTTGATGAGGATATCGGCTGGGCGAACTGAATTTGTGCGGTAGTTGAAAGGAGATACGGGGTAGTGCGCGATGAAGTATGCGGCGGTTGCGCCTGCGAGGGCGTAGAGGCCTGCGAGGACGCCGGACAGACCGCTGAGGGAAATGAATTTAGCATTCCGTTCCATGATGTTCCGGATGGATGCCAGGTCTTTCTCATATTCCTTAACTTCTTTCATTTGAAAGTGCTTTGAGTTGCAAAGTTAACAAACGGTTGGGTATGTGCAAGGGTTGCGGGCAGATTTGAGGGCTGGCTGGTATAGAATTTTAGAAAATAGGTGATATGAGCCGGCAGCCATTATTCAATTTGAGAACTATTTTCGAGCAGAAGCTTGAAAGTGAGCGCCGTGAGCGGGAATTAATAGTGAAGTCACGGCTAGAGAGTTTCCATAATCGTCATCGTGCGCAGCCGGGGACGGACCCCAATGCGGGCCACAACGAGGCGAAAGGTCGGCATCCTTTTGAGGATTAGTTTGTAGAGGGACCGTTCCGGTCTATTTTTTCCAGCCTAAGATTAGTGATGACGGGTAGTTGTATTAGGCGGGCGGCCTGTTGTCATTATAAAAGCCAAAAAAATGTGAAAAAAAGCCTTAGGGGTTGGATATTTGAGGGGCAACCTTGTATTATTGCACTCCCAAAATAGAGGGATTCCTCCTTAGCTCAGCTGGTTAGAGCACCTGACTGTTAATCAGGGGGTCCTAGGTTCAAGCCCTAGAGGAGGAGCAAAAAAGCCACTGTCAATTCAGTGGCTTTTTCCGTTGTGCACTATTTATACATTCTTTAATCGGCTTCGATCGATAGGCATTATATCGGCGAGTTAGAGGAGGTCGAATTTCGTACTGCATTGTCATAATAATCCGATCTCTAGAGGGGGGTTTAAGCCCCCCTCTAGAGAAGAGAAGTTCAGTGTGCCGTTGTCGAGCAGGGTTCAGGCGCGGGCTTTGGAGAAATATTTGAAGAGGATGAAGAGCCGGAGGTTTCTGGAGCGATTTATTTTAGAGAATAATTTTTGGGAGGAAATAATAAAAGGGACCGCACCTGACTGTTAATCAGTCCCGATGGGTCTGGATAGGTTCAAGCCCTGGAGGAGGAGCAAAAAAGCCACTGTCAATTCAGTGGCTTTTTCCGTTGTGCACTATTTATATATTCTTTAATCGGCTTCGATCGATAGGTATTATATCGGCGAGTTAGAGGACGTCGAATTTCGACTGCATTGTCATAATAATCCGATCTCTAGAGAGGGGTTTAAGCCCCCCTCTAGAGAAGAGTCTTCCGTCGGAATTGAAAGGCTCCGTTGCTGTAAAAAAGATATTTGCTCAATCGAATCGAAGGTACTCCATGTTCTTCTCTAGGGGTGGGCTTAAGCCCACCCCTAGAGAAGAACAATCATGCCTCCATCAATTGGATTTTCTTATTCTGCGTTATTAGCTTTAAGCGTAAGCCCTCACCCTCTTTGTTATAACACATCAGCGAGAGGCGCCGTTAGCTAAATAAATTAATTATGTCTTTCCTAAGAGTCTATATCCATTTTGTATGGTCCACGAAACACCGTGAGCCCCTCCTCAACTCGTATGAGTTGAGAAGTAAAGTCTGGATGCATATGAAAGAGAACGCCGCGAGTAAAGGTGTTTTTATCGATACCGTTAATGGATACAAAGACCATTGCCATGCGCTGATTGCGCTGGGCGCCTGCCAAACGCCGAGCCTGGTAATGCAGCTTGTGAAGGGAGAATCTTCGTATTGGATCAACAAGGAAAAACTTTGCAAAGGTAGATTTGAGTGGCAGCGGAAATACTATGGGGCATCTGTTTCGGACTCGAGCCTGGATAAAGTCCGCCAATACATCAAAAACCAGGAAGACCTTCACAGTCGCGTTTCTTTTGATGCTGAATGCGATAAGTTAGTTGACAGGTTCGGGTTTTCAAGGTCGAAGATGATGAAAGTTTTTCCAGACGTTTTTTCTGTCAGCTGAGCCCCAGCGCTGACATCGCAGCCATCTTAAATGTTCTTCCGAAGGGAAGTATGCGACCTCCAGTCAATTCAACCCCGTCAGATGTAATGGACGAGATGTGTCGCCTGGAAACAATGAATGAACGATGAATGCGGACGAAATGATTTCGGTCGAGTTTTCCCTCGAGAGATGTTATCGTCTCTCGTGATATGAGAACACGTTCTTTCATATGGACGCGGATATATTCATCCAGGCTTTCTATTAGAATAATGTCTCGCAGATAGATCCTGTGCATCTTTCGGTCCGCCTTCACATAAAGTGATTCTTCATCATTTTCATTTCCTTGTTTCGATATATGCGCGCGTCGCTCCGCAAACTTGTTGACAGCTTTAAACAGGCGCTCAAAGGAAATTGGTTTTAGGAGGTAATCAACGACATCCAGTTCGAAGGCTTCAGGTGCAAAATTTCTGTGCGCAGTGGTTATAATGACGGCGGGCGGATCAATCAATGACCCGAGGAATTCAAAACCGGTCATCTCCGGCATTTGAATGTCGAGAAATAAAAGATCTACCGACTGTCGTTGCAAAAAATTGTTGACAGCGAATACATCGCCAAACTCTCCCACAAGTTCCAGGCTTTCGATCCTGGAAATATGTGAAGTGATCAGCTTCCTCGCCAGTGGTTCATCATCGATTACCAGACATCTTGTCTTCATGATTGTATTAATCTTAAGGTCACCTGGAATTCCTTTGTGCCAATTACCTCAGTGGTCAATTCGTATTTCCCCGAGTAAAGCAGGTCGAGCTGTTTTCGAAGATTTTCCAATCCAATTCCTCCCTGTGCTGGTTTTTGCTCACCTACCGAGTTTCGAACAGAAACATAGATCATCTTGTCACCACATTGTACTAGAACGTTGATCCATGACTTGCTCCTCGACGACGCAACTCCATGCTTGAACGCGTTTTCCATCAGAGTAATGAGCCCCATCGGAGGAATAGAGTAACCCTCGGTGTTTCCCTCGAGCACTGCGTCTACCACTACGCGATCCTGATAATGCAGAGACTCAAGTTGGATATAGTTCTGAAGTTGGTGCCATTCTCTCTCAAGAGGAACTAGATTATCCCTGGTTCGATAAAGTACGTAATCGAGAATCTCACTCAGTTGAAGAACAGCCTTCGGCGCGAGGTCTGACTTTTCGATGGTGAGGTAATACAAATTATTTAATGTATTGAATAGGAAATGTGGATTGAGTTGAGTCTTCAGAAAACGAAGTTCGTTCCCGACTTTTTCGAGCATTAGCTTGTTGTAATCTTCTTTTGAGCTGCGCCAGTACAGCAAGAGCTTTATAGCCAGTGCAAGCAAAACAACCGATAGTAACGCTACCATCAGCAGGAACATATCGATCGACGCGGGACTCATTTTTTTTACATTGAACTCCGCCATCATAATTAACGTGAGGACCGAGATCAGCATCTCGAGAAATACGGCAGCGACGAGTGTATAAATGAAATACAATATGAAGAGTCCATACTTTGATTTGATGAGGTATCGCGGGACAAGAAAATAGTTCACGAAGTAGGAAGTTCCGATTGTTACGGGCATGAGAAGTCCTACGAAAAAAAAGGTCAGTGAATAATTGCTGGTTTGTCTTCCGAAGAATAACGCATACCAGCTTCCCACGGCAAGCCAGAATACGCAATGGATCAGCCATCGCTGCTTTTTAATTGTTATCGATATTTTCTGTAGCGACATATCTCCTAAAAGATAAAATAAAATTCACTATTCGGATGACATAGACCCTTTTCGACATGATTCGAAACCTTTTCAACAAATCCCTCCGGCAAAATGTATTATCCATGCCTATCCGGTCCGTTGGTTTCAAATCACAGCAATAGATTCCAAATCGACTTATACTTGTTGAATTCTACTAAAAAACTAAATTTTACCTTCTATGATGAATCTTCACGCAGAAGGAGGCATGGAATACATGGCACCTCTTTCAATAATGTTTCTCGCGATCCTGATTATGATGGGACTTGCATTTTATTCGAAGTATGCAAAACATACGGACCCGTCGAAACTTACGTTTGCCATTCATCATGTCTCATTAATCGCACTTGTATGGGGCATGCTTGGAACAGCGATTGGACTCTTCTACGCGTTCGGCGCTCTGTCGCAAATGGAAACAGTGCTGCCATTCAACATAATCATGGGTGGATTACGTGTTGCACTTATAACCGCTCTTTACGGAATGATCATCTTTATTGTGGCGCGCGTCGGACTGGTCTTTCTGAGGCCATGAGTATAGTCTCACCGTTGGGCAAGTTGATTTGATTTCTTCCTCGGTCGGGGAAACCTGGCCGAGGATTATCACGCCTGCTTGGCAGTCACATCTTCATGTGACTGCGTCGAAATGATGAACCTTCGATATTTGGTGAATTATCGGCCCATTCACCAAATCAACCTTTATGAAAACTCAATTTGTTCATCTTTCTATTCTTGTGTGGTCTGCCCTTGTCGCAATCAGCTGCCAGGATTCCGCGACCAAGAATGAGGTCTGGCCAAAATCCGGATATCTGTTTACGTTAAATTATGATTTAGATTCGACCTATGTTGCTGCCGAGGGATCTGCCGTAAGAACAACTCGCTATCACCCAAAATATCCTTTAGATGATAATTCAAAACAATGGACCATCTCAGTTCCTTCGTCTGGTAAGGGTGTCCTTGTTCATAACGATCAAGGTGCATACTGGTCAATCGACTCTGCATTCCATCCGGGTCTGAATGTAAAACAGAGATTTTTGAAGGTTACGAAACTCTCAGGTCATAGTGAAGCAACAGACTACAATCGATTCATCTATCACAAGGGAAGCGATGGCAGATTCTATATCGAAAGCGTTAAGTTTCCTGATTACTACGTCACGGGGCTTCCTCATGCGGAAAGTGGTCGCGGTTTGTTATTGCGACATCAATCTAATGGTTCCTGGGACTTTTGGCTGGGCACGAAGTGATTCAGTAATAATTTGTGTAAAGACCCTGTTGGATGAAGATCGACGACCTTAAGGTTGTCGATTTTTTTTTTTTGATCCTGGCAAGGGTACGGAGTACCAGAACAAATCCAAATTTGTTATTTTTCGATCCAACCTTTTTAACGGCATATGAAACTACGTACTCTATTCCTTCTATTCCTTTTGTCGATTACAACGCATTATGTATGGGCGTTGCGACTCCCCAGAATTCTCAGCGACCACATGGTACTTCAAAGAGAACGCGATCTCAGGATATGGGGTTGGGGAACACCCGGCGAGACGGTGAAGGTCAGTTTCAATGATCAGAGCGCGCAGGCAAAAGCAGGTCGTAATGGTGTCTGGAGCGTGATGCTGAAACCAATGAAGCATGGCGGACCTTACCAAATGACCATCACCGCCAAGTCTGGGAATATTACTTTGAGGAATGTTCTTATCGGAGATGTGTGGCTGGGCAGCGGGCAATCGAACATGGAGTGGACCCTCAATAACACCAACGATGCTGCTACTGAAATTGCAGCGGCAAACTATCCGAAAATCAGATTCTTTACTGTTGAAAAAGATATGGGCTTCCAACCGAAGGACGATCTTAAATCAGGAGAATGGCTCGAGTGCAATTCAACGAATGCGGCTAACTTCTCTGCAGTAGCCTACTATTTCGGAAAAACTTTGAACAAAGAGCTTGATATTCCCATTGGGTTGATCAATTCGTCTTGGGGTGGTACGAAGGTTGAACCTTGGATCAGTTGGGATTTGATGAGTAAGGAACCTGAATTCAAGAATGCCGACTTGGCGAAAATGGAAGCAGAGGCAAAAGACAACGATGTAAAACAAAAGAAGTATATGGAGGCTATGAGGAAGGACCGTGGCCTCGCAGAAAAATGGTTTCTCCCTGAGACAGAAAACTCCGATTGGAGGAAGATTTCCCTTCCTCAGGATTGGAACAACACTGAACTTGGACACGCTGATGGCATTGTATGGTTCAGGAGAGATTTTGCCATTGAAGGCGATGCAGACTCAGCTCGATTGAGTCTTGGACCTATTGATGATATCGATTACACCTACATCAACGGAGTACAGGTAGGACATGAAACAAATTACAGTAAGGATCGCCATTACACAGTTGAAAAGGGTATACTCAGGAAAGGAAAAAATACCATCATAGTTAAGGTTGTTGATCTCCAGGGAGGTGGTGGCCTTTACGGAAAAGCAGAGCAGTTGTTTATCCGCGTTGGAAAAAACAAGATTTCGCTTGATGGTGAGTGGGCTTATAAATCTTCCGTGCTTACTACAGACTTCGGTCTTGCGAGTGTGGGTCCGAATTCATTTGCTTCGCAGTTATATAACGCGATGATTGCCCCGATCATAGATTATAAGATCCGTGGTGTAATCTGGTATCAGGGCGAATCAAACACGTCTGCAGCGTCATATTACACAAAATTGTTCCCGATGTTGATTAACAACTGGAGACAGAAGTGGGGATATGAGTTTCCGTTCTATTGGGTTCAGCTTGCAAACTTCCTTGCTCCATCGGCAGTTCCAGGTGAAAGTCAGTGGGCAGAGTTGCGCGAGGCTCAGCGTATGACCCTATCATTGCCTCAGACAGGCCAGGCTGTCATCATCGACATTGGCGACGCTGACGACATCCACCCAAGAAACAAGAAAGACGTCGGATACAGGCTTGCGCTCAATG
>JAEYXN010000170.1 GCA_023431285.1 Bacteroidota bacterium
AAGGAATGATCCCCAACAGATTCCCCGACTCCGGAGAAATTCCAGAGTACAACTCTATTGATGCGACGCTCTGGTATATAAATGCGATATACAAGTATTATCAGTATACCGGGGATAAGCCTTTCATAAAGAATATTCTTCCGGTATTGCGTGATATCATTGAATGGCATTACGATGGCACCCGCTACAACATAAAGGTTGACGACGTGGATGGTTTGATTGCAGGAGGTGCTGATGGTGTTCAACTGACGTGGATGGATGCGAAAGTAAATGGTTGGGTCGTCACACCGCGGAGAGGTAAGCCTGTTGAAATCAATGCACTTTGGTACAATGCCTTATGTATCATGGATACTCTTCTCGGCGAGATGAACTTCCAAAGCGATGCAGAGTTCTTCAGGATGAAAGCAACAGCTGTCAGGGAAAGCTTCAATAAGTTGTTCTGGAATCAGAAAGATGAATGCCTGTATGATTATGTAGAAGGTACTTTCCGTTGCGAGGACATCCGTCCGAACCAACTCTATGCAATGGCGTTGCCGTTTAAGGTATTAGATACTTCGAAGTTTAGCTCGGTAATTAAGGTTTGCAAAAATCATTTGTTGACCCCTCGTGGTCTGCGCAGCCTTTCGCCGCTGCATTCAGAGTATAAAGGGACTTACCACGGTGACATCGCATACAGAGATGGCGCTTATCACCAGGGAACCGTCTGGAGTCACCTGGCGGGAATATACGTCGACGCATTGTTTGCAGCCTATGGAGAAGATGGCCGCGAAGATGCTATCCGGATATTGAATGGATTCTTTTCACATTTGGATGAGGCCGGCGTCGGGTCGGTTTCAGAGATTTTTGACGGAGATCCTGCGCATTCTCCCGGTGGGTGCATTGCACAAGCATGGAGTGTGGCGGAGCTCTTACGGGTGACGTCGGAATACGAGCTCTTCAATCTGAAGAAATATGAATCTCCAAAACCGGCATTCAACCGGAATGATGAAATAAAAGCCATCCCCGTAAAACAAATGAAGTGATGCCGTATTAGAGTTACGTTTGCCTAAGAAAGAAAATCAACATGATACGATTTGCCTCCGCTTCCCTGATACTATTATTATTCCTTACATCATTCACTATGCAAAAGAAAACCCGGGTGATATTCTTTGGTGACTCCATCACTCAGGCCGGCGTACAGCCCGGTGGTTACATCCAACGGATTTCGGAAATGATAACAAAGGAAGGGCTAAAGGATAGCTTCGAACTGATCGGTGCCGGTATCGGGGGAAACAAAGTATATGACTTGTATCTGCGACTGGAGGAGGATGTACTGAATAAAAAGCCTGACATGGTAATTATCTACGTCGGAGTGAATGATGTATGGCATAAACAGACATATGGTACCGGGACGGATGCGCCAAAGTTTGATCAATTTTACAGAAAGCTCATCTCCAGAATAAAGGCTCAAGGCGCTACCGTTATCCTGGCGACTCCAGCCGTCATAGGGGAGAAGACCGATTTCAGCAATCCGCTTGACGGAGACCTCAACCAATACAGTAATATCATTCGCGGTATTGCGAGTGATGAAGGCCTGGCATTGGTAGACCTGCGAAAATCGTTTCTTCAATACAACGAACGCTACAATCCTTCAAACAAGGAATCAGGAATTCTTACAAGCGATCGTGTTCACCTTAATGACAAAGGAAATCAGCTTGTTGCTGACGAGATGTGGTCGATGATTAAAAAAGTAAGAAACTAAGAAGCTAAGAGCTGGACTATACAGTTCTAAGCAACTCTGCACGGTACTTGGTCAGCACACTTGACTTCGAAACAAATCCCATATATTGTTTTTGATGAACAACGGGTAGGTTCCACAAACCTGTCTCATCGAACTTGCGCAGAACATCATGGAGGTTCTCATCTACTTTGATTACGGCAGGAGGGGGAGTCATTAACTTCGAGACCGGCATATCTTCCGGCTTCTCCTCTGCGAAAATGATCCCGCGGATATGATCCAGCTGAATAAGGCCCACCAATTCCCGTTTATCATTGATGACCGGATACGTGTTCCTTGTTGAAGTAGCAATCACCTTAATAAGATTCTTCAGATTTTCATCGACATGAATGGTATTGAAGTTTGTTTCAATGAGCTCTGCAAGGTCGAGTTTACTCAGAATGAAAGTATCGCGGTTGTTGACCGATAACTTCAACTTCGATGCTAAGGTCTTTGCTTCCATCGACTGGGGTTCGAAATAGTGGGCAACGGTAATGCTAAGCGCCGACACAATCATCAGTGGAATCATCAGACCGTATCCACCCGTGATCTCTGCAATAAGGAAGATCGCTGTCAACGGCGCATAAAAAACGCCGGCCAGAATACCAGCCATCGCGACAAGCATAAAATTGCTTTCCGGAAGATGCGCGAGTCCTGTGGTGTTAATGACCCTTGCGAATACAAATCCAAGATAAGCGCCAACAAAAAGGGAAGGACCAAAATTACCTCCGTTTCCACCACTACCTACCGTAATAGCCGCCGCAACTGTTTTTAAAAAAACCAGCAGCGCGAGAAAGATGAGCAGATTAAAATCATTCTGTAAGAAATCATAGATCACGCTCGTCTTGATAACCTCGTGCATATCCAGCTCAGAAAGATTCTTGATCGTTTCGTAGCCTTCTCCGAAAAGAGGAGGGAAGACCAGGATGAGAACAAAAAGAATCAGCCCACCCAGGACTACCCGAAACCACGGACTCTTAATCGAGGACATCACATGCTCCACCTTTGTATACGTTCTCGCGTAATACAATGAGATCAAACCCGAAACAATCCCCAGGGCGATGTAGTAAGGCGTGTTATGATAGTTAAAGGGCTGCTGCAGAGAAAAGGAAAGGGCTACACCTTCTTGCAATACTATCTTCGACAGCAGAGCACCTGTCGCTGCAGAAATGATGAGCGGAATAAACGCAGCGGCACTCACATCAGCAAGAAGAACTTCAATAGCAAACAAAACTCCTGCGATAGGAGAATTGAATGCCGCAGCGATTCCTGCTGCAGCTCCGCAGCCAAGCAATATCGTTCTTTCCTTATAACTGAGTTTGTAAATCCGGCCGTAGTTGGAGCCTATAGCAGAGCCGGTGCTAACCATTGGAGACTCAAGACCAACGGACCCGCCAAATCCTACTGTGAGAGCACTGGTGACGATATGCGCGTACGTCTGGCTTACGGGGATAACGCTGGAGTTCTTGGCAATGGCGTAAACGATCTCTCCGCTTCCGCGCTTCAACCTGTTTCGTAGAAAATACCGGATGAAAATAACAGTGAGGCCAATCCCAATCAACGGAAACAACGCAAACAAAAAGAACTCTTCATAAGTGCCGGAATAAAACGTAACCAGTCGCTCAATTGAATGAACAAATAATTTCAGAATGATCGCGGCGCCACCGGACGCAAGCCCCACCAGTATACTCGAAAGAATAAAGAACTGTCGGGTAGATAGTTTCTCCCGAAGATAAAGTATTGGCGCTTTTAGAATGTTGTAAAGAGCTCGCTGCATGCGGTATGGTCAAATATAAGAGATCATTCCGGAAATGCGAACCCGCGCATTCATTGGATCAGACTGTTAAACCAACATTAGGCATGCATCAAAAAAAAAAATGACCCTGCTAATAAGCAAGAGTCATTTTACTGATATCAAATACTCCTCGATTATTGAATAATCACTGTCACCTTGTTGATCTTCTTCTCTTCCAGCTTTGGAGTCTTTTCAGCACCGCCGGAATTGTCTTTGTCATCTTTACGTACGATCACATAATAAGACGCGGTTTTCAGTTCCTTCAATTTGAGAATGCCTTTTTCGTCAGTTACTCCCTGGGCAGCAACATTCTGTTCCTTGTTATAGTCATCCTCATTTTCGAAAAGCTGAACCGAAGCACCCTTCACTATATTGCCCAATTCATCACGAACGGTCACATGCAAAGTGGTCTTGATCAACTGGAAGCCAGTAGAGAAAACTAACATTACCAGTAGCAGGACGACAGAAAGTTTCATTTTCATAATATGCATTTTTCAGGCTTAACTGATTTTCCTAAATCAAACTATTGTAATAACACCACTCCTCCACGTTTCTCCTTGATCCCCTGATCCGGGAAGTACTGACTCCGATACTTCACCACATAAGCGTAAGTACCTGCAGGAAGAAGCTGTGCGCCGTTTCCTTTGTAACGTCCATTCCACGCGAACTCGCGGTCCGTCGATTGATAAACAAGCTCTCCCCAGCGATTGAAGATCAGGATTTCGAAGTCCTCATCCGCGATGAAGAAGGTGAACAAACTAAAGACGGTATTGACACCACCTGGCCGGAATGCATTCGGACCTGTGATCACCGGATCACATTCTTCAACGACTTCCACGTCATCGGTGGCCGTGCATCCAATCGCATCAGTCACACGAAGACGATACGTTCCCTGGAACACAGCCTCATGCGTTCGGGAAGTATTGTTCAAAGGTTCTTCCAGACCGGCGCCGTCAACAGTGTACCACTCATAGCCAGCGAAGTCAGCCTGAGGATCAAGCGTTGTAGACTCAAGCTCATCAGGAGCCGCCGGATGCGGACAAATTCGTTTCAGAGATCCAAGATCTACTGAAGGTTTCGGATTCGTCAGGATAGTTGTCGTCGCTGGTGGGGATTGACACCCTGAAAGAGTTCCAATCACTGAATACGTTCCTCCGCGATCTTCGGTAATCACTGATCCGTTCTCCGGAATCTGCGTTCCATTGAATGTCCAGATAAACTGCGTTACACCGGGACGGCTAGGCGTTGCCACAAGATCAAAATCAGTGTCTTCACACACGACTGGCGGAGCCACCAATGTCACTGTGAATGGTGTGACAATATTAACCGGGAAAGGATTTGAGTTATATGAACATCCGTTGGCAGCATTTGTAAATGTCACTACCATGTTTCTTCCATTCTCAGTGGAAGGAACCAGGATCGGGTTCCCTGATGTGAATGGCGTACCATTGCTTGCCCAGTCGTAGGTTCCCGTCGCTGTTGGATCTGACAATGTCGCGGACAGTGAAATCGGATCGACGCAAACTGACGGAGGGTCCTGGATCGAGACATTCAGGCTTGAGATAGAAACAGTGCGTGTGGCGGTACCCGGGCATGCGCTTGGACCGGACACGTTCACGGTTACATTCCATGTTCCGTTGGCGAGTGTCGCAAAGTTTCCGGTGAATGAAGTCACCCCATTGGAAGGAGCCGTACTCCATGATGGTACCCCGTCCGTTGCAGGGCTCGTTCCCAGGAACTGCATTTCAACCTGGTTTTGATTACTGCATATGTTAAGCGGATTTATCAATACCTCGTAAGGTGCATTTGCAGTCATCGTCACTGTCTCGGAAGAAACACAGCCCGTAGACGGCTCGCTCAGCCTCACTACATAATCGCCATCCTGGATCTGCCCAAGAGGAGAGGTGTCAAAATTCGGTGCGGCCCCGGTCCCTGCAATGACTGTGGATCCATTCTGGTCAAGCACCGAATAATTGAATGGTCCACTTCCTGCCGTGATCTCGACGTCGATAGCCATATCAGGATGACATCCTGGAATAGGAGTAGGAGTAAAGGCAAGTGCCGCGTTGTCTACGCTGGCCACACTGGATATTCCGCATCCTGAAATCTGGTCAGACACAGCAATGGTATAAACATCTCCGGGGAGACTCACAAAAGTTGGATTCGCCGGAGCACTCACGTTCACACCCGAGCCGATCAACGCGGTTGGACTTGATACGGTGTACGATAACGGAGATCCAAGTGGTGCGGTGATGTTAAGGTTGATCTCACCATTATCCAAACCCGGACCACAATCAGTATCGTCTATAGTAGTGAAAGTAAAGCGGGGAGTCTGATTCACCACAATGTTAACCTCGTCTGTCTGCGCGCACCGCTGGTCGAACATGCGGACACTTAAAACAAATGTCTGACGTGGAGGGCTTGTGAGCGCCTGATTGAAAATATATTCGTTCGGATTGGTCTGATTAGGCTGCACCACTCCGTCGATAGACCATTCATAAGTAGCACGGGTGTCGAATCCTGCCTGTAAAGTTTGTGGTTGCCCTTCACAAAGATCCAGATCCGGACCAAGGTCAAGGGTGGCAAAATAAGGATTGAGCGTCACCTGCGCGGAGTTCGTACAGGTCGTGCGTGTACTCGTAACGGTAACACTATACGTTCCAGGTGTCGTGGTTGAAAGATCAGCAACCGTTTCCCCGTTAGACCATTGGTAAGTCAGCTGTCCGGGGAAATCGGGATCCCCATCATCGTATCCTTTCAGTACCAGTGGTGTATCGCCACAAATGATCGGCAGTTGTCCATCCAGCATCAGCGGCGACAGCGGGATCGGATTAACTTCAAAATCCTGGTCGAAGAATGCTTCGCCACCTCCCGGATAACCGGGGCTTCCGAGTGGTATCTTCGGCATACATTTATTGTAGACTACCACCTTCACATTATATGTTCCGGCGGTAGCATATGTCTTCGTCACTTCAGGACCCGCGTCAATCATCTCAGTTCCATCGTCAAAGAACCAGTCGAACTGATCGATAAGAGGATCCTTACCATTCGCTATAAAGGAGACTTCTCCACCTTCACACGCGTTGCTGATCGTAAGGCCAGGCTCCATAATAGGAGTACCTGTAGTCTGCACAAAGTTCGGTAGCCCGAGGGTAGACTGACCTGCAAATGGGATAGTCCCCTGAGGATTAAAATCGGATGATGTTCCGGCGGTGGTGTTGACGTTGATCAAACCAAGTGTATTCTGACCCTGTACAGCAACATACAAACCTCCAAGCCCCGGTACAATTGCGCCTGGCTGGGCCGTTGGTCCATTATTAACAGGATTGAGATAGCTGTATTCTTCAGTTCCGGTATTGTATTCAAATTCATGGATAGTATTGTCTCCAAGCGTGGTAACGAAAATGCGTTCACCGCCGGGAGAGATCGCGACGCCATAAGCCTGTGTTCCCGGTCCCGGGATTGCGACAGGAGGACGTGGATTGGTTACCTCACCTGTAGCAGAGTCGAAATCAAAAACCTGAAGCCAGCTTCCGGTATTGTCAGTATACACTACAGCAAGTCTTCCGCCTGCGTACGCCATGTATCCTTCACCGCTGGTGGTGGTCAGTATTGTGTGATCGGCACCAATGTTTGAAATAACGGGTTCACCAATTCCGTTAGCGCTCACTTGGTACGCACGGAAAGTATTCGTTCCAAACTCATGTGTGATCACCCAGGTGTCAACGCCAAGTATCCTCTCCGTACTCCTGGTGTATAGTACAGTGCTTGGTTGATCAAGCGGGTCTGCTGGTGTCGGGTCAACAATGTCGCCAAGTCCGTTCACCGGGTCCAGTTTCCTGTCAAACAAAGCATAACGCAGTTCATACCCGCCGGTGCTCATCTCCTGCGTAGTGAAGATGTAGAAGAGTGTTTCGTCTCCTGCGACAGGCATGATCAAAACACCCTGTGTGGTATTTGGACTTCCGCCGAGGTTGGTGGTAATAGGAGTAGGGTTCCCTGCCAGCCAGACAGATGCGCCGTCGGTATAGAAGATCGGATTTCCGTTCCTGTCGGAGATTGTCGCTGTCCCTTCAGGGGCGTTCATGGCGTTATCACCAGACACGTCCTCCATCTGTCCAGGTGTAGGTTGCTGCACAAGCGGGTTGAAGTCGAGGCCAGCCTGATTTCCAAAATACCACACGAATGCGCGTGGGTCTTGTGTATCATATTCTTTCACCAGAATGCCTGCTGAGAATGTACATCCTCCAGGTTCAGTTACCGTGATCCAGTAATAGCCAGGTCTTTCCGGTTCAATAGTGGCTGTTGTACCTCCAACAACTGGCCCGTCCGGACCAAACCATTGAATATTTCCCGATCCCTGTATCTGTGCCGTTACCTGTAAGCAGCTTCCACCGGGCTCGCCGCATTTTGGAACTCCCGCAGGTGGTTGTATAATCGGAAACTTGAACTCCTCATGACACCCCGTGATTTCCGGATCAAGCGTGACCTGAACATCAGTATTCGGAACATCAACAACCTTTGTCGCCGTCGCTACTTCCTGACCACCGGCGTAGGCGATAACCTGAACATTGAAACTTCCGGCCTCTTCAAATGTATTGATCGGGCTCCATTGCTTTGACATCTCTGCTCCGTCCACAAGCCAGATCAGACTGTCAACGGGCTGGCTGACTGTCGGAAAAAACTGCGTCGGCACATTCATACACGGAGGATCGAAAGTGAAATCGATAGTAGTGGTCGGAGGGCTTGGAAGGAAAGATGGAAACTGCCTGATAGTGAAGTTGCCATTCACAGCTGAGGGGTCATACGTGATCGGGTCAGCAGGATCATCAGGAATATCTATCATCCCCATAAGGATCTGACCACCCTGTCCGTACAAATGATAAATGTTGCCATCCGGGCCGAGCTTAAGCCCGAAACTTCCTGTGGCGGTATTTGGCTGCGGAAGAATACTGACCGGGGTAATGAGGCTCGTTGGAGGAGGCTGCGCGATATTGGCGAGATCGTACTGAAGCAGATCAGGCTGGCCTGTTGAATTGAGTCCGGATATAAAGAGTGACGTTCCGTCGGGATGCCATTCAATGTCGTATATCCCCTGCGTTGATGTTGTCGATGTCAGGGGAAGATCGGCTTCAAGCGAGATTGCCCCGGAAGCCGGATCGAAGTTTAGTATCTCGATATTGCGATTGGTCTCGGAAGGTGCAACTGCAATCTGATTCGTAGCCGGATTATAGGAGAAGTTGCCAACTTCCTGGATGAGACCTATCAGTGAAAACGAATTGATAATGAATCCACCCGGAGTAACCTGCGTCACGTTATAGGTCGTTGACCCCGAGGTGTGCGTGACAAGCCAGAAGTCTGTTCCATTGGCATGCGGTATGGTGATCATCCCATCGGATTGATTCAACAATCCCGGTACTGGTGCATTAGTACTGATAACATCACCGAGAGGTACCACAGCCGCATTTCCCTGCACCGACATGTCTACTATGCTGGCCTCAACAACTCCTCCCGCTGTGTTCGTGAAGATATAATATCGACTAGGCTCTCCAGGCATCTGGCCAATGACTACCGGTTGATTTAAGGTAATGTCAGCGCTTAGCCCCGTACCATTGGGCATCAGCTGGTTTGTGGCGTCATACACATTAACTCCATCCGTGTAGAACAGGATGCTTCCCGTTACGGGATTTTCAGCCACGGCGGCAGGTCCCAGAAGTGGAGCAGTGCCCGAACCTGGCTCGGGTTCTTTGGTCGTCTTATGAAATTCAATTGAACGGTTCCCTAACAACCAGTTGAGATCATTACTCTGTCCAAAGGAAAGCAGGGGTGAAAAAAGGATTAAGTTTAAGAGCAGTAGCTGTAGTTTACGGTTCATTTTGTCCTTGATCTGCTTGTCAAATCCTGTATGCAATGAGTGAATCTAGAACGCTCAAGTTACAGTAAAGTATACAATTTGGCTGAAAAATACGTTAATTGTTCTGCGATTACCTTTGAAGTTAAAAGCATATAAACCAAATGTGTTTATCGGTGATTGAAACTTTTGATTAATTTGCCCGGACCTGCACCACGTATGCTTAAGCAAAATATTACAAATTCAATGTATAGGCTTTCTCTCCTGTTTGTTTTAATCCTTTCGTCAACGGGAGTGGTAACTGCTCAGGACCCGCAATTTTCACAATTTTACGCTGCGCCTCTTTACTTAAACCCGGCACTTGCAGGATCAACGGGCCAGGCGAGAGCAGGTTTGAATTATAGAAATCAGTGGCCGGCAATTGAGGCGAATTTCACAACGACGTCGGTGTACTTCGACTACTTCATCGAGGACAAGAACAGTGGGGTGGGGTTGATCATCAACCGCGATCAGGAAGGTCTCGCAGGTTTGAGAAGTCTGAATATCGGTCTCCAGTATTCCTATGAACTCCAGCTTTCCAAGAATGTCGGGTTTCGTCCCGGTATTCAGGCTGGTATTTATAACCGTAACATCAATTTCAGCAAGCTTACTTTCGCGGATCAGTTTAATCCACTCACAGGTGAATTCACTGGCGGCCAGACCGTCGAAGATCTGAGCAACGCAGGAAGCAGAACGTTCTTTGACCTTGCACTGGGAGGCGTTTTCTTTACAAGAAATGCCTGGATCGGCGGGTCTGTCTGGCACATCACAGAACCGAATCAAAGTTTCCTGGGTGAGGACTCGCGACTGCCGAGAAAATTATCCATCCACGGAGGGTTCCGCATTCCGCTTACACCAGGCGTTGTCGGACAGGGTATTTATTCACGTAAATCAGATCGTAGTATTTCTCCGGCGTTCCAGTATCGCCATCAGGGGAAGTTTGATCAGATGGACCTCGGTGTATACTTCACCTTCGAACCTCTCGTCCTTGGCACATGGTATCGTGGGGTTCCCTTCAAGAAGGTGGGACCTTATGTGAACAATGAATCGATCGTGCTACTGCTTGGGTTCACGCGTCTCGGAGCAAAAGATGCGATTAACATTGGATACAGCTTCGACTATACCATATCAAAGCTTGGGATAGGAAGCGGTGGCGCCCATGAGTTTAGCCTGGTTTATACCTGGCCAATGCGTAACCCACGGAAGCCACCACGAGACAAGCTCGTAATTCCTTGCCCGGACTTCTGATCCGGACAATATTATTTTTTCAATATGCTTGAGAAGAACGCCTAGTGATGATGCCCACCGGGACCATGAACGTGACCGTGGGATAATTCTTCCGACGTTGCGTTCCGAACTTCCATGATCTCTACGTCAAAGTTGAGAGTCACGCCTGCGAGAGGATGATTCGCGTCAACAGTAACGCTATCCAGACCTACTTCCTTGACAGTGACTACTCCGCCCTGGTTAGTTGAAAACTTCATTCCTTCACGAACTTCCTGTCCGCCAAATGCAGACCGCGGAACTTTCTGAACCATATCAGGATCGAGTTGTCCGTATCCTTTTTCAGGAGCGATCTTAAGGCTGAGCTTGTCTCCCTTTTCTTTTCCTTCAAGTCCTTCCTCCATGCCTGGGATCAGGTTACCAGCACCATGCAGGTAATAAAGGGGTTCACGTCCGTCACTGGTATCAAGAACTTCCCCACGATCATCGCGGAGGGTGTAATGGATAGCGGCGACTTTGTCTTTCGAAATTTGCATAATTGTTCCGTTTTTGATTTTAAATCTAGAGGAAGACCGGTGCATTACCGTTAGGAAGCAAGCAGGTAGGCATACTCTATACTGAGATAAAGGTAAGTAAAAGTTCGGATGCACGACCAACGGGCTTTATTCACAAAAAAAATGGCATCCGGTTCGCGGATGCCATTTATCAGGAAAACCTGTCCTATTTAGCTAACTTCTTTTTCCAGCTCGTTGATCTTTTGCTCAGCTTCCTGCTTTCCAAGAGACAAGGAAAGTTTGTAGAGCTCAAGAGCTTCGCGCTGAGTTTCTTTCTTTTTCTTAGGTGCAAACTTGGTTCTCTGAGCCGCTGTCTCTAAAGCCTGAGCCTGTGCAAAGTAAAGATCAGCTTCTGTATTGCGGGCATTTGTTGTAGTCTCTTCAACCTTAGTCTCAAGGCTTGCAACATCCTGCTCACGCATTCTGATCGTCTCAGAGTTAACATTAATCAAAGAATCACGTTGTGAGAGGTTTCTCGCAAGGCTCGCATTCTCACCGCGCATTCTTTCTACTTCTTCAGTAAGTGCGGCGATCTGTGCGGACCTCGCTTCAAGGTCTGCTCTCAGACGACGGATCGTTCCCAATGAAGCGTTGTTTTTCTTAACCGTCTTTTCAAGCTCAGCGATTTTTGACTGAGTCTCTTTGATGTGGTTGTTAATGCTTGCCAAACGGTTCTTGTAATCTTTATAAGATGTTCCTTCCACTACATCGGCGCGAAGAAGCTGACGGCTCGCATCGATAGAGTCAATAAGAACTCCCACTTCATCCAACTCCTTGTTTGTCTGCTGACTTACCTGGAGCTCGGTACGCAACGAATCTACCTGTGCCTGAAGGCGGATCTTCTCTTTGTTTTCGCAACTAATAAAGAAGAGAGCTATTAGAGGCATTCCGAAAATTACCTTTCTGATCATAAAATCTGTATTTAGTTTTCAGAGTTGAATCAAATCAGGGGCAACGGGGAGCCTTTTAGCATACTAGGTCGATCAGTGGTCGTAAACTCAGGTGAATTGCATTTAATGTCGATAAATTACCGGGTATCGTTTTCTGGAATTAAAAAAACCTGTGGATAGATTCCACAGGTTGGCAAGCCTTAACAACGTACGGCTATTTTGCTTTGCGGATAAATGCACCAAGCTCCTTGCCTGCCTTTGCGTAAGCTTCTTCAAGGCGCGACCCGGTGTCCCAGTCCATTCCCCACGCATCTCTTCCCGGAGATTTTATGATACTAATCTTTGCTACAACCTTATCGCGGTTATTCGTCTCTACTATCCATGCCTCCCCGTCGATGAACGCAGGATATCTCATCACGCCCACGTTCCATCCTGGCTCCGTACGCGTCGTCTTGAAGATCAAAGTGTACTGACTGCCCGCGTCTGACGCGCTGGCCTGAGAATGTTTGGAGAACAGCTCACGGAACAGAGGCTCGAACCTCGTGTGACGATCCTCCACCCAGGCCGTTGCCCATTTGTCGCCCCGGCCACTTTCCTTTTCGTTCAACACTTGTTTTCTTTCTGCGATGTAATCTTTTTCCTCAAGCCCTTTGTTGCCCACAGTCATAGGTGCGTATGTGAATTCAGTATTGAAGGATGTCACACCCTTCACGGCTTTTAAATCTCCCTCCAGAATCTTAATCTTCTGGGCGAAAGTGGTTGCTACGGTCAGAAGCAGCGCCATCGTAAGTAGTCTTTTCATAGTCTGATGATTTGATGAACGATTGGATTGATTAGTGAACGATTTATGACAGTGTAAATTTGCCGTTCCTCATCAAACGGAGACAACAACTTTATGTTTGAAAAGACCTCGCCTTTTATAATTTTGTTGCAAATTCATTGTACCTATGAGAATCAGCAGAGGTTGGGTCGTAGCAGTTTGCCTTATCTTTTTCCAGCCTTGCTTTTCGCAGATTAAGAGTGGAGTCCTCTTCGAAATTCCCTCCGGCGATCGGATCCCAGGTGTGAGCATGACGCTTAATCCCCGTAATCCTGCTGCATTAGCCGCTGCCATTGGCAACCGTACCTTCGCTTCCATCAATGGGGGAGAGACCTGGTCTGAAATAAACATTCCGTCGGCAGATCTTCAAAGCAGCTCCTCTTTGGTGACTGACAGTAAAGGAATCTTTTATCTGATCCATACTGCCACCGCATCGTCGGAAGGAGACGCTTCCGAAAAAAAATCCGAAGCGCTGATGTGTCGTATCTCTGCTGATGGAGGAAAAAGCTGGGACAATGGAACCGTCTTCGCCTCGGCACCCGGAGAAGTTGTTCTCAATCCCTCCGCGGCCGTGGACTCAAAAGGAAATGTCTGGGTTGTGTGGACACAATTTGATCGTACCTCCACAAGTGATACTACCTGCAGGTCTACCATCATGGTTGCCAACTCTTCCAATGGTAAGAAATGGTCTGAGCCAATGTCAATCGCACAGGTAAAGGGTACGTGTTCTTCAGATGACAGATCCCTCGCCGGCGCAGCCATCGGAATCAGTGACGACAAAAAAGTATTTGTATCCTGGGCAAGTCAGCAGATCATTTTCCTTGATCGTTCTTTTGATCACGGCGGCAGATGGCTGACCAATGATATACTTGTAGCAAATCAATCCGGTGGATGGGTTGCTGAAATCCCGGGCTTCACTTCAGCACATGGAATGCCTGCAATGATCGTTGATCGAAGTAAGACGGAGCACAAAGGACTGCTCTATCTGGTCTGGGCCGACAACAGAAATGGAAACAGTGACGTGTTCTTCTCAAGATCAAATAACTTCGGAGACATCTGGAATCCCGCCATGAATCTTAATGAGTCAGAGAAGTTGCATCAATTCATGCCTGTCATGTCTGTTGATAATGTTACAGGCGCAGTTTACGTCCTCTACTACGGGCAATCAGGAAAAGAAAATGAAATTGATACGTACCTCGCTTATTCCATGAATGCAGGAACCAGTTTCAAGACGGTTAAAGTAAGCGATGCGTCTTTCAATCCTGCCGGAGTATCTTTCAATAGTCGCCAGCTGGATGTCGTTGCACACAATGGGCGGATCATCACTCTATGGACAAGCGTTGAGGATGGCAAGATCCTGGTTAGGCACGCGCAATTCAAGGAAGATGCCCTTCCGAAGTAGTCTCACGTCGATTTGACGATCGCTGGCATGAGGTTTATTGCCTATCTAGTCGTGCGATAACGCATGAAAAAAATCGCCAGCATATTATGAAAACACTTGCAATTATTTTGATAGTCGTCGGAGGACTGATGACCATCTTCACTGGGTTCAACCTGATCACCAAAAAGGAAGTCGCTGATATTGGTCCTATTGAGATCAATAAGACAGAGAAAACTCCTGTAGCATGGTCTCCTATCGTAGGAGGGATTCTGCTTGCCGCAGGCGTGGTGATTCTCGTCGTCAACAAGCGCGGGGCCTAGTACCTCTTAAAAAATGAATGACCCTGCAGAGTAGTATCCGCAGGGTCATTTCATTTCTATCTTATGTGATCAGCAGTTCTTCTTGTCGGTATCGCAGGCTTCTCCCTTTGGAAGTGATTCGCGACCTATCTCAAGAAATGCCTGTTCAAAGGTTTCTGCAGATTGCGCCCCGGAGATTCCGTATTTCTCATTTATGATAAAGAAAGGAACACCAGTGATCCCCATCTCATAGATCCGCTGCTCTTCGATCGCAGTTTGATTCTGCTCGTCCTCACTATTGAGAATAGCCTTTGCATCATCCTCATCCAGGCCAGCCTCCAACGCTGCCTTGAGAATGTTTTCTTCCTTCGACAGATCTATCCCGGATGTGAAATATGCGTTGAACAATACCTCCGCAAGCGCTCTATCCAGACCCTTTGTCCCTGCGAAGCGAATCAATGAATGAAGCCTTCGGGTATTTGGCGAGATCGTTTGCGCTGCATAATTCATTTCAATCCCATCCAGTGCAGCCACATCCGTCACACGGCTAGTCAGCTCGTTGTATCGTTCTTCACTGCCAAACTTGTTCACAAGGTATTCCTTCTGGTCAACGCCCGAAGAAGAGGTGTTCGGGTTTAATTCAAACGGATGATATGTAACATCGAAGTCATAGGAATCCGAAAGTTTCTCCATCGCTTTTTCCAGTCTGCGTTTGCCGATGTAGCACCATGGACAAACCACATCTGAAACAATATCTATCTTGATTGTGGATTTCATGCCGAAATTTAACGGTTAAACGATGCCAGATAAGGTAAAAGTTCATGCCCCCACCTCCGATTTCAGTCAATCGGCCCTGAGATAGTTACTTATTAAAACCTTTCTTTTATTTTTGTGTTCCAGTTAACGAAATCACACACCAATGACAGTAGACGAAAAACTCAAGTTTAAGGTAAAGGACCTGTCCCTCGCAGAATGGGGACGGAAAGAAATTAAGCTCGCTGAAGCGGAAATGCCCGGATTGATGGCTATCCGCGAAGAATTCGGCAAGCAAAAGCCGCTGAAAGGTGCGCGTATTGCAGGATGCCTGCACATGACTATTCAGACCGCTGTACTTATCGAAACCCTGGTTGAACTTGGGGCCGATGTAACCTGGTCTTCATGCAACATTTTTTCCACACAAGACCATGCTGCAGCAGCGATCGCCGTTGCCGGTATCCCCGTATTTGCGTGGAAGGGAATGAATGAGCAGGAGTTTGACTGGTGTATCGAGCAGACACTCTATGCGTTCAAAGACGGCAAGCCTCTGAACATGATCCTCGATGATGGGGGAGATCTTACTAACATGGTGCTGGATCGTTATCCTCAGCTCGTGAAAGACATCCGCGGAATCTCAGAAGAAACAACCACCGGAGTTCATCGTCTTATCGAAAGAATGAACAACGGAAAGCTTCCTATTCCTGCGATCAATATCAATGACAGCGTTACCAAATCCAAGTTCGACAACAAGTATGGCTGTAAAGAATCCTGCGTAGATGCGATCCGCCGCGCTACGGATGTGATGATTGCGGGTAAGGTTGCCGTTGTAGCTGGATACGGTGACGTTGGTAAAGGCTCTGCCGCTTCCCTCCGTGGTGCCGGTGCCCGTGTAATCGTAACTGAAATCGATCCGATCTGTGCGCTTCAGGCTGCTATGGACGGATACGCAGTGAAGAAAATGGACGATGCAGTGAAAGAAGCTGATATCATCGTTACTGCCACAGGAAACCATTCGATCGTCGTAGATCGACACTTCCAAAGCATGAAAGATAAGACCATCGTTTGTAACATCGGTCACTTCGACAACGAGATCGACGTAGCATGGTTGAATTCAAATGCTGAGAAAGACACCATCAAACCTCAGGTGGATATCTATACGCTGAAGAGTGGTCGTCAGGTTATCCTTCTTGCTGAAGGAAGACTCGTGAACCTCGGATGTGCAATGGGTCACCCTTCATTCGTAATGTCAAACTCTTTCACAAACCAGACGCTCGCGCAGCTGGAGTTGTGGCAACACGCTGACCGTTACGAAAACAAGGTGTACATGCTGCCTAAACATCTCGATGAGAAAGTAGCAAACCTTCACCTGAAGAAGATCGGCGTTGAACTGGACGTGCTCTCTGAATCTCAGGCGAAGTATATCGGTGTTGAGGTTAAAGGACCTTTCAAGCCGGAGTACTACCGCTATTAATTTTTATTGAAATCTTTAAGAAACCCCGGGCCCGCTCCCGGGGTTTTGAGTTTCTACACCGCATGAAAAAGATTCTTCCTCTACTGATTCTTCTTCCTCTCGTCCTTTCAGGATTCAAAGAAAGCCAGGATGAAATTGAGTTTGTCTGTTTCAAGACACACAAAGCTTCAAATACCTGTCACTTCAACTTTAAAGTAAATGGAGCAAATTATCGTTACGTGGACGTGGGCTGCAAGTACAGCAAGAAACAGAAAGAACTGATTGAGAAAGTAAAGGATGGCTCTGTCTTCCTTGCACGTGACTGGAAAATTGACTGTCCCGCTCCGAAGGAATAACCCTGCAGCGATCAATGGATGCCCAGATCCTGCT
>JAEYXN010000253.1 GCA_023431285.1 Bacteroidota bacterium
AGAAATTTGATGCAGAGAGACAGGAGAAGAGAGAGCGGAAGGAGGCCGAAAGCAGGCCAGTACATGTGGACAACGAGGGAAATAAGGTGTACTCTAAAGATGTTGCTTATAGGTTTACCGAAGAGGATTATTACGGGGAATACTACAGCCAAGACGTTAGTGATATTGATGTCGACGCGAATTATAACAAAAACCGAGCAAATGACAAGTATAGCGGACAAATCAATTCCTATAACGCTCGGTTTGTTCTAACTGAGAATGGATTCGGGCGCTGGCGAAATTCCAACGGTGATGAGTTGGGTTGGATTAGGGCCGAAACTACATCTCATCATAGAATTCAATTCAATATGTCATTACTTCCAATAATTGATGCCCGAGATGCGGATGGACTTAAAGCTTACATGCCTAAAAAAGGGTCGAAACTGAATCAATTTCTGCTGAAGCCAGCGCAAGGAATAGTTCATCTACAAACTATTCCTTTTGGCGAGGGATGGATTCATAGTTGGACCGAGACACGAGATATTGGGCGGCGACGGCTAGAGAATGCTGGATATTTGAAGGTCAGAAATGCAGTAAACGAATTTCACAATATCAATAACTCGGTTTACTCGTGGTATATTAGGCTCATAGGTGGGTGGACTGATCAAAGTGGCGGTGGAAGCGTTCCGTCATTTAGAATGAGGAAAATTAAACGTCTGCGATGAGATTTATAGTTCTTTTTGTGGCAACACTACTGATCGCACTAATGGCGTGTCGGAAGGTGGAACGTGAGAGATCGTGGCAGGTTTACCCAGATTTAATAGTCCTGGTCGATATTCGAGACTATGGAAATGAAGAGATCTCTGAAGGCTTGCGGATCATTAGTGCGCAGAGACCAGCTGTCGTGGCTATTGACGAATTCCTGGATCGGTTTAATGGCACTCGTGGCGACTCCTTGCTTGCCCTCGCCATTGCCGATGTAGAGCGGATGGTGCTTATGATAGAAACAGATAGTCTTGACAATGCTGTTAAGCCGCATGAGAATTTCGTCCATCCACACCATGTATTGGGAATCAATAGCGTTTCTGTGGACGAAGATGACTTTGTCAAATCATATGTGCCTCTTTACGAGACGTCGATATTTCCGACCGCACAGTTCTTAAACTTTGCAGAGCAAGTAGTCGCAGTTTTTGCTCCGGACAATCTTAAAATCACTGATTGGGCGGGTGTTAACGTCGAGGTGCCGATCGAATTCAATTGGCGGGAAGCAGATTTGAATATTGTAGATCTGAAAATGGCCGCGTCCGCCAACTTCGAAAACAAAATTGTAATGATCGGCGACTTGAATCCCGATCATAACATTTTCAATATTTTGATTGGAGGAAAGGTCTACAGAACTAATCCCACCGTTATTTATGCGAATATCGTTCTAAACCGATTAAACACTCTATCGAACAAACCGAATGAACCGAGTGAATGGATGCGACACTTGGTTGATTCTTTGCAAAGGCAAAGACGACGATGAACACAACGCTCTACAGGGACAGAACTGCTTAACAACTCATTAACAAGAATTCAGAATTCCTTAACAAAGGCTTCAATTGTATTTGGCGAGGTTTGACCCATCAGACACGAATTGTTTAACCAAACCTCTGACATCATGAAAAAAATAATTCTCATCGCCGGCGTGGTCGTATGCTCCATCGGGATCTTCACCAACCTTTGTGCGAAATCTTTCGACCCGGTTGTCCGTCTTTGGAATGCGGCAAAATTCAACTGGGTAAGCACCGTATTCGACTTTGGTCAGATTAAACGCAACGTCCCTGTTAATCACACATTCCGGTTCACAAACAACGGCGATGGCCCGCTGATCATCACGTCGGTTCAAGCCTCTTGCGGATGCACGGTCACAGAATATTCCAAAGATCCGGTTCCTCCGGGCCAGGAAGGTTTCGTGAAGGCAACCTACAACGCGGCCAATCCGGGAGTATTTACCAAAACAGTCAGTGTTAATGCAAATACAGGTGGCGAAGCGGTGCTGCTTTCCATCAAAGGGACCGTCGTTGAATAACTTCTCATCGGAGCCGTGGCCATCGCGCGGCTCCGTGCTTCTTCTCCTGAGGGAAATGTTTCAACCAATCCACCTCAAATTTGAAATTTCTATTCTCCGGCAACGGCGAAAACGATTTCGAATGAAAAAATTCTAATTCGGCGCCCGATGTAAACGCTCCGGGTAGTATTTAATAACTTTGGCGGTTTCCAACTTCAACCAATGGTGCGCCAATTCAACGAGATTGTTTCTACACGTTATCACATGTATAACAGTCTTTTCCTGAACCTCCCCTACTCGGGCATTTACCGTACGGGTACATTGCTTCCTCTCCTCCAACAAGCCTGCGAAAAGGGCTTCGACAAGGGCAAGGATCCAAAATCGATCATCAAGAAGTTTTTTTCAGACTATACTCCGCAGGCTACTGCTGAAGAGCAATTCAATCTTTTGTTTGGATTCATTCAGTACGCTGAGCGTCAGGTGGTGCTTTTTGATTCAATTGAGGATGCGGCGTTCGACCAGATCAACGATCTTACCGGCCCTGGTACACTCTCCGCACTGGTGCTCCGCGCAAAAGCGGAAGGAGCTGTCGAAGAACTCAAAAAGAAACTTGAAGACTTTAGTGTTCGCGTGGTGCTTACAGCTCACCCAACACAATTCTATCCCGGAAACGTGCTGGCGATCATTAACGACCTTGAGTTATGCATCCGTGAAAACAGGCTGGAGGATATCAACCAGTTGCTTCGTCAGCTCGGCAAAACCGCTTTCATTAATAAAGAAAAACCTTCTCCTTATGATGAAGCAGTGAGCCTCTGCTGGTTTCTTGAAAATGTATTCTATCCAGTGATCCCCGACATCATCACCAAACTCATGCAGGGATTGGATATGAAGCTTGAGGACTGGAAGAACTATGATCTGTTGAAGATCGGCTTCTGGCCGGGAGGCGACCGCGATGGAAATCCTTTCGTTACGCATGAGATCACCATACGCGTCGCGCAGCGTCTGCAGGAAACAGTGCTGCGTTGTTATCACCGCGATATCCGTTGGCTGAAACGACGCCTCACTTTCAAAGGCGTCGACCATATCATCGCCAGGGCGGAAAGAAAAATATATCCGATAGCCTATGGAGGACATGGTGAAATATACCATCACCCCGATGAGCTGTTGAACGATCTTTTCGAAGCCCGCGAAGTACTGATCACCCGACACAAAGGACTGTTCCAGAATCTGCTGGATAGTTTCATCCTCAAGGTTAAGATCTTCGGCTTCTATTTCGCGTCTATGGATATTCGCCAGGACAGCAGAAAACATGCTTATGCCTGGGAAGCCATTCTTACAAAACTTCAGACTAAAAATAAGAAGCTCAAGAACTTCGATAACCTGTCGCAGCAGGAAAAGATCGACACGCTGCTGGCGCTGAATTTCAAACCGGAGTCTTTGAAATTTGATGATCACTTTGTCACGGAGCTGATCGAAAGTATCGGCGTGATAGGACAGATCCAGGCGCAGAACGGTCCGGATGGATGTCACCGCTATGTGATCAGCAACTGCCAGTCAGCGCTGGATATCATCAGAGTTTATCAACTTGCACGACTCGTTCTTGCAAGGAACGAGGATCTTCCTCTTGACATCGTGCCTTTGTTCGAAACAATTGAAGATCTTTCTAACGCTGAGAAGGTGATGTCGGAGATTTATTCCATCCCATCATACCGTGAGCACCTGAAGAAACGTGGCGGAAAACAAACCATCATGCTTGGCTTTTCGGACGGTACCAAGGATGGAGGATATCTGCGCGCGAACTGGTCGATCTTCCAGGCAAAAGAGGTGCTCACGGAGATCTCACGCAAGAATGGATTTCAAGCCATTTTCTTTGACGGCCGCGGTGGTCCGCCGGCACGCGGAGGCGGAAACACCCACGACTTCTACGCTTCACTGGGAGATACCTTCGAAGACAAGGAAGTACAGATCACGATACAAGGTCAAACCATCAGCTCGAATTTTGGTAAACCCGTTTCGTGCAGCTTCAACCTTGAACAACTTCTCTCAGCCGGAATTGAGAACAGCGTATTCCGTACGAGAAATCACTTCTCTACGGAAGGAATGGAACTCATGAACGCCCTTGCCGAAGAAGGGCATAAGGCATATCTCAATCTGAAGCGTCATCCAAAGTTTGTTCCTTATCTTGAAAAGATCACGCCGTTGTCATTTTTCGGGGACACTAACATTGGCTCAAGGCCAGTGAAGAGAAGCTCGGGAAGTCTCAAGTTCGAAGACCTTCGCGCCATTCCTTTTGTGGGATCGTGGGCGCAGATGAAACAGAATATTCCTGGCTTCTATGGTGTCGGCACCGCATTGCGCGAATTGAAGAAGCAGGGAAAGATGAAGTCCCTGCAGAGACTATTCCGTGAGTCGCTGTTCTTCCGCACGCTTCTTAGCAATAGTATGATGTCCCTGACAAAGTCATACTTCCCTGCCACCGCATATCTGTCGAAAGACAAAGAGTTCGGCGAGTACTGGACGAAGATGCATTCAGAATTTAAACTCTCAACGGCGATGATCCTGGAAGTTTCCGGCTTATCGGAATTGATGGAGAACACACCTGTGAACAGAGATTCTGTAAAGCTGCGTGAGCGTATAGTGCTTCCGTTGATTACAATACAGCAGTTCGCGTTGCATCAACTCCGGAATATGGAAGCGAAGGATAAGCAGCATGAGGCCGAGTACCGCAAGCTTGTAGTCCGTTGTATGTTTGGTATTATCAACGCTGCGCGGAATTCCGCGTAATCGATATGCGAACCCGAATAAGCAACGGCTTGCTTACAGTTTCTGTTAAGCATAAAGGTGCTGAGCTGGAAAGCCTCTTCAGTCATGCGACAAACATTGATTATATGTGGGGCGCTGATGCGGCTTTCTGGGGGAAATCTTCTCCAGTTCTTTTTCCTATCGTCGGTGCATTGAAAGATGGAAGCTTTACCTACGAAGGCAAATCATTCCACCTTAGCCGGCATGGGTTCGCCCGCGACAGGGAGTTTCTCCTTGAAGTGCAGGAACCACACCGCCTGGTGTTTCTGCTCAAGTCAGATGAAGCTTCTTTAAAATTTTATCCATTCTCTTTCGAATTCAGGATCATCTATACGCTGGACCAGTTTGCGCTCAGCGTGTCTTACGATGTTGGAAACCTTACGGATGGACCAATGTTCTTTTCTGTCGGGGCACACCCTGCATTCAAGGTCCCTCTGACAAATCTTACTTCATACGAGGACTACTTCCTGAAGTTCGGGAAGAAGGAAACGAAGGAGCGGTGGTCGGTGACTTCAGAAGGATTGATCGATAAGATTTCATATCCGTTTCTTAACGATGAGGATGTGCTTCCGCTTACCCGTGAATTGTTTTATAATGATGCGTTGGTTTTTAAGGGTCTGGAATCAAACACAATTTCCATTCGCAGCCATAAGCACACCAATGGCATCGACTTCTCCTTTACCGGTTTCCCTTTCTTCGGAATCTGGGCGGCTCCTGATGCCGATTTTGTTTGCCTGGAACCATGGTGTGGTATCGCCGATTCCGTCACTCACAATGGACTGCTGGAAGAAAAAGAAGGAATGGTCCAGCTCACCCCCGGAGCGACATGGCAACGCGGCTGGGAGGTGAAGTGTTATTAGGGTAATCCACTCGTGTACTCAGAATTGACTTTCGCTATTTCGTTTACAGTCGTTATAGCATTAACTTAGCCTGATGGGACGCGTAATGGCAATTGATTATGGAAAGAAACGCACCGGGCTTGCGGTGACGGATCCCTTGCGAATCATTGCAACTCCTTTGGATACTGTGCCTGCCGATGAAGCAATTACCTTTATCCAGAAGTATTGCACGAAAGAAACGGTGGATGAATTCGTCGTGGGAATGCCAAAGACGCTCTTGAACGAAGATTCTGAAATCGCTCCGCTGGTAAGGGCATTTGTTGAACTCCTCCAAAAGGCATTTCCGGAGAAAAAGATCCATCTGGCCGACGAGCGGTTTACCAGTCGTATGGCGATGAAGGCAATGATTGAAGGAGGTTTGAAAAAGAAAGATCGTCGCGACAAAGCCACGGTCGACAGGGTCAGCGCCACGATCATACTTCAATCCTTCCTGGCGCAGTCCGGCCAGTGAACCCTATTTTATTCTCCATAAATCTCCTTTAGATTTGCGTCATGATTTACCCTATTGTAATGTACGGCGATCCCGTCCTTCGTCAGCGTGCAGTTGATATTGAGAAAGGAACGGATTTGAAGCAGTTGGCGGAAGATATGTTTGAGACGATGAGCGCAGCAAGCGGGATAGGTCTGGCGGCTCCACAAATCGGAAAAAGCATTCGACTGTTTGTAGTGGACGGCACCGTGCTCGAAGATGAACCGGGTATGGAAGATTTCAAAAAAGTGTTCGTAAACCCTCTATTGATTGAGGAGAAAGGCACACCATGGGAATTTGAGGAGGGTTGTCTGAGCATTCCCGCCATCCGCGAAAAGGTATCCCGTAAGGCTGAGTTGAAGATCCGTTACTACGACCTGAACTGGGAATTGAAAGAGGAATCTTACGACGGGATGAAGGCGCGAATTATTCAACACGAATACGACCATATCGAAGGCAAGATGTTCGTTGACTACCTTACTCCATTGAAGAAGCGTCTGCTAAAAGGAAAGCTTGCCGACATTTCGAAAGGAAAGGTAGATACCGAGTATAGAATATCCGCTCCTCTCCGGAAATAACAGATCGCTTCATGCACATTGAGTCGCGACTTCCGGACGTAGGGACCACTATTTTCACCGTGATGTCGCGTATGGCCCTTGAATGCGGCGCGATCAATCTCTCACAAGGGTTCCCTGATTTCGATATAGATCCAGATATCATCCGGCGTGTTAGTCATTTCATGCAGGAAGGATTCAACCAATACGCGCCAATGGCGGGTGCACCCGCGCTACGCGAAGCAATTGCAAAAACTGTTTCGAGAACGTATAACCGTGCCGTTGATCCTGAAACAGAGATCACTATCACGGCAGGAGCAACACAGGCAATCTTTTCCTGTGTAGCCGCATTCGTAAGACCAGGCGATGAAGTGATTCTCTTTGATCCATGCTACGACTCATATGATCCTTCCGTTCGTCTGAATGGAGGGATCCCCATCCACATCAACCTTCATTATCCGGCGTTTTCTCCCGATTGGGACGAAGTGAGAAAGCGAATCACTCCCAGGACGCGGATGATCATCATTAACACACCCCACAACCCTCTCGGTACTATCCTCTCGGAAAATGATCTCAGAGAATTGGAGAAAATTGCCGTTGAGCACAATCTCGTAGTGGTGAGTGATGAAGTTTACGAGCGTCTCGTCTACGATGGGCTGACCCATCAAAGTGTGCTCAGGTTTCCAGGGCTGGCCTCGTTAAGCCTGGCGTGTTTTTCATTCGGAAAGACGTTCCATGCAACAGGTTGGAAGGTCGGGTATATCGCCGGGGCGAAACATCTTATGAACGAGGTGAGAAAGGCTCATCAGTACATTGTGTTTTCGGTGAATACACCCGTGCAGCTCGCGCTTGCTTCATACCTGGAAGATCCGGCGCATGTGGAGGGGCTGGGTAAATTCTATCAGGCAAAGCGCGATTTTTTCCTGGAGCAAATCAAAGGATCGTCCCTCGAGCCGCTGAAGAGTTCGGGCTCTTATTTTCAGCTATTTTCCTATGCAAACGTTGACAACTGCGGAGATGTGGAAATGGCAGAAAGACTCACCAGGGAGTTCAAAGTAGCTTCGATACCTGTTTCTGTTTTCTATCGCGATAACAGTGACCACAAGCTGCTGCGCTTCTGTTTCGCCAAAAAAGAAGAGACATTGGAGAAGGCTGGGAAAATACTCCGAAACATTTGATAATAAGGCATTCACGCCGGCAAAAAATCCTTCTCATTTCAGCCTGCTTTTGTTTTCTTTGCGGACCGAAATTTTTCCCTATGCAGGACTTAAAGATTACGCTGATTCAGTCAGAGCTCCATTGGGAGGACGTCGATGCCAACTTGTCCATGTTTGAGGAAAAGATCTGGCGCATCGGACGTTCCACTGACGTCATCGTGCTCCCTGAGATGTTCAACACAGGGTTTACGATGGCGGCCCAGAAGCACGGCGAGCACATGAATATGAAGACTTTCAAATGGATGAGGCAGATGGCGGATCAGACCGGCGCACTCATCCTGGGAAGCTACATCGCGAAAGTACACGACCGATACTATAACCGCCTTCTCTGGATGGAGCCCGGCGGTGCCTACAAGACTTACGATAAGAGACACCTTTTCCGCATGGCCAACGAGAACCGCACGTTCACGTCCGGTGAAAGCCTGTTGGTAGCCACCTGGAAAGGATGGCGCATCTGTCCTCTGATATGCTACGACCTGCGGTTCCCCGTCTGGAGCCGGAACAGGTTCAATAAAGACGAGGGGAAACTCGCCTATGATATCGCCATATATGTTGCCAACTGGCCTCAGACGCGCATCGACGCATGGGACACACTGCTCAGGGCCCGCGCCATTGAGAACCTGTGCTATGTTGTCGGGGTAAATCGTGTTGGCCTGGATGGTAACGGGGTTGAGCACAACGGCCATTCTGCGGTCATCAGTCCAAAAGGTGAGCCTATCTTCACCAACGAAGGTCTTGAAGTGGTTCACACCGTTGAGCTGAACGCGAACTCACTGGATTCGTTCCGCGACAGATTCCCTGCACATTTCGATGGAGATGATTTCACTATCGAATTTGAATACGACGAAGATTAAGATATCATAAACAAACCCCTACATGTCATCCCGCAAGATTACCCGCGCTCTTATTTCTGTTTTTTACAAGGACAATCTTGAACCCATCGTCCGTTTGCTGGGTGATCAGGGTGTGGAGTTCGTTTCCACCGGAGGTACTCAGGAGTTCATAGAGAAGCTTGGCTACACAGTTACACCAGTTGAGAAGCTTACAGGGTACCCATCGATTTTCGGAGGCCGCGTAAAGACTTTGCACCCTGCAGTCTTCGGCGGAATTCTTTATCGCCGGGAAGACAAGGGCGACCTTCAGCAGGCAAAGGAGTTCAACATAAACGCGATCGACCTCGTTATCGTCGACCTTTATCCATTTGAGGAAACTGTGGCAAAAGGTGGCTCTGAGGATGACATCATCGAAAAGATAGACATTGGTGGCATTGCGCTGATCCGCGGCGCGGCCAAGAACTTCAGCGATGTGCTGATCGTATCGTCAAGAGATCAATATGGGGAGCTGCGTGCTCTGCTGGAAGAAAAAAAGGGATCGACCAGCCTCGACGACCGTAAGCGTTTCGCAGCAATGGCGTTCGATGTTACCTCGCATTACGACTCCGCCATCTTCAGTTATTTCAACCAGGAGTTCAAACTTCCGAGATTCAAACAAAGCTTCTCTCAGGGGCGTGTGCTTCGCTACGGTGAGAACCCTCATCAGAAAGGAACCTTCTATGGAGATCTGGACGGACTCTTCGATCAGCTGAATGGCAAAGAGCTTTCCTATAACAACCTCGTCGACGTAGACGCAGCGGTGAACCTCGTCAGCGAATTCAAAGACGAGACTGCTTTTGTGATCATCAAGCATACCAATGCCTGCGGTGTGGCGACGGCTCCGTCCCTTAAGGAGGCTTACCTTAAAGCGTTTCAGGCCGATACTCTCTCTGCGTTCGGTGGTGTTCTTGCCTGCAATAAGACAGTAGATCTTGCTGCCGCGGAAGAGATCAATAAGTTGTTCTTTGAAATTCTCATCGCGCCATCTTATGAAATGAATGCGCTGGATTTACTTAGAAGTAAAAAGAACAGGATGATCCTCCTTCAGAAGAAGGCGCTCAATGAGACTGTGCAGTACAAGAGTATTCTTAACGGCGTGATCGAGCAGGACCTTGACCTGAAGACTGATTCAAGCGCTGATCTGAAGGTAGTCACTAAAAAGGCTCCTGATGCATCGCAGGTTGAAGCATTGTTGTTTGCAAGCAAGATATGCAAGCATACGAAGTCAAACACCATTGTGCTAGCCGTCGAGGGTCAGCTTCTTGCTAGCGGAGTAGGCCAAACATCACGTGTTGATGCGTTGAAGCAGGCTATAGAAAAAGCTGCAGCTTTCGGTTTTAACTTACAAGGAGCGGTGATGGCGTCTGATGCTTTCTTCCCATTCCCTGATTGTGTTGAAATCGCTTCGAAGGTTGGTATAAAAGCGGTGATTCAACCTGGAGGTTCTGTGAAGGATCAGGACTCAATTGACTATTGCAACAACAACGACATGGCGATGGTCTTCACAGGAATCAGACACTTCAAACACTAGACGTCGGACTACCTTCCTTCGGGGATAAGCGCCTGAGAAATCCGGTCAAGCATTCGCTACTTCGCAAAGGGCTTTGCTTTCTTCTCCAAATGTTACTTCATCCCAAGGGGCGACCGGCCCGATGGAAACTTTCCATGCTTTAAAAAACTTACATTTTTCATTATTTTGGTAAATTAAATGCAATTTTGCCGGAGCATAGTCTCCGTTTACACCCCTTAATTTTTAGATAAGTACATGGCATTTTTTGACTTTTTCACCAGCGACATTGCGATCGACCTGGGTACTGCTAACACTCTTATTATTTACAAGGACAAGATCGTGGTGGATGAACCATCCATCATTGCTCTCGACAAGCTGAACAATAAGGTTCTTGCCATCGGCAGGGAGGCCATGCAAATGCATGAGAAGACTCACGAGCATATAAAAACCATTCGTCCTCTGAAAGAGGGAGTCATCGCTGACTTTCAGGCTGCAGAGATGATGATCCGCGGACTCATCAAGATGATCGACACAGGGAAGAGACTCTTCCCGCCATCATACCGCATGGTGATTTGTATTCCTTCAGGAATCACTGAGGTGGAGAAGAG
>JAEYXN010000270.1 GCA_023431285.1 Bacteroidota bacterium
CCTCAGCATCGGGAGGGCATGTCGTAATCTGCGGTGGAATATTATCATTCACCTGAACAGTGAATGAACATGTTGATGAGTTACCGAATATGTCGGTGGCGGTGTGTGTGACCGTCGTCGTGCCCACCGGAAATGTTGTTCCCGCCGGATTGTGAGATGATGTAACGGAAACACTTCCGCAGTTATCAGTAGCGGTTGGTGGAGTCCAGGAGGCAAACACGGTGCATGTCCCGGGTGAAGTGTTCAACACCTGATTCGCTGGACAAGGTTGGGTGAATACAGGAGGAGTAGCGTCCTGAAGAGCTGGTAAACAGCACACTGGGCCTCCATTCAAACTCGTTGCTGATATCACTCTCAGTTCACCGAAAGTGCTTCCGCGGAGAAGCTGTGTACCGCAAGAAGTGTCAATGGTCTCCGATACGACCAGTCCCAATCCCGCTACGATAATTCTTACCTGAAGCGAGCCGTTGCGGAATGGCGAATTTGCCGGATCGTGACTGGTGACGGAAATAATATTGGTGAGAAGGTCGATTCCACCGGGGACAACATTATTCAGACCATCTCTTGTCGTGACCACAATGGGAATACCTCCCCCTGTATATTGTAGTGTGATGGTGTTTATCCCACCGCTACAGGGTGCACAATTAGCCACTGGGGGGCAACTACAGCCCTGGGCGGACAAAATTTTAGGCATAAGGAGCACTCCGAGACAAAGCAAAAAAGCCTTGCTCAATACCCTGAGTTGGACTGAGAACCTTATAACCATCTACGTAGAGCCGGATTACCGACTGTACCAAAGGTAATTCGCAGCTTCTCCTGAAAGTTTTCAAGTTTAGATAGAAACTTACTCATCTTCTTTGTAGATCAACAAATGACATCAGTTCAGATCTCCTCTTTCGGAGTTGCCGTTAATGGGTAAAATTTGATGTAATTGGCGTATATTTCTCCCCATACCCTCTACGTTATGGTCAGGTCGCTATTGCTTATGATATTCATTTGCACCTCACTGTCGGTCTATGCTCAGAAAATCGATAGCCTGGAACGCATTATCGCTTTGGGGAAGAACGATTCCTCCCACGTAGTTACCCTTGCGCGACTCGCCCAGTTTTACCGGGGAAAGGAAAATCAGAAGGTGTTACAATATTCACGTGAAATTTTACGGCTCTCGGAAGTCTATCCCATACAGACTGCCAAAACTTATGTCACTATTGGACTCATCTTCGCCGAACAGGGTTCATATGACAGTGCGCTGATCTACCTGCAGCATGCGCAAGAAATTTCCAATAAGATGCCCGGTGACGCCGAATTGAAATCCGTTCTGTTCAATGGTTTCGGTCTTTTTCATAAACGAAAGGGAAACAATGAGGAGGCGCTGAAGTATTATTTCGCGATCGACAGTCTTGGAGAAAAAGGCGTTGGAAAAGAGAACATCGCAGGCAACAGATTGAATCTCGCGCACATTTACCTCAGGATGGGAGACCGTCGTGAGGCGATCAGTCATGTGTACCAGGCGCTGACCATTTTTGAATCGATTCAGCACAAGAAAGGGATGTCATATTGCTATAATTCCCTTGGAGGGCTTCTCAAGCTACAGCAGGAATTCGACAAATCCGCGTATTATCTGCAGAAGTCCCTGGAAATGAAGGAAGGCGAAGGGGACACCAGGGGAATTGCGACTTCCTGTAATGAGCTTGCATTGCTGTATATGGACCAGTTGAGGTACGATGAAGCCATTGCAATGCTGGAAAGGGCGATGGATCTGGCGAAGAAAAACAACTTCACGGAACTGCTGGCGAACGCCGCCATCAACAAAGCGAAAGTACTGAGATTATCGAATCGCTTCGACGAGGCAGCGTCGACCCTGGATATTGCGAAGGCCTTTGTTGGGACCCCTTCCGGACAATTCTCTTTAGCGCAGTATAACACCGAACATGGAAAGCTCCTGTCTGAAAAAAGTAAATACAAAGAAGCCATCGAGGTTCTTCTTGCCAGTATAGATCAGGCTGAAAGATCCAGCAATGTGGGAGCGCTACTCAATGCTCATACGTTCATTATCGAGGCTTACGAAAAAAACAATCAGCACAAGGAAGCGCTGAGCCATTTCAAGATCTTTCATAAGTTAAATGATTCTATCAATGGTCAGCAGATCAAGCTGGATTACAAAAGGCTTGAGACGCAATATGAGGTTGCAAAAAAGAATGCCGAGATCGCTTTGTTGAAGAAAGATCAGGAGATTCAATCGAGGATTGCGGAACGTCATCAGGCGATCCAGACAGTGATTGCAACGGCCCTTATCTCGGTGATCATCATATCTTTACTGCTGATCAACAGATACCGGGTAGTAAACCGAACTAAACGCCTCCTTGAGATTGAACGAGTGAGAAATACCATTGCCCGCGATCTTCATGACGATATCGGTTCAACCGTGTCCAGCATTAACATCGTCTCTCAAATGGCACTGCATCAGGATAGTCAAAACGGACATACAATTGATACATTGCGAAAAATATCCGAGCAGTCATCAGCGATGATGGAAAGGATGTCGGATATCGTGTGGTCGATTAACCCGGAGAATGACTCCCTGCCCAGGATGGCATCCCGAATGAAAGAATTCACCGCCGAGATCCTTGAGCCCAAGAATATTCAATACACCTTCAACGGTGAACAGACCCTGAACGGTGAAGTTCTCGATGTTGACAAACGCAAGAACATTTTCCTGATTTTTAAGGAAGCCATTAACAACGCAGCAAAATACAGCGGTGGATCTGAAGTGAATATCTCTTTCAGTCAAAAGGACCACGCGCTCTTTCTGGATATATCGGATAATGGAAAGGGATTTGATATCAACAACATAAAGAGGGGCAACGGACTGCGTAACATGAAAGAACGCGCCGCTGCGATCAACGCCAGTCTGGAAGTAGAAAGCCACGACGGCGCCGGAACACACCTTAAAGTCCGGATCCCGATCACATGATCAGGGTATTCTGATTTTTAATTGAACATAATAACTTGCTGCAACGCAGAGACCCGGACGTGATGAAGTGAATTCCGAATCAAGGTCCGGAACCAGGGCCGATAAAAGACATCGCATGGAACATTTGGACAACAATCAGATCCGGACCATTGTATACGAAGACAACGAACTGCTTCGCGACAGTTTAACGAGTATGCTTGCGAGCGGTCCCGGGATCGTCGTCGCCGGTGATTTCAAGAACCCTGTCGATGTTGAGAAGCACCTGATTGAGCTACAACCTGATATCATACTGATGGACATTGATATGCCACTCGTCAATGGCATTGAAGGTGTCAGAAAGATCCGCGCAAAAACCAAGGACGTTCCTGTGATCATGCTCACTGTGTTTGATGATAACCAGCACGTTTTTGATGCCATCTGTGCGGGAGCTTCAGGATATCTGCTTAAGAAGCATATACCAACAAAACTGTTCGATTCCATTATGGAAGTGCTGGACGGCGGTGCCCCCATGTCGCCGAGCATTGCCCGGATGGTCATCAGCTCAATGCATAGGAAGAACGCGGACCCGAATCCTTACCAGTTAACCGCTCGCGAAAAGGAAGTCCTTTCATCACTGTCGAAAGGAAACAGTTACAAGCTGATTGCCGCGGAGTTCTCCGTCAGCATCGACACGATCCGTAGCCACATCAAGAAAATCTACGAAAAGCTGCAGGTTCACTCTCAGACAGAAGCGGTCTCAAAAGCTATCAACGAAGGCCTGGTCTGACGCCAACGCAGCAACGGATTCTATCACATCATCCATTCGAATCTCTTGTGGATGAATCAAATCCCATCATTATGTGATTTCAGAAGATTGGTCTGATAATGAGATTTACAATGTCAATCCATTATCGTCAGTATGAAAATGAACAACAGCATGAACCGCTTTTTTGCCCCCGCTAATTTTGTGATGGTATTAGTCCTGTTACTGTTTTCCTGTGGGGGAGATGAACCGGGCGCTGAAGAAAGCTGCACGGGACCATTGTGCCCTTTTATAGGAAAATGGTCATTGACAAAGGTGGAAGCAAATGGTGAGAGTGTGCAAGATAACCTGGGTACATATAAGCTTGAACTGAAGAAGCCGGGATCTGATCCCAACGTGGGAAGCTACACGCGCACCGACCTCGGTGGAGTGACGGACTCGGGTACCTGGAGTCTGGCGAATAACAATGACGTGCTGATTCTGGCAACCCCTGATGGCAACGAAGAATACATCGTCAGTGGTTCGGTTGGGAGCTCGCTTGTCCTGATCCTGAACCGCCAGCCTGAAAAGCCAGGCCCGACTCAGATCAAATACACCTTCAAGAAATAATGTTGGCAATCAGGCCGGCACCTTGTATGTGTCGGCCATTCTTTTGGTATTGCTGTAGTATAGACCTTCCGTTAGAGGGTCTGTCCACGGCAACAGTTACTTGATCGCCAGTACTTTAAGCTCACGCATATTCCACGTTACTTCATAGTCGAATGGGCGACCACGGCGCTCTCCATGAATGATCTCTTCAGATTTGGTAAGGGTGATCTTAATGTGTTTTGCAATTGTTGGCGTCATCCTCATCACTGTGTTATCACTGGTTCCTTCTCCGTTCGTAATCACCCTTTCCCAGGTTTTTCCGTCAACTGAAACGTCGACATGATAACCTCTTGGGTATGTTGGTATAGGAGGGGGCGCATCTCGCCACCAGCCTCTGCTTATGGATGGAGAATTAAACTGTAACTCAGTAACCTTGACCGCGCGAGGGAGTTCAACCTGGAACCACATGCCTTCCTTCTGTGTAGCTCCTGTCGTCCATCCTTCGAATGTGAATGCCCCTGCAGGTGAAGCTGTACTTCCTTTTCGTACTTCCCCTGTATTGCTTGCCGTAGCCTTCCAGGTCTTGTCATACGGTACAACGTGTGGAATAGACGACCATAGCTGATCGAAAACGTATGGCTGTGCCTGGGAGGACGTTTCTGTTCTCAATCGTTTTACTTCAGCCGGTGGAATGAATGAGGACTCGTTTTCGAAATTCAGGCGGATGAATGAAGCGACGGAAGCAATCCATTCATCATTGTTGCGGCCCATCGGAGCCATCACCCCACCCGCGTATGATTCACCGTTGATGTCTCCTGAAAGACCATGCAACAACACTTTCACAACATAATCAGGATGGCTCTGCACTCTCTTCGAACCAACAAGGGAAGGAGCGAGGAGTTTCCCGTCCCCGTAGGGAACTCCTGTTCCAAGAGGGCCATGACAGGTTGAACAAAGACTGCTGTATATGTCGGCTCCCTTCTGCACCAAAGCCGATTCTTCTGCCGATAATTTCGGATAACTTCTCCCGAAGAAAGAGTTCACAATAGGAGGATCAAGGACTTGTTTTCCAACTAATTGTACCCCACTGGTTGTATCTCTACTTAATATCTTTTTAACAGCGGGTTCGGTACCTGGAACCTTCAAAAGCCGGCAGGTCATCATGGCTCTCATCTTAACATGAATATCTTTATCATCCATCATCTGCAGATAAAGCTTTGCAAACGAGAGGTCACCTGCCTTGTACAATGACTCACTCACCCAAAGGGCCTGCATCCGCATTCTGGGATCGGGATCTTTCAAGAGATCTTTGACCATCGATGATTGAAGAGCGCCAATTCCCTCCAGAACCCACAGCGCATGAAACCGGGTACGGATGTCCCTTGCGTTGTTCACCATCTGTTCCAACTCTCCGGCTACTGAACGGTCCTGCCGCTGCACGAGGATCTGCTGTGCCATATCTCTCCACCAACCGTTGCGATGTTCAAGGTGTCTGAGGAGTTCAGCTGATGATTCATCATACATCCGCGGCTGGGCTTTGTCTCTGGTCATGCTCTCGTGCGTGAGACGCCAGATGCGTCCAAGGTTGATAACCTTGTCGAGCTGATACTGTTCAATCTTCACCCGGAGGTATGATCCCACCGGTGTCCATTCGCCTTCCTGAATAATACCATGGTACATGTCAACTATATACATCGTTCCATCCGGCGCGGTCGCCATATCGACGGGGCGGAACAATGGATCGGTGGAACGGATGAATTCGGATTTCTCATCCTGATAATAGTTATGCAAGGTTGTCAGTCCGCCTTTCACATCTGCAGTGATGCGACGCACGATCCGCGCAACGGGCTCTCCATAGAAGTATTGCCCCTGCAACTCACCGGGTAGGCGGTGACCGCGGAAGATATCATTTCCTGAGGCGCCAGTGACTCTGTTCAACGTTCCCTCAGGCATTCTGACAGCTCCCATTCCGCCCTGCATGTCACCGATTCCCCCAAGCGGCGCACCCCATGGCACTTCAAAACCTTCTGCGAAATTCTTTTCAACGACGTAATCGCCATAATGGATAGGGAACTGGAAATACGAGGGCACTCCGTTCGAGCCACCCTGAAACCATAGCTTTCCATCATCATCATGCGTGATGCCCCATTGTGCGTGGTTCGATCCCGTTGATTCGCGGATCACACCATTAGCAGTCTCGCGAACCCTGAATGGATTGACGGTACTATATAACCAGTTGTCCATTCCCCAGTACAGGAATGCCTGCTGATGTTCAACATTGCCGGGGCGTCCGAAATTATCAGTGAAGAATTCTTTCTTATCTGCTTTACCATCGCCATCAGTGTCAATAAACTTATACACCACGTCGGCGTTGGATTCCATCGTCAGAATACTGTTCGGGCCCACGGGGAGAACAAACCTTGGAAAGATCAGACTGTCAACGAACATTCCACCCGATTCATATACGCCGTCATTGTCTTTATCTTCCCAGCGCGAGATTCCACTCACGGGCTCAAGCGTTCCCTTCGAGTCTGCAGTCAGCATGTAAGAGCGAAGTTCAAGCACGTACATGCGACCATTTCCATCGAAGGTGATCGCTGCAGGTTGTTGAATCGCAGGTTCGGTGAGAACAGCTTCAAGTTTATAACCCTCGGGCAAGAGAAACTTCTTTTGTTCTTCTTCTACAGGAAGGGGCAGGACAGGGGCCTTGGGTTCCAGGTCGATGCCTTTCCATATTGCGGATGACGTGTCCGCACCTTCGGGCAAAGAGACTACGGGCCAGGGTTCTTTCCTGGGGGAACATGCAAAAACAATTAGTAAAGACAGGGCTGAAAACAGCAGACGATTCATAGGTCAGGTTGCGGAGTTTGATACAAGTTAAACAGGTTCGCGCAAACGTATTAACCGTTTATGGAATCGTAACCGGTGGCGCGTCCATCCTTCCATAAGCGGTTTGGATCGCCTGTGCATTCTGACGTACTTTCACCTGAATCCTTAACACCTATGCGCTACCTGTATTACACAACCTTTATGTCGATGCTCATGATCCTGTGTGTATCGATAACCAGTTCCTTCGCTCAGGAAATTGGTATTCAGCTTGGAAGTATGCGGAAGATGATTCCTCAGGGAATTGAACCTGTGCTAAGCCGGCTTAATGAACTCGGAATCACAGAGATTGAAGGTGGCGTACCGCGCAGTATTGACAGGGATGAATACAAGGCTTTGCTGAAAAAGTATAATCTGAAAATTGTCGCTACCGGCGGATCCTTTGACCGTCTGCAGAACGCGGACAGCCTCCGGAAGATCATCGGGAACGCTAAATTCTTAGGCGCTAACTACATTGTCTGTTACTGGATTCCACACGATGGTGATAACTTCACTTTCGAGGATACCAAAAAAGCAGTGGAGGTTTTCAATACCGCTGGCAAGACACTAAAGGAGAACGGCCTTACTTTATGTTATCATCCTCACGGGTATGAGTTTCGTGCCTTCGAGGGGGCGAAGAAAAATGAGACTTTGTTTGACTACCTCGTGAAGAACACCAACCCCGAATACCTCAGCCTGCAGATGGATGTATTCTGGATCAAGAACCCAGGCCAGGATCCGGTAGCCTTACTGAAGAAGTATCCCAATCGTTGGAAGATGCTGCATTTGAAAGACCGTCGGCATGGAACACCGAACAATCCGAATGGCCGGCAGGATGTTGAATCAAATGTCGTCTTAGGTACCGGTGATGTCGGGATCGCTGACATTATGAAGACTGCGAAGAAAATCGGCGTAAAACACTACCTGATCGAAGACGAATCGTCACGTGCACTGGAGCAGGTGCCCGAAAGTGTGAAATATCTTAAGAGTCTGAAGTAATCATTGTGACTACTCACTTCTTAATGACTTCACCGGGTTAGCAGTAGCGGCTCTCAGGGCCTGTGTACTGACAATGACCACGGCAAACACCAGCGCGACAATTCCTGTCACCACAAAGACCCACAATTCTATCGGTGTGCGGATGGTATAATGCTTCTCGAGGTACTGGGAGAGCAACCACCAGGCTATGGGCGAAGCGATTGCAAAAGAGATGATCACCAGCAGGGAGAAGTCCTTTGAGATCATTTTCACAAGGCTGAATACTGAGGCGCCCAATACTTTGCGGATTCCCAGTTCTTTTGTACGCTGCTCAGCGGTAAACGCTGCAAGACCGAAAAGTCCGAGCCCCGTGATGATAATAGTAAGTGTGGCAAACGTGCTGGCCAGCTGGCTTGTCAGATTAATGGTGGTGAATTTCTTTTGAAACTCGACGTCGGTAAAACGATATTCGAACGGGTACGCCGGAGCATATTTCTCAAAGATCGATTTTACGGTGGCGATCGAAGCCTGGAGGTCATTTGTCTTGCTTAACCGGATGGATACAACACCACCCCAATCATCAAGGACCACAAACATCGGCTTCACTGGTTCATAAGGCGAGCCCATTAAAACATTGTCCGTTACTCCAATAAGGTTGCGTTTCTTGCCCCAGAGGTCCAGCTCCGTTCCGATCGGATCCTTAAGTCCCATGATCTCCACAGCGGCTTTGTTAACAATGATCCCAGAAGAATCACTCTTAAAATCTTCGGAAAAATCTCTTCCCTCCAGCATCTTGATCCCCATGGTTTTGGTATAATCATATTCACTCACGATTGTCGTGAAGATCACACGCAGGTCTTCGGGCTTGCCGGGCCATCCAAGAAAGTTATTGGAACTGATATTAGTGATGTCGCTGTTTGATCGCGTCACCGCTTCCACCGCGCCGGAATTCAAAAGCTCCTGCTTGATCACCTGATAATTTTTGGCAACCTCATTGGTAAAATTAGTGGCAATCAGATTCTCCTGCTCATAACCAAGTGATCTGCCTTTAACAAGTTGTATTTGCTGAAAGACTACAATGGTGCCGATGATAAGGAAGATCGAAAAGCAGAACTGCAATGTGACCAGTACCTGCCGTGGTATGCTTGCTCCGCGCCCAACAGTAGGTTTCCCTTTCAATACTTTTACTGGTTGGAATGAGGACAGATAAAAGGCCGGATAACTTCCTGAAACCAGACCAGTGACCAGGATCACAGTGACAGCGAGAATCCAGAAGTATGGTGAGGTGTAATCGACCGAGAGGTTCTTCTCTACCATTTGATTGTAGGAGGGCAGGAGGAGCTCTGTGAGCAACAACGCAATCACAGAAGCGATGAAAGCGATAAAGGTGGATTCTCCAATGAACTGGGCCATCAGTTGTCTTCGTCCCGAACCGATGCTTTTTCGTATTCCCACTTCGCGTGCCCTGCGTTCCGAACGTGCCGTGGCAAGGTTCATGAAATTGATACAGGCGATCACAATGATAAAAATTGCGATCACAGTAAATAACCGGACATAATCGCTCATGCCCCCAATCTCGGCGCCGGTTTTTTCATCGAACGATGAATAGAGTCTCCACCGGAGCAGAGGATAAAGAAACAGCTCCGGTTTGGTCTCCACCTCTCCATGTTCCTGGAGCATGTTTTTCACACGAGCTTCGACTGCCTGCGCTTTGGAAGGATCATTCAGCTCGACAAATACCTGGAAAGAATAATTGCCCCAGTTAGTAGTGTTATGGCGGACCCACTCATTGATGCTTTCTCTGAATTTCCACGGTAGTATATAATCAAACCCGAAGGATGAGTTAGACGGTACATCTTTCATGACGCCGGTTACCTTAACGTCATTTTCGTTGTCCAATCGAACCAGTTTTCCAATAGGGTCCTCGTTGTCGAATAATGCTTTTGCAAGCGATTGGGAGATCACAATGGAAGGAGGATCGGCAAGGACCTGGCTGGGATTTCCGGTGATCAATTCGAAGTCGAAGATCTCGAAGAACTCTTCGCTCGCCCAATATCCGCGTTTAATGATTCTTCGGTCATCGCCAGTGGTAAGGAGGTGTTCGCCTCCCCAGTCCATGACGAGAGACCGCTTGATGTTATTGTCCGCTGTCTTCAGCGCCTCGTATGTTGGAAGCGGGACGGATTTCCAGGAATTCACCTTTCCATCAAACCTTGCATTTGCCCATACCTGGTAAATTCTGTCTGCCTTCGAGTGCATTTTGTCGAAGGACATCTCGTCTACCACCCAAAGCAGGATGAGGATGGTGCAAGTGAGCCCGATGGAAAGGCCCGAAATATTAATAAATGAATAAAAGCTGTTCTTCCGCAGATTGCGAATCGTGATGATGAAGAAGTTCTTGAACATAAGCTGGCTTTATTGAAAGACTTGCCTGCGACCAGGAAGTAACGGCCTGTGCAATCTTTTTTTGTCCTTGTTTGAATGTCTTTGAAAGATGTCAGACTACAGATTCCGGTGAAATGCAATTAGTTGCATGCTCAGGATAAATTTTTCCAGTCGAGCATTTTCCTACGTGACCACCGCGACCGGAGAAGGGGGAGGGATAGATCATTGGATGTACCTCACTTGCTGTGGAGCGTCGTTCGAACTATGTCGGTCACCCGCATCGGGAAAGACTGGTCTGCCGGACAAAGGCCGGGATTGGAAAATCCAGCTGCAGTGCAGAAGCTTTGCAAAAGCAGAGAAGGTGGGGGGTTGATCCCCTTCTGATCCCCTGTTGTCGTACTGCTGACTACCTATATAAAGGGGATGGACAGGCAGTGGAGAGAGGGAGAACAGGCTTATAACAGGGGGACAACCCTACCCGAGGACTGCTTTTGCAATACTGTTGCATAGCGTGTTGCTGCGCTTGAGTAGGGGATTTGACGCAGAGACGTCGAAGCGCTGAGTAACGCGAGTCTCAGACTGATGTCTGAGAAAAGGGATGCACCGATTAATTGGTTCTTAACCTATATTACCGCTGGACTATGGTTCACGAATTCCAACCGATATAATGTAACTCCTTTGAGATACAGGGTATATGTGATCGAGCTTTCGAAAAAGGTGTATACCGACAACTGGAGATTCCGCGCTGCGAATCCACAGTTCAATGGTGTATTGCAGTGCCTGTATGTGGGCATGACCAGTAAGACACCTGCAGAAAGGTTCATGCAGCACAAGTCGGGTTACGTCAATAAGAAGGGACATAAACTGTCCGCGTGGATTGTACAGAAGTATGGCGCCTACCTTCGTCCAAGTTTATACGAGCACCTCAATGCAAAAAGCATGACCAGAGAAGAAGCGCTCCGGATGGAGGAGAAGCTTGCATGGGATCTCAGGCGCGAAGGCTATGCTGTGTGGTTTAATTAGCAGTACGCTATCAATGACGTACACCCCTTTTAATCCGTCATCCAGAACGGTGGTTGTGGGAAGGAATTGCGCGAGTGAAGGACCTCCTCTATGAGGGGAGCAGAAAACTCATTCAGAGCGGTGGAAGCGGGATGCATGCGCGAGCGCCATGTCGCGAACGCGCGGATTGATTTTCTTTATGAGGAGTGTACATAGCTCATCGTAGTAGATTCTTCCGCGAGGCCTCGCGACACGGCGCAGGCTCACACACAAACCAACCCAACGCTGCCAATGACGTACACACCTTTTAATCCGTCATCCAGAACGGTGGTTGTGGGAAGGAATTGCGCGAGTGAAGGACCTCCTGTATGAGGGGAGCAGAAAACTCATTCAGAGCGGTGGAAGCGGGATGCATGCGCGAGCGCCATGTTGCGAACGCGCGGATTGATTTTTTTTTATGAGGCGTGTACATAGCTCATCGTAGTAGATTCTTCCGCGAGTTCTCGCGACACGGTGCCAGGCTGACGCACAAACCAGCCTAATGCTACCAATGACAGTAATTTTTTCATGGTGCTATTGTGGCAATGGAATGTCTAATTCTAGAGCAACCTCGGCATCTTCTGTTCCCACAAAAACTTTTGCTGCACCGATGTCTATACCGGCTGCATTCATGTGAATTTTTTCCATAGGCATTACATTTAGAATAAAGCCTTTGTACACCAGACACGGCAAATTGAAAGACTACCAATCGGGCAAGCTAAACAGCCGCACCAAACTTTTTGACTCGGGTGTCCGGAACCATACTCAGAAACAGGCATGAAGCACTATGCAAAGCTCGGCCACTTGCACAAAGGGTTGATACGAAGATACATCTTGTCATCTCAACTTTTTGAGCCGAAGGTTTAGGGTCTC
>JAEYXN010000051.1 GCA_023431285.1 Bacteroidota bacterium
ACTTTAAAGTGGAACACACTAAGTCGCCTGTGGTGCAGATGGATGATTATTATCCGTTCGGTTTGACTTACAACTCTTATTCAAGAGAGAACTCTGTTGAAAACAAATTTAAATTTCAAGGACAGGAGCACATCGATGATCTTAATCTAGGCTGGGACTCTTTTAAGTGGAGAAATTACATGCCTGACATCGGAAGGTTCTTTAATGTAGATCCGCTTGCAGAAAAGTATTATTACAATAGTCCTTACGCTTTCAGCGAGAATAAGGTAACAACCCACGTTGAACTTGAAGGGTTAGAGGCGGAGCATTACCTAAAGAAAGAGATTCAAAAACTTGAGAATGTTTGGAACAGTTTTGTAAATAAAGTTGAACAGGCGGTGGAGAAAATTACTCCCGATAAGCAAAGAGGGCCAACGGATATCGAGAAAAAAAATAGTACTCCTGAGGCTGTTCCAGACCAGCAAAGAGAGCAGGTAAAACCAACTCAAACTCCTACAGGGGAATTAGACGGAAATCTAAATCCGCAATACAATCCAGACGGAACACCTTCAGGTGGGCACGATGGGAAATACGTGACAATGGATAAGAATGGACAAACAAAAACGAATAATCCCGATAAAGGCTTGCCATCGTCAACGACCGTTGTTCGAGATACTTTTGGCGTTACTGGAAATGTTGGACCTAATGGGGAAATCTATAATTCACGCTACGTGGTCCAGACAATTTATGATGAGAACTTTCAAACTCATGATAAAGATACGTTAGAAGATTATCATTATATACCAGATAGTTCGTTACCAAAGAAGACGCATGAAGCAAAGAAGAAAAATTGAAATTTGGATAGGTACGTTTTTTTTGTTCTTTTCTTTAAGCTTGGTGTCATGCCAATTAAAAGATAAAGAGCGGAAGGTTGTAGAATATTCGAATGGCCGGCAAATGTTGACGGTGAACCATTTAACTGGGACTGGACAACCATTGGAACCTCCAAAAATTGAACACTTGTCTCCGGATTCCATAGTCAGCGGAGAAGAATTTGTAGCTCGCATTTTTCTTGAAAGGAGCGAAGTAAGAATCGTCAAAGCCTTTGTTGATTGCGACTCAGTTGGGCTCCTCCAATCTGTTGATACAACCACCCTTGATGTGACGGGTTGTTCGAAAAAATTACTGGTGGAAAACGATACTATACTAGTCGGTTTTAGATCTAAAAATATAGGACATTACAGCTTCCCGAAAATTACAATACTTACGCAAGATAAAGTTGGCGTGTTCCGTACGTTACAATACTCATTTGATTACACCGTCTATTCAGAATAGCTTTATTCAGTTCAGCGCTACAATCCCAGGCAGATTTATTGCTGAAAGAGGTCGCCTTGATCACCACGATTATCACCGCGCCTGTGAATGCCACGAACATTTAAAACGGTGTACTTATCAATGATGTAAGTGTCGTAACCTTCATCGTATTTTTTAGAAATCTCCAGGTCAACGACAAGACTATCACCGTTGCCGAATTTTTCTCCTTCCTGAATCCGTTGGATAAACTGCCCATCTTGAATGCTGGCAGAGATCGGACGGCCATCGTAGTAGAAAGTAAACTTCGTTGTCTTCTTAGGAGCAACGTCAAATTTTTTAACGAAGAGCGTTGCCTCTTTGATGTCTGTTGTTCTGTCAGGCTTATCCAGATACTTGTTAGGTTGCTGAAACACCTGGAGTTCTTCACGGGTCACATGAATGAGCGGTTCCGGCTCGCCTTGCTTTTTCACTTCAAAGCCTTCAATCTCCTTATCGGCATTGAGAATAGAAGTGCCTTTGAAAATGGCTTTGTTCACGATGGGGTTAGACTGATAAATTTTAAACGCATCGGGATGAAAAGTATTACCGTTGCCATTAACTACAATGGTGATGCTGTTGTCATTGTTGTAAGTTACCTTCTCAGCTTTATCGCCCTTGAGCAGCTTCCAGATCTCAATGAAATCTTTTAGCACACTGAGCAAAGTAGAAATGCGATCCCAGTTCTCGCTGACGAAACGCCAACCGGAACAATGTCAATCAGATGTTCAATGATGAAACTTCCTGGCCGTGGTTGTGTTATCTTGACTTTAACCGAAGCATCAGGAAGTGAAGTACGGTTGATCTCGTGAATGATCGTGAGAAAGTTCTGCTGTGAAGTGAGAAATGTATTTAAGTCAATGTCATGACTTTTCTTTAAATACCTGAACTCATAGGAAGTGTTAGCCATCAATGGGGTCTTGGGTGTTAAGGAAGCTTATCAAGAATAAGCTTTACGCGCCTTAGCATCCCGAATGTACGTGTCGATAAGGTCGTAGAGCGTTTTCTTTTTTTCGTCCTCTAGGTGTTCTAAATCCTGCAGGCGCTTGAGAGCTTGCTTGTCAAGTTTAGAATTTATTCCTTCACCTACCAGGTAGTCGAGAGACACTTCGAGTGCATCAGCGATTTTTTTAGCCGCATCGATGGAAGGCATTGCTTCCCCGCGTTCGTACTTCCCAATCATTACTCGTGATACACCGTAAGCACACGATCAAGTGCGTTAGTACTCTTTACCCTTTTGAGGTAACAGATCATCGATATTGTTCACTGTTCTATTCGGAAGTTCCTCCAGGACATGGATAAGCCACTTCATCGGATCGATTTCGTTAGCCTTGCAACTTGCCAGGAGTGAATTGATCATCGCAATACGTTGTGCGGATCCATGTGATCCGGCGAAGAGATAATTTTTCCGGCCTAGCGCAACTGGCCTTATTTCATTTTCAATTCTGTTGTTGTCAATCTCGAGCTGTCCGTCAGAGGTGAACAACGACAACTCCTTCCACCGCTTCAGTGAATATTCTAATGCTTTGCCTATGGGTGACTTTGGTGTCACCGAGTTGTATTTGATGCAAAAGCTGTGTCGTTTTGAGGGGACTAAACCCCTTGGACCGACATGGCAAAATCATTACGTGCGCATCAGATTAGATCAATTATTAAACTCAAGAGCAAGGCCGCGGCATTAGACACATCGGCCGATTGACAGGTGTAAATAGGTAAACAACAATGCTCTGTTTTTGGCAATTAAGGAATGCTCAGTTTTTAGCAACAACGATGCTCAAAAAATGGCAACAAACGATGTACCAACAATCAGTCTCCGGAAAATATTTCTGATTTGATGTCGCTACACGCAACATAGCTTCGCAATGAGTTGCGTACAGAAAAACACGTGTAGGTTTCACCGAAGGTTTCGGGGAGGTTTCGGGTAGGTTTCGGGTAGGTTCCGCAAACGCTTCTGATAAATTTCACACGTGACTAAAAACTAGTCTCAATATTCCGCGTACCTGACTAAAAACTGGTCTCAATCCGTCATGGAGATTCGGGGGGCTGCGTGCCATCTTTGTGTCGTCGTCAGACACAACGCTCGAGAGTTGATGTTCGATGGCCTGTCTAAAAAACAAGTCTTTAACTTAAAATATAAAAATCATGGCACGCATTGACATGAATGATCTGACCCCCGGACTAAGAGGAAAATTCGGAGATCAGTTTCTGTTTCGTAAAACAACCATCGCCCTGTGGCGCTTCGGGCCAAGTGGGTTGGAGTATATCCCGTCCGTTGTTGGTCCGGTCGAGCACGGTATTGTAATGCAGGATGATCCCGGCACGTTTGAAGATGGCAAGCTGACGATAGATGGGCAGGTGGTCGATGAACTTGCTGATGATCAACACAGCGAGAACAGACGCGCCAGAATGCCTTTCTCTATGGCTCTGTTAGGTAACTTGCCAATGGTAATTCCTTCGGTCTCTTTAAGAACGTACTTGCGACGAACGTAACGCTTCACGTAGAACTCTGCAGCTTTCACTTCAAGAACTTCGGTGATCTCATCTTCCAGGGATAAACGTCTATCAAGTTTGGTTGAAAGATGACTGCCGGAAAGTTGAGGAAGAGGTGTAGATTACTATCCATTTTGGGCTAATATTTAACTCGTACAAGAATTATCTGACCCAGGTATTTCGGTAATCATCTGAGCCGCCCTCAGTGGTTGTGATGCAAAAGAAGTGTCGTTTGAGGGATTATTCATTTGAAAACATCATTCCACTAGAGAAAGAACAAGACAAGCATAGTTCAATCCCTGGCTGGGACTTCGGATGGAGGTGTTCGCCAAGTACATCGATCCTAACAGCGCTAACTGGCAGGGCCCCTTGACTAATCTCCTTGATCAGATCGACGGCAATGTTCCGGGTGTATTGATTGACGGTGGTGCAGTTGGAAGTGTTGGCAACGCGACTGTGCCATACACCACTCTTTTCACAAAGAACAATACTGGTGCGGCGCCGAAGGCATATCTCAATTATATTCTCACCGACCGCGATGCAAACCCGATTGAGATCGACGGCCAGTTAGATCTGAGCCAAAGCAATTACGTACAGGTTACCCAGGCAGCAA
>JAEYXN010000067.1 GCA_023431285.1 Bacteroidota bacterium
CTCCCACGCATACTTAAGAAACTCTTCCCTGGTCAGGTCGGATTTCTTGATCCCCCGTTCGCGAAGCATGGCGACAACTTTGGCTTCAGTGGCGATGGACGCATGGTCAGTGCCCGGAATCCAGCACGCTTCCTTGCCCTCCATTCGGGCCTTGCGGATCAACACGTCCTGAATAGTGTTGTTCAGCATGTGGCCCATGTGAAGCACGCCGGTAACGTTCGGTGGTGGGATCACAATAGTATATGGCTCCTTGGCCGGGTTGGGCTTCGAATGGAAGAAACCCTTTTCCATCCAATGCTGATACCACTTGTTTTCTACCTCCGCCGGGTTGTATTTCGTTGACAAAGCCATACTGAAAAAATGCTTAAAGAGCGGCAAAAATAAAGAAAAGGCGGCGAAAACCGAATTTAAACGTTCATCAACCTGCAAGCGTGCGACTTGTTGTTTGAAAAGATTGCGAAGGCACACGGTTTATGTGATAATATCTAAAAATCAGATAACGGAGTATGAGTGATTTTCGCCTTGTGCCCTTCGAGAGGAGGCATGCCAATGCAGTAAGGGAGTGTGCACTGGCAGCCTGGAACGTTACGTACAGAGATATCTTTACCCCGACGCGGATCATGGATCTGGTGGCGCATTTCTACTCAGATGAAAGCAATGATCGAGCTGAAGATCTTATCTCCCGCGGACTCTTGCAGTACACGCTCGCGCTTGATAAGGCCGAAAGCGTGATCGGTTTTCAATCGTCCACGATCAATATGCTAAACGCGGAGCTCACCAGGATTTATGTGAATCCGGAACACATAGGTACGGGCCTCGGAAAGGCGCTGCTGAATGATGCCGAGACATTCTTTCGTTTTAACGGATTTAAATCATTCATTGTAAAAGTTCACCGATATAATGTTGTCGGTCAAAGGTTCTATGACCGGAATGAATTTGAATTTGTTGCTGAAGACAACGACCACCACCTCATACTTAAGAAGAAACTCTCACGATTACCTGTTTGACAGGCTGAATAATTATTGCAATATTAACTTCATTAAACTACAACGCATGGAGGAGGAAAAATACATTACGATTGCTTCACAACTTCGAAAGCCGGAAGGAGAGGAGGGAATCAAGACGGGAGAGTCGATGAACCAGGGCAATAAGTTCATGAACTTACAGGCCATTGAAGTTGTGAACCCTCTCGCCAATGATCGTATCCTCGAAGTAGGAATGGGGAATGGATGGTTTGTCTCTGAGATCATGGAGAAACATCCCTCAATCAAGTATACTGGCTTTGATTATTCTCCCCTGATGGTAAGTGAAGCAAATCGCCTCAACGCAAAATGGGTTACCGAAAAGCGTGCAGAGTTTGTACTGGGAGATGTGTCGTCTCTTCCGTTCGCGAACGGATCATTCAACAAAATCTTCACGGTCAACACAATCTATTTCTGGAAAAATAACAGTGTCGTATTAAAGGAATTGCGAAGGGTGTTGACTCCTACAGGCACGTTAATCATTTCGATACGACCCAAAGAACAAATGCAGCGTTATCCTTTTACGAAATACGGGTTTACGATGTACACCACTGCGGAGCTTAAGCAATTGCTTATTGAGAACGGATTTGGTGTCAGGAAGGTGCATGAGAACCGTGAGCCCGACTATGAGTTTAACGGCTCCCGTATATCAATGGAAAACATTATCCTTGAGGCGACGCCGATCTAGCCGTTACCTTTCATTCGGATTCTCCATTCAGAAGGATACAGGTTATTCATCCTTCCTCCAAGCAGATTCATCCAGCCCATAGGAACACCGTTATAAGTTGCCAGCGAAAAGCCTTTATAATCTCCCGAAGGATTAAATACCTCCTTCCGAAGATAGGCAAGGGCATCATCGTAACTAAGCTCCGTACAATGAAAGTGGCCTGTGTTAATCAAAGTGGATAAAGCCAGCGAATGCTCGGGGACCATCCGGTTTTGTTTTACTGTCGTAAGGAAGGTTCCTGCATAAACCAGCCGAAGCCGTTGAGAGAGCCACTCCACCGCGGGGGCCCATTGGTCAGGAATACCCTGAATAAGGTCGTCACGCTGAATCAACCTTAGCGAAGCGTCGTTCAGCCAATTGTTGATCTCTTCCGAATGTTTCTTCTGAGGTGCCGCGAATCCCGGTTTTGAAGTTCTTAACGACACAGATTGCTCTGTTTCCTTTTTTCGCATCGCAGAAACAAAGAAGCCTTCACCTGCTACCTTATGCGGATAAAATCTGTATCCGATGGAAGAACCGCTAGAGATTTCCTCAATACCGACGTTACCCTTATCGACGCTCAAAAATTCGACGTTGTATGTACCCGCAATCCTTTTTAGTGTATCTTCATCTTCTTCAGAACTGTACGTACACGTGCAGTAAATTAAGATTCCATCTTCTTTCAGGCATGGCCAGATGTCGTCGATGATGCGTTGCTGACGTTGTGAACAGATTGCCACATTTGCTTCGGACCATTCTTCCATCGCTGATGGATCTTTTCTAAATAACCCTTCTCCTGAGCAAGGAGCGTCAACGAGTATGACATCAAAAAATCCGCGTATCCGGCTAAAGTCTGCCGGATCATTATTCGTAACCACCGCATTCGGATACCCCCACTTCTGGATATTCTCTGAGAGGATACTCACGCGTGACCGAATTACCTCATTTGTGACAAGAAGACTATCCGGGGCCATTAGCGAGAGGAGGTGCGTCGACTTTCCTCCGGGAGCTGCACAAAGATCCAGGACTTTTAGTGATCTAAGTCCTTCCAGATATTGTTTAAAAAATTGTTCAACGAACATTGAACTTGCTTCCTGAACGTAGTAGCATCCCGCGTGGAACAATGGATCCAGGGTGAATACCGGTCGCTCAGGCAAATAATATCCATGAGAAGTCCATGGAATTCGTTCCGTAGTGGCTGGTGGCTTGGAAGCTTTTTGTGGATTCAATCTCAGCGACACCGGAGCCGGCATGGCATGAGCACTCTCAAACTCCGGCCATTGTGCGCCGAGAGTTGCTTTCATCCTTAAGGCAAATTTTTCAGGAAAATGAATCATCTGTTTTACAAGAGCCAAATCTAACGTAGAATTAGTTAAAGAAGGCAAAACCGGCTAACTTGAAAGCGCTCCGAATAATTATTTGCGCTATGAAAGATGCGAATGATCCTACTCTGAGAAGCTGGGTTGAAGTATCAAAAGATTCAGACTTCCCCATCCAAAACCTTCCATTTGGTATCTTCCGTGATAAACGTACGAGAGCCGGCGTAGCGCTTGGAGATTTTATAATCGATCTGGCGCTTCTTCACGATAAAGAATATTTCCGTGAACTCAATCTTCCCGCGCAGATTTTCGAAGAAACTACGTTAAACAGATTCTTCTCTCTTGGAAGGCCAGCTATCACCGCGGTGCGAAACAGCATTAGCCGTATGTTTCAGAAGGGGAACAATGAACTTCATCATGATTCATCTTTGATCGAAAGAGTTCTGATCCCCCGCAAAAACGTGGAGATGCTCATGCCGGTGAAGGTTCCAAATTACACGGATTTCTACAGCAGCGAAGAGCACGCATTCAACGTAGGGTCTATGTTTCGCGATCCTAAGAACGCACTTCTGCCCAATTGGAAACATCTTCCGGTTGGATACCACGGACGCGCATCCTCCATTGTGGTATCCGGAACACCAATACGACGACCACACGGTCAGATAAAAAATGTAAACGCAGATCATCCTGTATTCTCGCCCACAAACAAACTCGACTTCGAACTGGAAGTTGCCTTTATCACCTGTGGCGACACTGCGATGGGTGAGCCGGTTTCCATTGGAGAAACAGAAAAATACATTGCAGGACTCGTTCTTTTCAACGACTGGTCTGCACGCGATATCCAACAATGGGAGTATGTTCCGCTTGGTCCGTTCCTCGGCAAGAACTTCGGATCAACGATCTCTCCATGGATCGTCACGATGGATGCGCTTGAACCATTTCGAACCCCCGGGCCTCAGCAGGATCCTCAAGTGTTGCCTTACCTTTCATTCAATGGCAAAAAGAATTTCGACATCATGCTGGAAGTAATGATTCAGGCTGGTAATTCAGCACCGGTTACGGTATGCAGATCGAATACGCGGTATCTCTACTGGAATGTGAATCAGCAACTCGCGCACCATACAGTGAATGGTTGCAACATACAGGTAGGAGATATTTATGCATCAGGAACCATTAGTGGCCCATCATCAGGATCGTTTGGTTCGATGCTGGAACTCACCTGGAATGGAAGAAAAGCGCTGTCTATGCCCGACGGTTCGGTCCGGCACTTTCTTGAAGATGGCGATACCGTGATCATGAAAGGTTACGCTGAGAGCAACGGTGTTCGTATTGGTTTTGGCGAATGCCGTGGTACAATTCTCCCAGCTATTAATGAATCCAGATGACGATTGATCCTGGCAAAGTCTCCGTTCCCGTTTTCCATGGATTCCTGCTTAGCGCCGTGATTCCGCGGCCTATAGCGTTGGTGAGTACCGTAGACCGCGAAGGCAACGTTAACCTAAGTCCGTTCAGCTTCTTTAATTGTTTCGGGACAAATCCTCCAATCCTCGTGTTCTCACCTTCGAGGCGGGGAAGAGATAATACCACCAAACATACTTACGAGAACATCCGGCAAGTTCCTGAAGCAGTTGTGCACATTGTCAACTATGCGATCGTACAGCAGACTTCACTCGCGAGTTCAGAATATGACAAGGGAGTGAATGAGTTCGTCAAAGCCGGGTTTAATTCAATTGCGTCGGAGAAGGTGATGCCGCCACGTGTTGCAGAAGCACCGGTGGCAATGGAGTGCAAGGTCCTTCATGTCGTTGAAACAGGCTCAGGTGGCGGGGCAGGGAATCTCGTAGTTTGCGAGGTTGTGTTGATGCATGTAAAAGAAGAAGTGCTTACAGATGGAAAGATTGATCCTTTCAAACTGGATGCTGTCAGCAGACTTGGAGGTAACTATTATTCACGCGTGGTCAAGGACAGCATCTTCGAAGTTCCAAAGCCATTGGCGGAACCTGGAATTGGAATCGACCTCTTGCCAAAGTCAATTAAAAACAGCCGCATCCTTACGGGAAATGATCTTGGAAAACTGGCAAACATAAAATCACTTCCGGGACCCCGGGAAGCCTTTTCAGAGGATGAAGCCATTCACCATGAGGCAAAGCATTTGCTGGATGAAGATCGGATCGATGAAGCGTGGATGGTCCTGCTGCGTGGAAACAAAAACGGCTGACACTTTCTATGTCAGCCGTCTTAATAATATTGCTTTGACTATCAGTCGCGGTACATTACTGCCTTCACTGCCTTAACAGTTTTTTCTACGTTTGGAAGAATAGCCTGGATAAGCGTAGGCGCGTATGGCAGAGGAACGTCGAAACTGTTTACGCGGTGCACAGGAGCGTCGAGGTAATCGAACGCATGTCTTTGCACATGATAAGTGATCTCAGTGGCAATAGAAGAAAGAGGCCATGCTTCTTCAACCACTACAAGACGATTTGTTTTCTTGATAGATTCAACGATTGAGGCATAATCAATAGGACGGACGGTTCTGAGGTCGATGACCTCCGCAGAGATTCCATCTTTTTCAAGTTCCGCTGCAGCAGCGAGAGCTACTTTCATGATTTTTCCAAAAGATACGATGGTCACATCAGTGCCTTCGCGCTTTGTATCTGCAACCCCAAGCGGGATGAGGTATTCTTCTGTAGGGACAGCGCCTTTATCACCGTACATGAGCTCAGACTCCATGAAGATGACAGGATCGTTATCACGGATGGATGTTTTTAATAGTCCCTTAGCATCGTAAGGATTTGACGGTACTACTACTTTAAGTCCGGGTGTATTTGCAAACCAGTTCTCGAAGTTCTGAGAGTGCTGGGCACCAAGCTGACCTGCATTTCCTGTAGGACCGCGGAACACGATGGGGGCACCATATTGGCCTGCCGACATTGACAGGATCTTCGCTGCGCTGTTGATCACCTGATCGATGGCCACCAGCGAGAAGTTGAAAGTCATAAATTCTATGATAGGACGGAGGCCGTTCATCGCGGCGCCTGCACCGATCCCGGCGAAGCCCAGCTCTGATATCGGAGTATCAATGACCCTTTCGGCACCGAATTCATCCAGCATTCCCTGGCTTACCTTGTACGCGCCGTTGTATTCGGCAACTTCTTCTCCCATCAGGAACACACTTTGGTCCCTGCGCATTTCTTCGGTCATGGCCTCGCGCAAAGCCTCTCTGAACTGGATTTCTCTCATAGTTGTATTCAAAAGCGCGTAAAAATAGCTAGCCCAGGGGGATTGGCCAACTTGTCTACCCGAAATTTCCGTCTTTGGCGAGGGATAGGGTGAAAAAAGAAAACCCCGCGAGTTGCGGGGCCTTCCTTGCTATTGGCTTTTTATCTTGGATTATCTCAAAGCACCTCTGAAAGCTTCGTTCGCGCTGAACTTAGCAAATTCAAGGTCGCTTAGAGCAGACTCCTTAAGTGAAGAATCAGCTTTTGCTGCGTTTGCGATGTGTTTCACAACATCATCAGCATTGCCTTGTCTTGCAGCGGCGATCGCAGCACCGTAGTGTGCAACAGCCAGGTTGCTGTCTTTGCTGATTGCATCGTTGAAAGAAGAAGCAGCGTTGTTGTAATCTTTGTTCAGAAGCTGAGCCAGACCTTTGTTGAAGGCATTCTCTGCATTGTCAGTCGCGTTAGAGATAGACTGAACTGCAGCCTGATAGTCAGCTTTGAAGATTTCAGCAGCACCTTTCACACCATTTACACCTGCAGCGTTGTCACCCTTCAAACCACCATTAAGGGCTTTAGTCGCGTGGTTATAAGCAGCGTAAGCGTTTCCTTTGATCATTTGCACAGAAGCCAAGTTAGCCTGAACTTCCGGAGCATCCTGAATGCGTGCAGCAAGTTCGAATTGAGCTTGAGCTTTATCAGCAAGCGCTGTTGCATTAGAAGGGTTTTCCTGAGCTTGTGCCAGGTAAACTGCACCAAGGTTGTTGTGCGCATTCCAGTTAGAACCTTTCTTGGTAGCGGCTTCGTAGATAGCTGCTTTCTCTTCCAGTGAAGGAGTAAGTGTAGCAGAGTACATCAGCTCTTCGAAAGAAAGAGTGTCAGCGTCAGCACCTTGAGTGATTTGCTTGGCAAGTACAGAGATTTCAGCATCTGTCTTCTTGTCTTTCACAACAAGGATCTCAGTTTTCGCTGTTCTCAGCTTAGGATATACGTTTCTGAATACTTTGTTATAAGTTCTCAGTCTCTTCATTGCTTTTTCCTGATCTTCAAACGAACCACCACCGTTGATGATATTCAGGTATTCTGCTTTCTCTTCAGAAGAGAGCCCTTCGTATTTCTCAAGTTCTACTTTGAAAGTTGCCCAGTCGCGGATAACAGGCTTCAGAACGAAGTTGATTGAATCAGCCTGACCTTTGTAGTCATACTTCTTCATTTGCTTGCGATAGAACTTCTCGATAGAAGCAGCACGATCCGGAGAAAGTTTTGTGTTGATGCGCTCAGCACCTTCAGGAGAGTGGGTACCAGTTACAGTAACAGTACGGGTTGCGTTCTTTGAAGCGATGAATGCATCAAGTTGCTTTCCTTTCTGGCTGCGGAGCTCAGTAGTTCTCAAAACAGAGCTTCCTTGTTCGAAGATGAAATCAGGGATTACAACAGGAACAAGTTCTTCCTGGTTGTTGTAACCGTGGTCAGCGTAAGCAGCGAAGATAGCAGGCTTAACAAGCTTCGAAGTTGTGATCACACCAGTTGCCACAGGCATACGGGCCGTAGACTTTGACTTCTCACCTTTTGAAGCGGCACCCTGAACTTCCAGTGTACCAGTCTTCATAGCTGGCTGGTAAGCGAAGACGAAGCTCTTCGTTACTTTAGGTTGTTCTGTCTTTGCGTTAGGATAGTCTTCAGCTTTGAATGGGATAGGATCCAAAGCAACTTCCTGGTCGCCATATTTGTAGAAAGTGTTCACCGTATAGACTGTGCCCTTTTTCAACATTTTTACAGGCAGGTTAGCTGCCATGTCGAAGGCGACAGAATCCTTATGAACTTCCAGCGGATTTGGTGTAACGGTAAATTGCTGGTCTTTCGACATTTTTACCATCTGGGGCAATGTACAGCCCGCGAGGGTCATTATCACCAAGACTAAAAATGAGTAAAATACTTTTCTCATCGGATTGTGGTTTATAAATTGTTTTTTACAGGTTGCAAAACTATACTTATGTGTGTTTTTTTGCAATTATAGTCAAAAAAATAAGATTTGGACCGGCTTTATTGGTGGTCATTTGGGGGAAGAATGTGAGCCGGATTTTTGGTCGATGAATGAACTTATAGAGTAGTTGAAAGTTTTCCACAAGCAGTTAAGTATGAACCGACTTACAGATCAGATTCAGGTGTTTTTTGAAAGTTACGCTTTCGGGGTCTGTACCCGGCTGGGTGAAAAGCTTGGAATGGCGACCTCAAGCATAAGGCTTTTCTTCATCTATGCCTCGTTCATTACCTTCGGATCGCCGATCATAATCTACCTTTCCATGGCGTTTATCATGAATATCCGCAAGCATCTGCGGAAAAGGAACCCGATCTGGGATTACTGATAATTGCCTGAAAAAGTCTTCCATCCTTTCAGAAAATATCCGAACAATACTGACCCTCCATAGACCGCAGTCCTTGGATACTCAGGGTTTGCAGCCCTTATCAGTTGACGCTTTTGCATCGTCCGGGGTAATCCTTTCAAGAAATGGAAGTGGGCCCTCAATACCGCCAACGCCTGATTAAACTCTCCACTAACCACGAATTTTAAGGCGGCCACCCAATCCAGAAGCATTCTTACCGGAAGCTTATATATCATTTCTCTGGTGTCGAGATGTTTGAAGATGAGGTTCAACCCATTCCTGAAATTAAGGAAGACCTTTCCCGGGCTGCCATACCCAAGCGTGCCGGCGCCAAGATGATAAACAGAGCTTTTTCCGCAGGAGAAAACTTTCATCCCGCGACGTTGAATTTTCCAGCAAAGATCAATCTCCTCCATGTGAGCGAAGAAATCCTCATCAAGCCCACCCAGTTGATGATACAAGTCCAGCCGGATCATGAGGCAGGCTCCCGTCGCCCAGAAGATCTCTCTTGAATCATCATATTGACCACGGTCCGTCTCCACCGTATCGAAGATTCGCCCGCGACAGAAGGGATAACCCAGACTGTCAATGAATCCACCGGCGGCACCTGCATACTCGAAAAGATGCCGTTCGCGATAGGAGAGAATCTTCGGCTGAAGTGCTCCGATAGAAGGATTGCTGTCCAGTAAATCGGTCATGGGCTTCAGCCATCCGGGCGTGACCTCCACATCGCTGTTAAGAAGCACGACATAATCAGACTTAACTTGATTCAGTGCGCGGTTATAACCACCGCAGAAGCCGTAGTTTTTGTCGAGTCGGATTACCGTGACGGAAGGGAACTGCTCGTCCAGGAGTTTCAAAGACTGATCGGTAGAGCCGTTGTCGGCGACGATCACTTGCGCCGAGCCGGAGCGCTCAACGACGGAAGGAAGGAATTGAGGGAGAAGTTTCTCCCCGTTGAAATTAAGTATGACGACAGCCGTGCGGCTCATCCCATCATTCCACTAATGTCAAAACCTGGTATGTTAGGAATGAGCCCCTCAGTACTTTTCCGCATTTCTTCCTTTGCAATAATCTCTGCCTCTTCCTGCGCTTTGTTTACCGCGGCTACGATCAGATCCTGAACGATAACCTGATCTTCAGCCTTTAACAAACTGGGATCAACTTCTATCTGGACCAATTGCTTCTTTCCATTGACAGTGGCCTTTACCATTCCGGCTCCGGATTCACCATGAGCCCGCAAACGTGTAAGGTTATCCTGTGCTTCCTTAAGACGGGTTTGAACTTCCTTCATCTTCCCCATCATCTTCATCATATCAAACATATATCGCTTTGAAGTTTTTAATTTATCAGGTATTGCACACCCTTAAGTTCAGGCGCTAAGCTACAAAGAAATTCCTGTCACGTCTATTTACGTAGCAGCACCACCGCCCCTGAATAATCGAATGTACGGCCAGCGGTGTCGACGACCTTCGTTTTGAAGATATAAGTGCCCTCAGGCATAGTGACGCCTTTATAAGTGCCATCCCACTCATTGTCCATATCATTGGAGTGGAACATCAGCTCACCCCACCTGTTGAAGATCCTTAGTTCATAAGAAGTGATGTACTCCTTCACGCCTTTCACGGCGAAAGCGCGATTCCGCTCGTCTGACGCTGCGCCTGGGATGAACGCATTCGGATGCCACAGTGAAACGCTCTTAATGACAGTGGCGATATTAGAGACCGATGGTTGTGGCGTGCCCGGGGCTACCGGCGTGGCAAGAATCCTGTACGAAAAAGTCTGTCCTTCAGAAGCTGTGTTATCCGTGAATGTCGTTGAGGTTCCATTGCCCGTCGATGAGATAAGCGATCCATTCGCGTCGAATTTCTCGATGGTGTACAAGGAAGCCCCCGATGACCACCCATTATATTCGGACCAGCTGAGAAGGACTGAGTTGTCTGGGTTTAGTGTCGACTTTAACTCAATTGGACATACAGTATGGCTACGTGCACTACGGTTTCCACAGACATCGTCGAACCGTATCTCGTAACAAATGCCATTGAACGGCTGATACGTGTTGTCAATTAAAGTAGTCTCCGTTGTGGATTGAAAAGGCAGCGCCATGTTAGTCGGTATACGGAAAATGTCGAAGCTTTGAACGTTGAAGAGTGGTGGCGGCACCCATTCCAGGTGGACAGAATTTCCGTCAACAACGGCGGTCACTTCACTCACCGGTATTGGTGGCTGTGATGAGATGGCCCGGCCACACAATGTCTTTGAGATACTCTGAATGTTCCCTCCGTAATCTGTGATCATGCGATAACAGTAATCACTGCCACAGGCAACCTGATTGTCGTTGTAAGTGCCGCTGTTGGTGAAGCCGGGGTTGATGCTGGTGCCGTCTCTCAACAGCGTTAAAGATGCCGCCCCTGAAAGATTAGTCTGCCACCCGAAAGCATTTGCATGATCATTGATGCTCAGACTTACATCGTGACTGCAGATCACATTTGAGTAAAACGTCTGATTGTTACAGACATCCCTTGCACCAGCGCGATAACAATAATAATTCTGATCAGGATTAATACCGGAGTCTGTAAAAGCTTCGGTATTCGAAATCTGCCCCGCTACCGTGAACGCTGCAAAACCATTTACTCCACGTTCTACGACGTAAGGAATATTTTCACCGGTGTTCCGCAAGGTCAAAGGAATCTCATTGCTATCGGTCACTTCCAGTCGGGATATTTCGTGATCGTTCGTGAATGCTCCCGGTACGAGTTGTGTGGACTTCGTGTTCTTAGTGCAGCCAAGATAATCAGCTGCGACACTGATGATTCCCTGTGTTTCTCCCGCACCGTAGGTATGTGTGGGTGTCACCATTCCTCCGGTGGTTTGAACATCGGTAATGTTATCCTGGTCATAATCCACCACATAAAGCGGAAAGGTCTGATCTGTAATTTCAATCCTGACTTCGCGGGAAGCACAGTTATAGATATCAAATTCCGGTGGCGTAGAGGGAAGAACGGTGACAGACTGTACGAGCTGATCAAAGTTGTTTACACCCGCGCCGATGAGGATGGCGATCTCATACTTTCCTGGCTGCGTGAACGTGTAGCTGATGGGTTGTCCGTCCTGGAAGAGACGTATATTATCGGGGTCGCTGACGAAGGCCCCGGGATTGGTGGGGTCTGGTTTGTTCCCGAATCCCTCTGCTGCGCTATAGTTAAAGTCAATCACACATGGCGGATCTCCATCGCACTCCAGTGCCGTGGTATTGATAACGATTTCTCCGTTCGCTCCATATGATCCGCAAACAATAGATTCAGGAAACGTGAATCGGTTATTCTGACTTGCAATTGGCTGGCTAGTCTGCGCAATAACCGGAATTGCAAAGATGGATACGAAGACAAATATGATGGTAGTAATGCGCATTCAATCCAAACGGAAGCTTTTTAGGTATCCTTCTGCTTTGATGATATCATCATGAAGTATCCGGTCATCTTCAATAAACGGGATTTCCTGCCTGAAATTATGGATGAGCGACTCCAGGAAGGGTGATGTTTTCCGAGGTCTTCGGAATGCCAACGCCTGGGCTGCTGTAATCAGCTCGACAGCAAGTATGGAATAAGTATTTTGCACAACTCTGTAAGCTTTGGTAGCCGCATTCGATCCCATGCTCACATGGTCTTCCTGTCCGTTGGAGGAGACAATAGAGTCTACCGACGCCGGTGTGCATAGTTGTTTGTTCTGGCTCGCCAGGGAAGCAGCGGTGTATTGTGGAATCATCAGTCCGGAGTTAATACCCGGATTCGCCACAAGGTAATTAGGCAGATCGCGGGAACCCGAAATCAACTGGAACGTACGACGTTCGGAAATGCTTCCAAGCTCAGAGATTGCTATGGCAAGAAAGTCCAGCGAAAGCGCCAGAGGCTGTCCATGGAAATTGCCCGCCGAAATGATCTTGTCTTCAATAGGGAAAATCAACGGATTATCGGTCACGCTGTTAACCTCGATCAGAACAGTATTGGTTACATGATTGATCGCGTCAAGACTCGCCCCGTGGACCTGTGGGATACAACGGAAGGAGTAAGGGTCCTGAACATGCTTTCGTGTCCCAGCGATAAGCTCACTTCCATTTAGTTTTTCCATCACATCACGCGCCACAGCTAATTGACCGGGATGCGGCCTGATAGCATGGACAAGATCGGCGAAAGGTTCCGGTCTTCCGTCAAAGGCATCCAGCGAAAGGGCCCCGATGATATTGGCGAGTCGTACCAGTCGGTGAGCGTGTACCGCGCACCATACTGCATATGCGCTCATAAACTGTGTACCGTTCAAAAGAGCAAGACCTTCCTTCGCTTTAAAGAATAACGCAGTCCACCCAAACTTTATGTTTACTTCTTTTGCCGCGACGTACGCGCCTTCAAAGAGCACCTCACCACAGTTGATCAGCGGAAGAGACAGGTGTGCCAGCGGAGCAAGATCACCCGACGCGCCAAGAGATCCCATCTCAAATATCCTTGGCAATACACACTCGTTGAACATTTCAATCAGGCGCTTTACGGTCTGAAGCTGAACCCCGGAGTATCCATACGAAAGAGATTGGATCTTCAGAAATAGCATGAGCCGCACAATGTCCGCTGGCACATCCGGACCCGTTCCACATGCATGAGACTTTACAAGGTTTTCCTGAAGCTGTTCGAGCTGCCCGGGATTGATATTTCTATTATACAGCGAACCGAAACCAGTATTGATCCCATACAGAGGATGATTCGATGTCTCAAGCTTTTCATCCAGGTACGAGCGACATAGTTCGATCTTAGCAGCGGCATCGTCTCCGAGATGTAACGACGTCGGTTCATAAATCAGCTTCTCAAGAAAGGCCAGGGTAACCGGAGCATCTGAGATGGTGTGTTGATTCATGCGCTGCTGTTGAATTCCCCGTAATAATAAATATAAAAGGAAGTGTTTGTACAGTTCCCCTGGTCGTCAGATCACAATCTGCGGAATTTGTTCTATCGATACCTTCTGCTGTTCACCCGTTTCAAGATTTTTCAGCGTAAGCTTACCGTCCTGCATTTCTTCCGAACCAATAATGACCGCGAAGGGAATAGATTTCTTGTTAGCGTACTCCAGCTGCTTCTTCACTTTGCTGATGTCAGGATACACTTCGCATGAGATAGATTGTTCACGCAGAGAAGCCGCGGCCTGAAGTGCGTATGCAAAAGTTTCCTTATCAAAATGACAGAACAGGACTTTACTCGCGATAGTAGCTTCTTTAGGAAAAAGCTGTAACTCCTCCATCGCATCGAATATGCGATCCACACCGAATGAAAATCCCACGCCAGACAAGTTCGTTTTGTCGCCAAACGCTTGAGTAAGGTTGTCGTACCTGCCGCCACCGCTTACACTTCCAATGGAAACATTTCTGATCTTCACTTCGAAGATACAGCCTGTGTAATAGCTAAGCCCTCTGGCGAGAGAGAGGTCGAATTCTACATGGTCGAGGTCCTTACCGTACAGGTTGACCAGTTCAAAGACTTCGGTGATATCCTTTAAACCTTTGTTACCTGCCTCTGACTGAGCATACTTTTCTTTCAAGACGTCGATCTTTTGTTGATTCGAACCTTTAAGGTTGAGGACTGCGAACAACGCGTCGAGACTCTCCTTCTGAAATCCTTTCGACGCAAGTTCTTCCCGTACCTTGTCTTCGCCTGTTTTGTCGAGTTTGTCGATGGCAACGAACAATGCTGTTTCGTTTCCTTTTGCACCAATGGTTTCCGCAAGGCCGGTGAGGATGCCGCGGTGATTAATTTTTATACTGTAGTCGGAGATGCGCAGTTTGGAGAAAGCCTCCAGGATCATTAATACGATTTCGGCTTCACAGAGCAGAGAATCTGTCCCCACCACGTCTGCGTCGCACTGATAAAATTCCCTGTATCTGCCACGTTGCGGGCGGTCGGCCCTCCACACAGGCTGGATCTGATAGCGCTTGAAAGGGAACGATACTTCATTGCGGTTCATCACCACGTATCGCGCAAATGGCACGGTAAGGTCATACCGTAATCCTTTTTCACTGATCTGAGAAGCTACCGCCTTCGAGTTGCGGCTTTCCAGAGCGTTAGCATCTGCATTCTTGAGAAAATCGCCCGAGTTAAGAATTCGGAACAGGAGCTGATCGCCTTCGTCGCCATACTTGCCTGTAAGCGTCGACAGGTTCTCCATCGCTGGTGTTTCCAGTGGCTGAAAGCCAAATTTCTGAAAGACCGACCGGATGGCATCCAGGATATACTGCCTTTTGGCCATCACCGCCGGCCCGAAGTCTCGTGTTCCGTTTGGAAGGGTTGGTTTCTGCATGATTGGCGGCAAAGCTAGCATTTTCGGGAAAACTGATATCAGGCCGGGGAAAGGGAAATTGAGATGTTAAACGTTGTATCCGGAAGCATAATCAGAATCACACTGAAGATGACCGAAATGAAGATTTCCAGGAATTTTATGGCCTCCGCTTTTCATTTACGGGCGGTTTGCCTACTTTTGCGTTCCCAAAATTTTATCGCCATGGCAGTAACCAGACTTAAGAGAAAGAACCGCAAGGACAAGGCAAAATCGGCGGTTAGACGTCAGACGCTGAAGATTCAGAACTTCAAGCCGGTCATTAAGAACGTCGATATTGAAGAAATTAAGAAGGAATTCGACGCTAAAAAGAAGTAAGCGTTCGACCTTCCTGAAATAGAGAAAGCTTTTCCTCCTCCAGGAAAGGCTTTTTTTGTTACCCAGAACGAAGCTCTCTCTTCCTGAAGAGTAGGATTAACTGCTAATTTGAGGTTTCCCTACCCGGCCGACCAGCCACCGGGCCGTCTGGCCGACCTTTTCTATCCCCGCAACGCTGTAACTACAGGTCATCAAAGATTAAGATTCCCGACCTTGCCCGGTTGAGGGAATTCTGTTATTTTTCATTTCTCAACCTGACAATGTTATGAGTAATTATGCGGAATGGTGGGAAGGGCTTGACACCCCGTTGAAGGTATTCTGGGTTCTGGCGGTTCCATTCTCAGTGTTTTTTATCCTACAGTTACTGACCAGTATTTTCGGTCACGACCATCACGGCGACAGTCACGATGCCGATTTTGAAGATGGTCCCGGCTTCCACCTGTTCACGCTGAAAAACCTCGTTGCTTTCTTCTGTATCTTCGGATGGGTCGGTATTGCCGCCGTCGATTCAGGAATATCCACAGTCTTTGCTTTCATATTCGCATCCCTGGCCGGCCTCGTCATCATGCTGATTATGGCTACGCTGGTGTATTACCTCGCCAAGGCCAATGTCGATGGAACGATGAAGTTTAAGAACGCCATTGGCGCTGCCGGAGAAGTGTACCTCACTATCCCTGCGAACAGGGGAAGCGTTGGAATGGTACAGGTCAAAATCCAGGGAGCTCTTCGCACGCTCGAAGCCGTTACAGATGACGAGCGTGATATCCCTACCGGAAAGCTTATCAAAGTCATGAAGGTCGCCAGCAACAACCTTCTTGTCGTTACCGCTGAATAATCAATAACTATGAGTGCATATCTAATTCCTGCAGTCGCTCTGGCTGCGTTGTTTGTCTTCGTAACCCTTGTGTCCTTTGTCCGGAGGTACAAGCGATGTCCGTCGGACAGGATACTCGTGAAGTATGGTAAAGTAGGGGGTGGTGACTCTGCCAAATGTATTCACGGTGGAGCTACCTTCGTCTGGCCGATCATCCAGGATTACGCGTTCATGGATCTGACACCGATCTCTATCGAAGTTAACCTGGTAAATGCTCTGAGTAAGCAGAATATCCGCGTTGACGTTCCATCGAAATTTACTGTGGGTATTTCTACGGAAGCCGGCGTAATGGAAAATGCGGCTGAACGTCTCCTTGGCTTACAACGAAATGATGTTCATGCTCTCGCTCATGATATCATTGTAGGCCAGATGCGTCTTGTTGTAGCGATGATGGATATCGAGGAGATCAACAACAACCGCGATAAATTCCTTAGTAACGTATCTCATAACGTTGAAGTGGAATTGAAGAAGATCGGTTTAAAGCTGATCAACGTAAACATCACCGACATCAAGGATGAAAGCGGTTATATCGCTGCTCTTGGTAAAGAAGCCGCGGCAAAAGCGATCAATGAGGCGAAGATCCGCGTTGCTGAGCAGGAGCGTCTTGGAGATGTAGGTAAAACTCAGGAGGAGAAAGAACGCGACATCAGGGTAGCAGAGATGGTCCGCGACCGCGATACACAGGTAGCGAGCTCCGAAAAAGACAGAGAAGTCCTTATGGCGGCAGCTAAGCGTGACGAACAGATTGGTAAGGTTGAGGCGGAACGCGATACGCGTATTAAGACGGCGGAAGCAAATGCGCTGGCGGTAAAAGGAGAGAACCAGTCGAAGGTGGCGATTGCAACTTCCGATGCTGAACGCCGTGAGCGCGAAGCGGAAGCGATGAAGAAGGCGATTGCCGCAGAAAAGGTGCAGGCTGCGAAAGCACTCGAAGAAGCCTATCTGGCGGAACAAAGAGCCGAAGCGGCACGCGCTGACAGAGAACGCGCTTCTCAAAACGCAAACGTCGTGGTAACCGCGGAGATACAGAAACAAAAACTTATCCTCGAAGCACAAGCTGAAGCCGAACGTATCCGTGAAAGAGCGAAGGGTGAAGCGGATTCAATATTACTGCAGCGCCAGGCGGAAGCCCAGGGTATTTATGAAATATTAACCAAGCAGGCCGAAGGATTCCGGGAACTCGTGAAGTCAGCAGGAAATAATCCGAAAGACGCAGCAATGCTGATCATTGCCGACAAATTGCCTGAACTCGTGAAGTTGCAGACAGAAGCAATCAAGAACATTCAGATTGATAAGGTTACTGTTTGGGATGGCGGGAACAGCAAGGATGGTAAGTCGTCTACCGCGAATTTTATTTCCGGTCTCTATGGATCAGTCCCTCCGTTGCATGAAATATTTAAGATGGCGGGCCTTGATCTGCCATACTACCTTGGTGGCGAACCGGCAAAGGCTCAGACTACCAGCGGTCCGACGATCAAAGTCGTTCCCATTGAGGAAAAGGAAACTCCAACTAAATAACAGCAAAGCCGGTGAAAGCCGGCTTTTTTATAATTCTTCCACATCACTCCTCATAACCTTATTTGTTTTCTAATCCTGCAAAAAGCGTTAGTATTGCCGTACCTGCACCGCATGATAACGGTGCTCAATTAAGACATTTAGAAACGAAAAACTGTGGTTAAGCACTTCGTCAACTGGAACGTCAACGGCATTCGTTCAATCATTAAGAAAGATTTTATTCGTGATATTCAGGCGATGGATCCTGATGTGCTGTGTCTGCAGGAAACCAAGGCGGGCCCTGAAGATGCGCGGTCAGCGCTGGAATTACTGAAAGGTTATCATGTGTACGTGAACTGCTCAAAGGCACGCAAAGGATATTCCGGTACAGCGATTATTTCAAAAGAAGAACCAATGAGTGTTTCCTGTGACATCGGCCAGGAAGAATTTGATCAGGAGGGAAGGGTGATGACTGCGGAATATGCCACCTATTTCATCGTCACCGTGTACACGCCGAACAGTGGTGATGGCTTGTCACGACTGGAGTGGCGCCAGAAATGGGACATCGAATTCCGTCAGTATCTGTTGTGGCTTGAGAGAAGAAAGCCGGTGATTGTCTGTGGTGACTTCAACGTCGCACACCAGGAAATTGATATTGCCCGACCCAAACAGAATTACAACAAAGCTGCGGGATACACACAACAGGAAATCGACGGGTTCACCACCCTCCTTGAAGCAGGCTTTGTCGATACGTTCCGACGTTTTTACCCGCAAGAAGTTAAATACACTTACTGGGATTACGTGACCAGCGCCAGAGCCAAGAACGTGGGCTGGAGAATTGACTACTTTCTTGTAAGCGAAAATCTTATTGACAAGGTTCAGGACGCAATGGTGTATAACGAATATTTCGGATCGGATCATTGTCCCGTTGGTCTGAAGATCGACCTTTAAAATAATTCGTCGTCTCGGCGAAAGCTGTCGCCATACTATGACAGGACGGCAAGCGTTTCTTTAAAATACTCTAAAAAATCAGATCATGAGGTTTAGACAAATCTTGTTTGCAGCGGCTTCTTCATTACTGCTTTATTCCTGCGATGCAATTACAGCCGAAGAAGTCGCCCGCGTCTCCATTGATAAAACCAGTAACAAGGAACTCTTCGTAAAGGAGATGTCTCTCGATCTGAAGGAAGGTGAATCAGTTTCATTCTGGACGGAGATGGACCTCGAATATCAGGACAACCTGTCTCTGATATACACAATAGAAGTATGGCGTGACTCTGTCAAACAGGGAGGGTTTCAACTGGATGCCATGGACACAAACCCCACGATGAACGAAGTGAAAACATCCTTCAACAACAACACGTCATGGAGTTACACCGGCAAGATGGATAAGCTGAAGATCGAGAAAGATGGAAACTATACTTTCAAAGCGGTAATCAACTCTTCGGAAAACCCTTCCCTTGTGATCAGGAAGGCCGATCTGATCCTCAAAAAGTAAATTTATAAGTTCTTCCCTTTTGAAAAAGTAACATTTTGTCGCTTCAATCGTCTTTCCCGATGACTATGAAAGCAGTATTGTTCACTAAATCCGGGTCGACGTCCTTTCTTCAATACGATGACATACCAGATCCCGTTCCCACCGATGACGAAATACTGGTTCAGGTAAAGGCGGCCTCGGTCAATTCATGGGACTGGGACCGGGTTCATGGTAAGTCTTTTTTCATCCGCATGCTAAAGATCTTCGGTCAACAACATCCCGTGCTAGGAGCGGATATCGCTGGAGTGGTTGCCTCTGTTGGAAAGAATGTCACAAAGTTCAGCGTAGGGGATATGGTGTTCGGAGATCTCTCCGCAGGCAAATGGGGCGGATTTGCCGAGTATGCTCTCGCATCCGAAAAGGAACTCGCCATCATGGATCCAACACTCTCATTCGAAGAGGCCGCTGCAATCCCCCAGGCTGGCCTCCTGGCGCTGCAGGGTTTGGATATGGCCCCCACACTAAAAGACAAAGAAGTACTCATTAACGGAGGCGGTGGAGGCGCAGGAACATTTGCTATCCAATTGGCGAAGATGTATGGAGCCACAGTTACGGCTGGAGATAAAAAAGAAAAGTTTGACGTGATGCGTGAGTGTGGTGCTGATCACGTGATAGACGTCAACAAAGAGGATTTTAGCGCATCTGACAGGAAGTATGATTTTGTCCTCGATGTTATGGCAACACGTTCTCCGCGCCAGTCGAAACGCGCACTGGCAAAAGCTGGGAAGTATGTCATTTTAGGTGGAGCGAGTTCAGTGGTCCTTCAGTTTATGATCATGGGACACATGATATCTTCTTTGAGTGATCAGTCACTTGGTTTACTGATGCACCGTCCGCGCGTAGAAGATCTGAATCGAATGACCGACTTAGTGAAGAGCGGTAAGATCAAACCGGTAATCGATGAGGTGTTCCCACTCCGTGAAACAGCTGCAGCCATCCAGAAGCTTGGAGATGGACGTTCGAAAGGAAAAGTTATTGTCGTTCCTTAATGTCGTAGTGTAGCCGTCGCGTTGTTGTTCCTGGCTGGAATAATATTTTAGCATTTCGGGGAAAAGAACATATCATGGAAAATAAAAAGGCCTCAAAGAGAAAAGAATACGCGTTGGTGACTGGTGGTACCAGCGGGATAGGATATGAAATTGCACGCCTGCTTGCAAAAGATGGATATAACCTTGTACTCGTGGCGCGCTCGTCAGAGCGGCTCCTTGAAGCAAGCGATGAATTCCAGGAGCTTGGTGTAGATGTTATCATGCTTGATAAAGACTTGTTCGACCCGGTCGCTGCGCGCGAAGTTTATCATGAACTGAAGAACAGGGGAATTCAGATTGACGTACTGATCAACAATGCCGGTCAGGGACAAAAGGGTCGCTTCAACGAAATTCCCCTTGATCGCCATCTTGAAATCATTCAACTAAATGTGTCATCGCTTGTCACACTGACAAAGCTTTTTATGGACGACATGCTCAAGCGGAGAAGCGGAAAGATATTAAACCTTGCTTCAGTAGTTTCCAAAACACCTGCTCCGGAGTTTTCGATCTACGCGGCAAGTAAAGCGTTCGTATTATCGCTCTCCGAAGCACTGGCAAAGGAAACAGAGGGAACCGGCGTAACCATCACGGCGCTCCTGCCGGGTCGAACCGATACTGATTTCTTCTTCAAGGCTGATATGACCGATACGAAGGAGTTTCAGGATCACGAGCTGGCCAATCCGGAAGAAGTCGCAAAGGATGGTTACGAAGCATTGATGAGCGGTGAGAGCCGTGTGATCTCCGGTCTTCAGAATAAAGCCATGGTCGGTATGATGAACGCCATGCCTGACAGTGCCAATGCTAATCAGATGCAGAAGAACATGCAGCCGTCGGAGAAGGGCGCTGATGAAAGAAAGCAACGCCCGGGGCATGCGCCATCCGAACAGGAGCGCGAAACTATTAATAAAGAAAATGTCTCATAGCCTGAGTGAATGATTGCCCCGGACGTATGCGCCGGGGCTCATTTATTTCACACCTTCGCGGACTCACTCACCGCTATCGTCGGATCCATTACCACCTTCGATTTGATAGAGTTGGAGATCAGACAATGTTTCTCTGCTTTCTCCAATACCCTCAACGCCTTTGCCTTTAAAGATTCATCGGCGACGACTACCTCCGGTGAAAGTGTTATTTCCGTCATCAGAAATCCTTCTTCAGTCTTTTCAAGTTTTCCGACAGCAGGACATTTGAAAGAGATAAAGTCCAGCTTTGAGTTTTCAGCAATAGACAAAAACGTTGTCATTAAGCAACTACTCACCGCGGCGGTGAACAAATGCTCCGGTGACCAGATCCCCGGAATTCCATTAGGAAACTCTGGCGGCGTGGCGACCTCAAAACATTGTGACCGATCCGACAGATCACGCGAGCACATCACTCCCTTTCTGGTCTCGCTCCAGGCTACGTCTACATGATAGTTGTGGGCTTCCATTTGCAGTTTAGATTAACTTATTACTGTCAAAATTAGGATGCTGAAAATTGCGAGGACGTAACTTTTGTCACATCCGACGGAGTAATTTTTCGTGATCATAACACCTTCTCCAGCCTTTGATTTCAAGGGTTTTAGTGATAAATTGATTCTTGTGATCTTAGATCCATTACCCGGTGTGATAAAAATCAGCTTTTCAGTTCTCGCTATTCTCATTGCTCTTCCATTTTCATGTATGAACCCAACAACCTTGTATAAGTACGCCGACGGAAACGGGAATACTTATTCTGTTTCCGCAGATATGCTTAAGTACGATCCCGTCTCGCCCGGGAACAGCTCATCAGGAATGTACAGTGGCGGTGAGCCGTGGGAAGTTCCGTTGAGCCGGGAACAATATGAAAGTGTCGCATCGCTGTTGGAAGAAGCTATTGGCGCAAGGGAGGAACATCAAAATGCCCGCGAAATGATGACAGGATCAGTTAGCCGAACCCGTAAAGACAAAGTCACCGTCATCCTTAAGCGAAACAGCCCGATCAAGATCAAGGTCGAAGAGATGTTGAAAAATAAAGGACAATGATTCCCCTCGTCTCAGGTCATGGATGCCCGAACCACTATCATTGAAATTAGTCTTCGAAAGGCGACAATCGCAGACTTGCGTTTGCTGGAAGAATGGGACAAAGAAGACCATGTCATTGAATCCGACCCTAACGACGACTGGCAATGGGAGGTGGAACTGAATCGGAATCCCGGATGGAGAGAACAATTGATTGCAGAAGTTGCGGGAGATCCGATTGGGTTTATTCAGATCATTGATCCGATGCTGGAAGAATCACACTATTGGGGACACATTGGAAGCGGCTTCCGCGCGATCGATATCTGGATCGGCAAAAAGGAGAATCTCGGAAGGGGATTCGGTACGAGCATGATGACCTCCGCAATACAGCGTTGCTTTTCCGATGAACGGGTTCATACCATAATCATTGATCCCCTTAGTTCCAATACCAAGGCGCGACATTTTTATGAAAAGATGGGCTTTGGGTTTGTGAAGTACCAAAGATTCGGAGAAGATGACTGCGCGGTGTACCAGCTGCATCGTGATGGCTGGGTAAAACATAAGAAATAAGTTAATTTAAATAAAACGATGTCCGTGAAAGACTTTAAAACCTCAGGATACTTCTCCTGGCCCATCCTGTTTCTGGGTGTAATGATGCTATTCCTTGCAGTCTATTTTGCCTTGTCAAACTGGGTCGTCTCCATTGTCCTGTGTTTGCCCGCGTTTGTCATCCTGACGACACATTATCGCCTTCGGATAGATCTGGATAACAAAACTTACCATGACTACCTATGGATTCTCGGAATGAGACAGGGCGACAAGGGCCGTTATGGAAACATTGATTACCTCTTTCTGAAAGCGAAACGAGTCACGCAGAACATGCAATTGAAAGCAGCTTCCTCGTCCGTTGCTAAAGATGTGGTGGATGCCTACCTTAAGTTTGACGGTGAAAACAAGATCCATCTGTTCACCAGGGACAGCCGTCATGATGTGGTTGTACGACTCAAAGAAATCGCCGCGATGCTGAATACTCGTGTGATCGACTACACGTCGGGTGAGGGGGAGGAAATTACTTCCTGATCCCAGCCCGTTCTAATTGTCATTCATAGATAAAAAGTGCTATCAAACAGCACTCATCGCTTTTCGGACATCGTGCCTGCAGCGTTGAGTTTTTTTGCTTATCTTGATTCTCCCTAACCATCGAAAACATGGAATCATCCAATAATCCTCCAGTCCCGCCATCTACGCAGGGAGGTGCCACAAACTACAAGTACCGCGCGACGAAGGTCTATTCCTCTGATGAGTGGATGGCCGACGCAACCAAAAAATACCGGCGTGTCTTCGATCGCTATGAGACAACCTACATGCGCGTGGAGTTCTCGTTCTTCAATAAGCTTTTCGATGAATGCGACTGGGAAACTTCCGTACGCCTGAAATGCTACTTCCTCAATGGGAGTCAGAAAACGGAGCTGTGCAATCTGGAAACAAAAAGGACGGTATCAAAAGATGAGAATATTGTCTATGTCCGTCAATCATGGGGCACAGACCAACCCGGGTCCTACTGGTTTCGCGGTGATTACGTATGGGAAGGCTACATCGACGATGTAAAAGTAGGAGAGGGTAAGTTCTATGTGGAGGATCTCGGTCCTTCCAAACCCGATGAAAACCTGTTCTTTGAAATTGAATCCATCAAATTGTTCGAGGGAGATTCAAAGGCTTACCTCGAGCCCAATAAAAAATATCTCACCACTTTCAAACAGCCCGATACACGACACGTATGGTGTGAATTCACCATTAAGAATAAGACAGCGAAGGATTATTACGCGGAGATCTTCTTCAACTTTTACAATGACGCGGGCCAACTCAAGGGAAGTCACGACTATATGCAGTTTATCCAGGCCAATACGCAGGGAAAACCTTTTATCCTTTACCCTGGGTGGGGCGGTGATACACCAGGGCGCTGGAGTAAAGACACGTATACTCTTGAGGTTGTGTTTATGGATAAACTTCTCGCTGTGGTTCCCTTTGATGTAGGAGATGCGCCGGTAGAAGGCATACCTACCGTACACACCGATACAGCAACAGCCTTCAAGACAACTAAGGCAGCAGCGGCAAACGCAGACACCACTGAAAAGACCGGAGAAGCACTTCTCCAGGAAGCACTTGGTGAACTGAATGCCCTTACAGGCCTCTCTCAGATCAAGAATGAGATCAATGAGATGGTTCAGCTGGTGCGATATTATCAGGAGATTGGCAAAGATGTCCTTAGTCGATTCTCATTGCACACAGTATTTACCGGCAATCCAGGGACGGGTAAGACTACCGTTGCGCGAATTCTGTCGAAGATCTATAGAGGCCTTGGGATCCTTGAGAAAGGACACCTGGTGGAATGCGACCGCGAAGGGCTTGTGGCAGGGTTCATTGGTCAGACAGCCCTCAAGACCGCAGAAAAAGTGAATGAGTCGATGGGGGGTGTTATGTTCATCGACGAGGCCTATTCTCTCTCCGTCAGAGGCACCATGAACGACTTTGGTAGCGAAGCCATTCAGGTCATTTTGAAAAGGATGGAGGACAACAGAGGTAAGTTCGGTGTGATCGTAGCAGGGTATACCGGTAATATGATCGAGTTCATCGAATCAAACCCCGGCCTTAAGTCACGGTTTGATAAGTATTTTGAGTTTCCTGATTACGCGCCGCACGAGATGTGGGCGATCGCAGAAGCAATGTTCAGGAAAGAAGAAGTTGAGCCCGACGATGCAGCACGCAGTCACCTCTATAACTATTTTACTTTCATCCACGAGAGACGTGATCAGCATTTTGGTAACGCCAGGACAGTACGGCAAGTGGTGGGTGAATGTGTGAAGAATCAGAATCTCAGGTTGGCGGCGATGAAGAAAGAAGACCGTACCAAAGAGATGATGGCAACCATTATCCACGACGACGTAGCGGAGTTTGAAATGAAAGAAAACGCGCCAAAGATTACACGGATCGGGTTCCAGACAGGATCAAGCAACTAGCAGAAAGATTCTGCTATATCTTACGTCGAAGTTGTATTAATAAGCGATATGAGATCGGGTGGTTGGCTTTTAATGTTTGTTGTTATTATTCTTTCGACCGCGTGCGAAACCGAAACCCGCTTTGAAGGACCTCAACCCGAAGGAACGATTGAACAAAACGTCATCCCGCGAAAGTATCACGGACGTTACCGTTCACTCACAGACTCATCGATCCTTATCGTCTCCCGGACCAACATTGTTTCATATTACAAAAAAGAGTTTCGTGGACTTATGTCCGACCTCGCTCCCGCTGAGAGGCAATTATTTTCCAAAGACACAACCATCTCTGATGAGCATGGAAAGGCTACAATCCGCGCGAAGTCTCAAGGAGATTCGTTGTCTTATACTTACGAAAACAGGGAAACCGTCTTCAGCTTTGCGCGTCACGATGTATTAAAGAAAGCCCGCGGGTATTATTTTCTCAATCGCGAGATCGGACCCAAAGACTGGCGTGTCACAAAACTTGGATTTACTAAAGAGGGACTCATCCTGGGAACGCTTTCTTCGAAAAACGATCTCTCCAAACTGCGGGAACTCACCAATCAAAAGTCAGACTCAGTTTACAACTTCAAGCCGACAGAACAACAGGTGGAGAAGTTCATCAGAGACAAAGCATTTCACAACGAAGAGAAGTTCGTGAAGTTAAAATGACCTCGCTTATTCGGGGCATGATTTGATGAATCACAATCGCGCGCTCAAACTTCAAAGACCTATTCCAAGCTTAGCACCGACCTTCGGATAGAACCCCTCGTATCCGATATCAAAGAATCCATCGCGGTAGAATGGATAATATGAATATCCTTCCGCGTCAACTTCCGTGAACGTGTATCCCACACCGACGTGAACATCTACGAAAAGCTTTTGCCAAATTGTTCTATGTATTCCAACGATGGCATTCGGAGCCACGGAACGTATTTGTATGTCTCTGAATACAGTATATGTCGGATCGCCCTCTTCTCCTCCATAAGAACTGGCCCGGACCCCAAGGCCAAAGAAAAATCCCTGGTAAAACTGATGTTCCTTACGGACACGCAGCTTCATCGGCGAAAAGTATCTTCTGTAGGCGAGTTCAGCATTGAAACCCATGGCATTACGGTAATCGTAGCCTCCCCACCGGTAGCCGATACTACCATCGATGCTTTGATTAAACTTTTTATTGAATGCCTCCAATCCCACTTCAACAGTACTCTCGAAGAGATACATAGGAGCAAGCTTTAGGATGGCGCGACCGTTGGGATATGTCGGCGTAGTTTCCTGATCCTGGGCCGAAAGCGTAAGCGGGAGCAGAGTCAAAAAGACTAACAGTGTTTTGCTCATCGGTTTTGGTATTAACGGTTATTCGAAATACTAACGGTAGCTACACTGCTCTTATTGTCGCTTACTAAGGAAAATATTAATTGGCTTCCCTTTACGGCTATGCACTCACGCGTTCGATATCGGCACCGATCGCTTTTAATCTACCTTCAATGTTTTGATACCCGCGGTCGATCTGCTCAATGTTGGAGATCTCGCTGGTACCACTTGCTGACAGTGCGCTGATCAGCAACGCCACCCCTGCACGAATATCGGGAGACGACATCTTGATTCCGCGAAGCAATGTCTTACGATCAAGTCCGATGACTGTAGCGCGGTGCGGATCACAAAGGATGATCTGCGCGCCCATGTCGATCAGTTTATCAACAAAGAACAATCTGCTTTCAAACATTTTCTGATGAATGAGCACTGTTCCTTTCGCCTGCGTTGCAACCACAAGGACGATACTGAGAAGATCGGGAGTAAACCCAGGCCATGGCGCATCAGCGATGGTAAGGATCGATCCATCAATGAAAGTTTCAATTTCATATTTCTCCTGCGAAGGAATATGGATATCATCCCCGCGGAATTCCATCCTGATACCAAGACGACGGAAGATCTCCGGGATAATGCCAAGCATGTCGATACGACAATTCTTGATCGTTACCTCTGATTGCGTCATGGCAGCGAGACCGATAAAGCTGCCGATCTCGATCATATCCGGAAGCAAGGTGTGCTCTGTTCCACCAAGCTTATCAACTCCTTCGATATAAAGCAGGTTTGATCCCACGCCAGTGATCTTCGCACCCATGCGATTAAGCATCAGGCAAAGTTGCTGAAGGTAGGGTTCACACGCCGCGTTGTATATAGTGGTTTTTCCTTTCGCAAGGACAGCAGCCATGATAATGTTTGCTGTTCCCGTTACAGAAGCTTCATCCAGGAGCATGTACGTCCCTTTAAGTTCAGAAGCATCGATATGGAAGAGGTGCTCACTTGCGTCGAAGTTGAACTTCGCGCCGAGCTTCTGGAAGCCAAGGAAGTGAGTATCGAGTCTTCGGCGACCGATCTTGTCTCCGCCAGGTTTAGGAAGACTCGCTTTTCCGAAACGCGCCAGGATAGGTCCCAGTAGCATCACGGAACCACGAAGTGCAGCAGCTTTCTTGCGGTATTCATCAGATTCCAGAAATGTCATGTTGACTTTTGCTGCGGTAAACCTGTAGGATTCAGGACCGAGCTTCTCGACCTTTGAGCCGAGATCACCGATGAGTTCGATGAGCTTGTTGACGTCCACGATGTTTGGAACGTTGTGGATAGTGACAGGCTGATCTGTAAGTAGTGTAGCGCTAAGGATTTGGAGCGCCTCATTCTTGGCGCCTTGAGGGACGATTTCGCCTTTAAGCTTCTTGCCTCCTTTAATTCTGAAAATGCTCATCGGATTTTATCTGGAACGGGTTTTTTCTAGGTCCCGCAATTTGATACAATCCGTTGCAATTTTCAAATAAGCAAAAAAAACAGTCAGGCCGGTCGGCGAGATAATGTGATTAACCGTCGCGGCGGCGGCGGAAGTTGTTGTTGTTTCCTCCTCCTTTGTTCTTGTTGAACTGACGGTGACCGCCACCCTGGTGACGCTGGCCTCCGCTATGTCCGCTGTGACCTCCGTTGCCTTGCTGGTTCGGACGGCTTTTCTTGCGCTCTTTGTACAGCTTCTCGAAAAGGTTGTCTTCACGTACCTTGTCGATGGTCATGTTCAACGCACCACCTGACATGGCCTGGATATCTTTAAGGATCACAGAGTCATCAAGCGTTTCCTTGTTCCAGTTGCCGTAGAAGGTCTTCATCAGCTTTCCGAGATAGATGATCGCATCCTGGCGTTCCTGTGGATCTTCCTTCTTCAGGGCTTCCTTTACAAGCTTTTCGATGTTCTTGCCATAGTGTTTGAAACGTACATCGCTCTGCGGATAAGCCATCTTCATAGGCTTCTTGAAAAGAATTTCTCTCTCAGGAACCGGGAAAGGACTATTTACATCGAGGTTGAAGTCAGCAATGATATATAAGTCGTCCCAGAGGCGTTGTGGATCTTCGCCTTGTTCTTTGATGGACGGCGTGAGTTGTTTAATCAGCTCGATCAGGGTGTACGACAGATCGGTTCTTTTCTCCTTGTCAGGCTGGTTGCGAATGTATTCGATGAGCTTCTGTACGTTACGGCCATATTCCTTCAAAATGATATGAGGTCTCTGGCTGTTATATTCTCCAATCATGGTAGTATGTTAATTGCTTGTAAGGATGTAATTGCTATGTATCATTCGCCCTTCATAAAAACGTGCCATGGATTGGCAAGGGCGCTGTAAATGGGATTCGACTGCAAAATAGTGTTTAATCGCCGGATTCTGAAAAATTACTACGGAAAATGGCGAAAAATCTGGCGACAGAACGCCCTTTCAGTCGTTCTGATCGCATTCATTTCCTCTTATGCTCAGTTGGAGACGATTCTGAGCTTGGCGAAACTCAGAAGAAGCGTCTTCTCCCCAACAGCGGAGAAATTGATCTTGGCCTTCTTATCCGCACCTGAATAATCCATCTGAACCACCGTCCCAAATCCGAACTTCGGATGCTCCACCTGCATGCCTTCTTTTAAACCACTTGTATCACTGGGCTTGAAGTCAACCGGTGGTTTATACGCGGTAACCGGTTTTGGTGTCGGGTTCGACGTAATGGTTTTCTTAATCCCATTAACAAGGTTCTTCGCATATTGACTTGACGGGGCCGTTGGTGTTGACTCGATCCCGCCGAACTTTGTGCTCACCTTTATGTAGCCCTGATCAACATCGTCGAGGAAACGGCTCGGCTCACAATTCTTGAGACGCCCATAGCGGTACCGTGTCAGCGCGTAGGAGAGGAACAGCTTCTTCTGCGCCCTTGTGATAGCCACATAAAACAACCTGCGCTCTTCTTCGAGGTCAGCTCTGCTGCTGAGCATCATCTGTGAAGGAAACAGATCTTCTTCCATTCCTACCAGGTACACATAACGAAACTCAAGACCCTTCGCCATGTGGATGGTCATCAGCGTCACCTTGTCGGGATCTTTGTCTTTGTCCTCGTCCTGACCTGTGATGAGAGACACCTCCTGCAGAAAGGCGCTCAGACTTTTATCCGTGCGTTCCGGATCGTCGACGTATTCTTTGACCGCGTTCAGCAATTCCTGAACGTTTTCATAACGACTCAATCCTTCAACAGTCTTGTCTTCGTAAAGCTCACGCAACAAACCAGATCCTTTCGCGATATCAAATGCGGCGTCGTAGGCATCCTTGTTCAGGACATCCACCTGGAAACGACTGATCATCGCTACAAAATCAGCGATAGCGTTTGCAGCCCTTCCACCGATAAATGTGTTTGCATTCTGCAGCACTTCCCAGATAGAGATCGCGTGATCATTGGCGGCAACGATCACCTTGTCCACCGTAGAGTCACCGATACCGCGCTTGGGCAGGTTGATGATCCTTCTGAAGGAGGCTTCATCCTGAACGTTAATCGAAAAGCGCAGGTACGCGAGCAGATCTTTGATCTCCTTGCGCTGATAGAAGGAGAGACCCCCAACCACCTTGTACTTCACATTCATCCGTCGCAACGCCTCCTCTATTGCACGCGACTGGCTGTTGGTGCGATATAGGATGGCGAAGTCGCTGAACTTCAACTGATGCTGCATCTTCTCCTGAAATATCGATGTGGCTACCAGTCGCCCTTCCTCGTTGTCGGAGAGCGCTTTGATGAGTTCGATAAGATTGCCGGACTCATTATCGGTCCATACATTCTTGGGGATCTGCGCGCGGTTCTTCTTGATAACAGAGTTCGCCGCGTTCACAATGTTCTGGGTAGAGCGGTAGTTCTGCTCCAGCTTGATGATCCGCAGGTCTGGATAGTCGCGCTCGAAGTTGAGGATATTGGAAATGTCCGCGCCACGGAAAGCGTAGATACTTTGAGCATCATCGCCAACGACACAGATATTTTGTCTTACCGAGGCGAGCTTCCGGATGATATAATACTGGCAAAGGTTGGTATCCTGAAACTCATCCACGAGGATGTACTGGATTCTGTGCTGGTATTTATTCAACACCTCGAGGTGCTCACGGAATAGTTTGTCAGTGTTGAAGAGCAGGTCGTCGAAGTCCATGGCGCCGGCCTTGAAGCAACGTTGCGCATAAGTGCGATAGATCCTGCCGATCTCGGGGCGCATGTTCGCGGCGTCATCAGCCATCAGTTCAGCGTTGCCAAGATATTCCTGCCAGCCAATCAGCCTGTTCTTGGCTGCGGAGATGCGGTTATAAATAACGTTTGGCTTATAGACGGTGTCATCAAGCCCCATCTCCTTCACAATATTCTTGATGAGCGTCTTGGAATCGTCTGTGTCGTAGATGGTGAAATCTTTCGGATATCCAAGGTGCTGGGCTTCCGCGCGGAGGATACGGGAGAACACAGAGTGGAAGGTTCCCATCCACAGGTTGCGTGCATCATGACCGACCACCTTTTCAATACGCTCACGCATTTCTTTGGCAGCCTTGTTGGTGAACGTCAGCGCCATGATATTGAAAGGATCGACACCTTTATGGATCAGATTGGCAATGCGGAATGTGAGTACACGGGTCTTTCCGGAGCCGGCGCCGGCGATCAGCATGCATGCTCCTTCTGTATTTAAAACGCCTTCGCGTTGGGGCTCATTTAACGTTTCGAGATAATCCATCATCTAAATTCAACCTGTAAATTAAGAAAGGTTTTTACTTATTTCCGGCCTTTTCCTTTTGAATAAAATTGATCTGGAATTCAAGACAAAGCTTATGACTTTCTTGACACAACTTAGTTGCCGTTGCTTAAACCTTTGCTTTAACTAAACACCGCGCGCATGAATGATGCGTCGGACTTCGTGAAGAAAAGTTTGCTTTTCTGATCCGAAAAGGTTCACAGTGAACTAAATTGCAGAATTATTCTTTTGTGCTTATAGATCTTTAAACCGGGTGTGATACCTCAACAGAAAAACGATGATAAAAGTTGGTGAAGTACTTGTTTCGGATGACGTAAGGGATAAGGAGTTCGTTTGCAATCTTGAGAAATGCAAAGGGGCTTGCTGTGTCGAAGGAGACTTCGGTGCTCCGCTGGAGGAAAGCGAGCTGGCAATCCTGGAGGAAATTTATCCTATCGTAAAGCCGTACCTGACGGAAGCCGCGATTAAGTCGATCGAAAAGCAGGGGGTACACACTGTTGATGACGAAGGGGAGTTGTGTACGCCGGTGATCGAAGGCAGAGAATGCGTGTATGCAATCTACGACAAGCAAGGTATCCTGAAGTGTGGGATCGAACAGGCTTATCTTGACGGAAAGATCACCTGGAAGAAACCGATCTCATGCCACCTATACCCTATACGCGTCACGTCAAAAAAGAACTTCGAGGCCTTGAACTATCACAAGTGGCACATTTGCTCGCCTGCGTGCGCATTGGGCAAGGAGCTGCAGGTGCCCGTCTACAAATTCCTGAAAGGTCCGCTCGTTCGGAAGTATGGAGAGGAGTGGTACGATGAACTCGTGAGGGTGATCGAGACTTCGCCGAGGGTGGAGAAGAAGAAGAAGAAATAAATCCCGGGTTGAACGCAGAGTCGCGAAGACGCGGAGAAATACATTAATCTCTGAAGCATTCTGCGCGTTGGGCCCTTTTAGAGATAAGGGTGCGGGCGGGGCAGGAATATCGGAATATCACATAATTATTTTGAGTTGTCCTTTGAAAATGCTTCCCCGGGTTGAACGCAGGAGACCCAGAGAAAGCACGAAGAGTTTAACAAACTCTGCGTAACCTCTGCGTCTCTGCGCCTCAGCGTTGAGACCCCGGCATCGTATCAGATCACAAACTTAGTTTTGCATTTCTTGCATTGGACCCGCGTTGTTCCAATGTAGTATATTCGTTCAAGCCAGTTCTTATTTACGATTATTTTGTAGCCTTCGTATTTACATTTCGGACACTTCTGATTTTCGATTAAGCTATTCGCCAGAACACGCATCACGATGCGACGTGCGAGAAGGTAGTCACCCGCATTGACGCTAATCTGGTAATATGTGTCGTGATATGGTGTCGCGCTTCCTCTGTTCGAAATGAAGTACGGAATTGCCCGTCCCTTTAACGCATTTTCAACCTCACGCGCCTCTTTCGCTTCCAGAATTCTGGGGATCTTAATCATTTAAATGCCTCGTGTTTAGATATTGATCCTTGAAAGTTGAAAGGTAGCGTTTGCTTCTGAAAGTTGAACGCAGGAGTCGCGGAGACACAGAGAAAACGCAAAGAACGCGTGTAAAATAAACTCTGCATTCCCTCTGCGTCTCTGCGCCTCTGCGTTGAAATCTTCTCATCTCCCAAGCCCCAACACTTTACCGATAACCCACCCTTTTACCCTGAAGGTTATGTAAGGATTGTATAAGGCCTATCTCACTTTCTGCACACTTATTTTTGGCGGATTCCTGGGCCGGCCCTGTCAGTACCC
>JAEYXN010000139.1 GCA_023431285.1 Bacteroidota bacterium
CACCCGGCTTTCGCCCCGCCACCACTCTTCGTCACCAAAAGCAACGTTTCCGCTTACAAAGAAACTTCCATCCTTTGCTGGTTTCGGACCGAAGGAGTACTCGTGATAGTGTCCTGATAATGGCCACGCGTGAATGGTCTCATACACATCTGCTTTCCCATCACCATTGGTGTCTGTAAGTTTTGTGAGTTCACCACGCTGTGCAGCGTAAAGAGAGCCATCCTTGTAAAGAAGACCCAGTGCTTCATGAAGTCCCGACGCAAAAAGAGTAAACCTGGGTTGTCCTCCTGATTGCATGTAAGGGTTTTCAATGATCCAGACATCACCACGGCGGGTAGCGATGCCGATGCGTCCATCAGGAAGTGTCGCGACGCCGCCAACCTCCAGGAGAATTCCCTCAGGAACAGGTAGCGTGTAAATTTTGTAATAGTCATCCTCCGTCATCGCTCTTGATTGCGCAGATAACTCAACGCACCATGAAGCCGCGAATAAAATAAGCAGGGTGTGAAATATGTTTTTCATGATTATGATTTCTTCTTACCAGACAATCGAATACTGAAGTGTTTGTGAGAAAGGAGCTACCAGCTCTTTCTTCCCATTGATTTCGCGAACGAAGGGTTTCGCATCTCCTTTAACCTTAATGTAATATTGCTGCCCATCGACGGCGTAAAGAGTTTCGCTGAGCTTGTCGATGGATGACCCTTCACCAAGTTTGTAATACAATCCTTCTTTCACGGTGCCTTTTTTCAAAATGATCTGATGAGTGATAACAGTGTTGTTCTCATCCGGGAACACACGATCCTCAAACTCAAGGTCTCTGTAATTGGATCTGAAAACAGGTCGGCCAGTCTCTTCATCGATCAGATAACCTTTCCCGGTAAAGTCTCCTTCTTTTGCTGCCACCGGAAATTCATCGGACTGGCTTGGGAGATAAGATAATGACTGATTATTTCTAAGATACAGGGCGGCACCACGCGGGCGGAACGAACCATCACCTCTCTCATGCCACATTGGTGTGGCATCAACGAAGTCTCCTCGCCATACACATACAAGGTTTCCTGAGCGTGCATCGAACACATAATTAAGTCCGACGGGATCGCCTACGCCTACCGTATGCGTTAAGCGGTCCTTGCGTTGACCTTTATAATCAAGGAATGCGCGAAGAATACGGGGTGAGCTTCCAGGGTTAAGGTAGATGGAAGAAACAGGATCGTCATCCGGCGGATAGGAGCTGAGGCCATGCAATGGTTTAGTAGTCGATCCCGCTGTAGAGATGAATAAAGCCAGTCGCGGAGGCATCCATGAAACATCCTTGAAGTTGAGAATTTCAAAGGGATATGTCCCCGCTTTCAGAAAGACAGACGCTGTGTCATTGCGCCATCCCTCAGGGGTCGCGTAGTTGTAGAGTTCCTTATTATTCACAATCAGTTTTTGTCCGCCGGAGTAAACGCTCCTCAATTGATAACGCGCGTCTTCGGGAACAGTGAGTTCTCCTTTCAGGCGTATACCGTATGCGTTATCTATGTCAACGACGGCGACACTCAGGTCTTCACTTTTTCCCGTCAGAAGAGGCTTGGAACTGGCAAAGTCTTTTGTAGATAAAAAATTACCATGGAAGATTTCGTACGTCACATTCGAAACGCTGTATGCAAGGTCTTTCATTAGCTTGTAACGGATGTTTCTAAGTGCCACAGGACCGTGATCTCCCTGGATCAGCAGAGGACCCATAGGCTTTTCGTTGTTTTCAACAGCGCCGCCGGTAGGAAGTGGCACCTCCACATTGTCATGGATCACCACTCCATTAAGAACGACTGATACAAATCGAGCGTTCTCCGTTTTGTTACCGGAGGCGTCGAAGCGTGGAGCGCGGAAGGAAATCTTAAGAGTCTGCCACAGACCAGGTGCTTTGGCCGCATTTGTCAATGGTGCCTTCCCCATATAGATTTTCCCGGGAGTGGTCTCCCAGTTGCGATAGATGCCTCCCATATCGGAGAACTTTGCGGTGCGAGCACCCCAGCTATCAAAAAGCTGAACCTCATATCTTCCCTGGAGATAGAGACCGGAGTTTGAACCTTTAGGTAACATTACTTCAAGCTCAAGCTCAATATCGCCATGCTCAAGGATCGATACGATGTTGTCCTTACGCGAATCGTCATTAATGTTAAGGAGAATTCCTTTGCCTTCCTTATAAATGACGGCTTGCTTCGGTGGCGGCGGTGGTGTTGCTTTTTTTGATTTCTTTCCTTTTACAGGAGCAGGTTCGGCGGGAGCTTGCGGATGAATGTCGACAGTTGGATCCATCGTAACATCGCCGACGATCCGCCAGTTGCCAGCCTGATTTTTGAATGAAGACAGATCATCCAGGGGAAGCGCTTTTAATCCTTGCTGCGCCTGTGCATTGACAAGCGACGCAAGGAAAAGCGCCAGGACGATTAAAAGATTTTTGCGCATGGGTTTATGGATTTGAAAGGGACGAATATCACAGGTTGACCTATCAAAGCCAATAGTAATTTTTCAAAAGGACGGGAATGGGTGTTGAACCTCTGCACAATAACGCAACTGAATAACCCAAATCGGTAGAATCTCCTTCGGTAAGGTCTTAATTCTTTGCTATTTTGGCCATAAAATATTCTTAGATGAGTCTTTTAGGTAAAGTAAAATTGCTTTCGGAACGGTATGCGGCGGACGTTGTAAGCATGCGTCGACACCTTCATGCGAATCCGGAGCTTTCTTACGAGGAATTCGAGACAGCGAAATATGTAGCACAGCAGCTTCGATCGTTCGGAATACAATCAGTGAAAAGCATGGCGGAAACCGGTGTTGTCGCCGAGATCAAAGGTCAGGACCCTGATTCGCGTCTTGTTGCACTGAGAGCCGACCTTGATGCATTACCGATTTTCGAGGCGAACAACGTCCCTTACAAGTCTAGGAACGAAGGAGTGATGCATGCATGCGGACATGATGTACACACCTCATCACTTTTGGGAACGGCAAAAATACTTAATGAAGTGCGGGGTGAATTCCGCGGGACAGTTCGATTGATATTTCAGCCGGGCGAAGAAAAGAATCCAGGCGGCGCGTCGTATATGATTCGAGATGGTGTTCTGAAAAACCCTCAGCCAGCCTGCATCATTGGACAACATGTATTTCCATACCTCCCGGCGGGCAAGGTTGCGTTTCGTGAGGGAATGTACATGGCGAGCGCAGATGAAATTTATTTGAAAGTCATTGGCAAGGGCGGGCATGGGGCGGCGCCTGAAATGGCAGTCGATCCGATTGTTATTGCGTCACACATTATAATTGCATTGCAGCAAATCATCAGTCGTAATGCAAGTCCGAAGCAACCTACGGTGCTCACCTTTGGAAAGATCAGCGGTGAGGGAGCGACGAACATTATACCCAATGAAGTAAATATCGCTGGTACATTCCGTGCGATGAACGAGGTGTGGCGGGAATCGGCTTTGCAGAAGATTAAGAAAATGGCAGAGAGCATTGCAGAGGGGATGGGTGGAAGGTGTGAAGTTGATATCTCGCGTGGCTATCCTTATCTGGAGAACAACCCGGAGCTTACACGCAGCATTCGGGCTGCGGCGGAAGAGTATGTCGGAAAAGAAAACGTGGAGGATCTCGAGATCAGTCTTGGTGCTGAGGATTTCTCTTATTATTCCCAGGTGATCCCGGCATCTTTCTATAGGATCGGAACGAGGAATGAATCAAAGGGGATTACTTCGTATGTTCACACATCCACTTTTGATATCGATGAGGATGCACTTCGCATTAGTCCTGGTCTTATGGCTTGGATGGCACTAAAAGAACTTGGTGCCTAAAGTGAGATAAGATGAATTGTTTTTGAAGAATTTAGTCGTTCGTCGTTAAAGCATACTTGACTGGTAGGAATTGAGAAAGAGTTGTGTTAACTATAGCGAAAGGCTAATTCTGATAATTTTATATTTTTACGCTAACCATGGAGAACGAAGAAGAACTTGTACCCAAGCAACAATACTCTGACGCTGAAAAGGAAAGGATATTTAACAACGAGTTTATGCCTCACATAAATTCGATGTACAACTTCGCGTACCGACTTACATTGGATCAGGATGATTCAAAAGATCTTTTACAGGATACATATCTAAAGGCATTCCGATTCATAGATTCTTTTCAACAAGGAACTAATGCTAAAGCGTGGCTGTTCAGAATTTTGAAAAACAGCTTCATCAATGATTATCGAAAGAAGAGCAAGGAGCCTTCGAAGGTAGATTATCAGGAGGTGGAGAGTTATTATAACTCAGAAGATGTTGATCGGCAGATCACGCCCGACCTTCGTGTGGAGGCACTGCGTGATATGATAGGTGATGAGATATCGAACGCCCTCAATTCACTTGATGTTGATTTTAGAACAGTGATTATACTATGCGACCTCGAAGGATTCAAGTATGATGAGATGGCGAAGATCCTCGACATCCCGATCGGAACAGTCCGGAGCCGCTTACACAGGGCAAGAAACCTGCTGAAGGAAAAACTAAGTACCTACGCTAAACAAATGGGTTATAATAACGCTTGAACCTATGAGTACTCCCGATAATAGCAAAATGAAGCAAGAATGTTCCAACCAGAAGAATTGTATGGAAATGCTTCAGTCAATCGTAGATGGTGAAGCCACTCCGGAAGAACGCGAACATTTTCTTAAGCATCATCTGGAAGAATGTCTTCCATGCTACAAAAACTATCACCTTGAAGTTGAGATTCGTCAACTCCTGAAAGCAAAATGCACTGGTCAGGCCCCTCAGGATTTGATCGACGTCATCAAGGCTCGTGTTTCCCAAAACATCGCTCCCTGAACGATGCCGGGTAAAGCAATAATTTTTTCCGCACCTTCAGGTTCCGGAAAGACAACTATCGTCAGGCACCTCCTCAACACAAATTCCGATTTAGGTTTTTCTATTTCCGCTTCAACCCGCGACAAACGCGGACGCACCGAAGAGAACGGAAAAGATTACTACTTCCTTACTCCGGAAGAATTCAAGACTAAGATTGACGCCAACGAGTTCATAGAATGGGAAGAAGTCTATGAAGGGAATTTTTATGGAACGCTTAAATCAGAAATCGAGCGGATCTGGGATGAAGGGAAAAATGTCATCTTCGATGTGGATGTCAAAGGAGGTCTTAATCTGAAAAAGTATTTCGGTAACAAGGCACTTGCGATTTTTGTCAAGGTACCATCGGTGGAAGTTCTCAAGGAACGCCTTCGTGACCGGGGCACCGAATCCGACCAAAGCCTTTCCCGCAGGTTGTTTAAAGCAAACTTCGAATTGTCTTTTCAGGACAAGTTTGATGTGGTCCTCATCAACGAAGACCTGGACAAATCTCTTCGCGAAGCGCAATCGCTTTACGATAATTTTAAGAACAAAGCTTAACACCTTATCTTAACCGAATGAATTCAGCCGGCAAAATCGGTCTCTTCTTCGGTTCGTTTAACCCCATCCATACTGGTCACCTGATCATTGCCAACATAATGGCAGAAACGACCGATCTTTCAAAGGTTTGGTTTGTTGTATCGCCACAGAATCCTTTTAAGCCAAGCAAAGGGTTACTTCATGAGTTCGATCGCTATGACATGGTGCGCTCAGCTATTCATGATAATTACAAGCTGGAAGTATCCGACGTCGAATTCCATCTGCCCAAGCCAAGCTTCACCATCCATACGCTTGTCTATCTGCAGGAAAAACACCCTGACAAAAAATTCGTTCTGATCATGGGCGAAGACAATCTGACCAGCTTCAGGAAGTGGAAGAATCACGAAATGATCTTAGAGCACTACGGACTTTACATTTATCCCAGACCGGGAGTGCAACTTTCCGAGCTTAAGACGCATCCTAACGTCAGGTTCGTCGACGCGCCAATGCTTGACATCTCTGCGACTTTTATCCGTGGTTGTATCCGAAATAATCAGTCGATCCGGTATCTCGTTCCCGATGCTGTCGAGCAAACCATTCGCGCGAAAGGATTTTATAAATAGTAAGCGGCATCGCATGATCAAAAAGAAGTTAGCGTGTATCCTTTTTTTTCTGTTTCCTGTCCTGATCCATGCGGGAGGAATTCGCGGGATCATTCGCGATGATCATAACGAGCCCCTGGCTTATGCCACCATCTTTGTAAAGCAAACAGGTTCCGGTACTGCCACCAACGTAGACGGAAGATATGAACTTGCCCTCGCCCCAGGCTCGTACGAAATCGTATTTCAATACCTTGGCTTTCAGTCGGAGACACGGCAGGTCGAGGTAGGTGCTGATTTTATTACCATCGACATTAACCTTTTTTCGCAGGCTACCATTCTTCAGGCGGTTACCGTGAAAGCGGGGAAAGAAGATCCAGCATATACTATCATGCGGAAAGCAATCGCGAAAGCAAACTACCACCGTAATCAACTCGATGAATACACCGCCAGGGTATACATCAAAGGATCTGGCCAACTGAAAGACTATCCGTGGCTGGCAAAAAAACAATTAGAGAAAGAAGGAATTGAGAAAGGACGCGTGTTCGTTCAGGAGTCGGTCAGTGATGTGAAATTCACACGACCAAATACGTTTGAAGAGAAGGTGATCTCGGTACGATCCGACGGGGTAGATAACAACAACGCGTCGCCCAACCAATATATCTTCGGCAGTTTCTATGAGCCAGTGGTTGCGCAGACAATCTCGCCACTCTCGCCCAAGGCGTTCTCTTATTACAAGTTCGAATATCAGGGTACTTTCAAGGATCGAAACTATGAGATCAGCAAGATCAAAGTGACACCTCGCTCCAAAGGGGATAACGTTGTGGAAGGAATGCTTTATCTTGTGGAGAATTGGTGGAGTATTCACAGCATGGATGTCAAGACCACGAAGTTGGGAATCTCTATTTTCCTGAAAGCAGTGTATGCTCCGATAGAGGATAAAGCATGGTTGCCGGTATCCCATCAGTTTCGCGTAGAAGGAAAAATCTTTGGTTTTGAATTCGAAGGCAAATACCTGGCTACTGTTAGCGATTACAAGATCAAGGTGAACCCGGAACTCTACGTCGATCCGACGGAAATGGAAGTGGTGGATGAAAAGCTTGAGAAACAGCAGGCCAAAGAGATAGAAAAGACGTTATCAAAATCCGATGACAACACGAAACAACTTCACGATCGTCTGGCGAAAGGAAAGGAGATTACGCGGAAAGAATTGAAGACGCTCATTAAGGAATATGAGAAGCAGGAAAAAAAGGAGCAGGATGAACCAGACGTAGTTTTTGAAAGCAAATTCTCCGTGGACAGTGCCGCATACAAGCATGATTCAACATACTGGGCACAGATTCGTCCGGTTCCCCTTACAATAGACGAGGTGAAAGGCTATAAAAAATCGGATAGCCTTGCCGTTGTAGACAAGAAGAAGGCCGCCGGAGATACAACGAAGGCATCCAAGCATAAAGGATTTCAACCCTGGGACCTACTTGTCGGGGATAGTTACAGGGTTTCTAAACACTCGAATTTCCGGATCTACATGCCATTCGGAGGATTCAATACGGTCGAAGGTGTGAACCTGTTCTACAAAGTTGGTTTTGGTACGATCCTTCAGGATACCAACAGAACAAAACTCAACATTACTCCTACGCTACGATACGCGTTTTCGAGAGAAGTGTTCACCGGCAACCTCAATTTCACCCTTCGGAACAAGTTGTATTCTTTTGAAGCGGAAGGCGGCCGCTATGTACAACAGCTGAATGATCAAAGGCCGATTCATCCTATCGTTAATACATTAACAACATTACTGTTGGAAAGGAATCTTATGAAGCTTTATGAACGCGATTATGTAGACGTTTCCTATAAAAGAAAACTTAGCGCGTTCTACACGGTCTCCACCAACTGGTCATTGGCCCGACGTTATCAGTTGTACAATAATTCTGATTTCAAACTCGTAGACCGGAAGCGTCTGGAATATGAGTCGAACGTTCCTTATAACAGTGAGTTTCCCGAAGCTCCATTGATAGAACAGGGCGGGCCAGGAAACACCGTCTTTCCAACGCACAATGCATTTATTGGCTCAGTGGCGCTGCAGGCCCGCCCATGGCTTAAGTACAGAGTAAGAAACGGAAACAAACAGGAAATCTATGACTCTTCGCCTACGTTCAGGCTGGAATACAGGAAAGGGTTCAAAGATCTGCTTGACAGTGATGTGGATTTTGATCAGATCGAACTCGGTGTCCGGCATCAATTCAGCCTGGGGGTTCGCGCACGTATTGACGTAGCGTTGCGCGGGGGAATGTTTCTTCAAAAAGACGCTATCTTCTTCCCGGACTTTAAACACTTCCTGGGTAACCGAACCCCGCTAAGTACATCGGATCCTGTCGGCAACTTCAGACTTCTCGATTATTATCGACACAGCACTTCCAACGAATATCTCGCGGCCAACGTGCATTACCAGTTTCGGCGATTCCTGATTACTTCTATTCCGCGTATTCGCATGATGGGTATCCGGGAGAACATCTTCGTCAACTATCTCGCCACGCCTACAAGCCGGAACTACACTGAAGTAGGTTATTCTATAGATGGTATCCTCCGGATCTTCCGCCTTGAAGGAGCGGCTGCATTCGAAAATGGCAAGTATCTCGACTACGGTTTCCGTCTGGGTATCGCCACCAACATCGCTATTAATTTCAACGACTAACAAAATTCACGACCCACGTAACCTGGCAGTAACATTCCTTATGGAAGTTGACGGGTGAAAGCAGTATCTTCGTCGTGTGATTGTTGATGTTCCACAGTTCCTGACTTTACGCGCACAGATGCCGGTGGTAGACGTTCGTTCCGAGAACGAGTATGCTGCCGGTCATGTTGCTTCGGCGATCAACATTCCACTTTTGAATAATAGCGAACGCGTTATCGTCGGAACAGCCTATAAACAGCATGGACAAAAGGAAGCGATTCGTGAAGGCTTTCGTCTGGTGGGGCCACGATTGCTTGATATTGTTGATCATGCACGAAGTGTGGGTGATGAACTTATCGTACACTGCTGGCGTGGCGGCATGCGTTCCGGAAATTTCTGTCAGTTTGTAAACATCGCCGGGTTGAAGACTCACCAGCTAGGCGGAGGTTATAAAGCTTACAGGCAGTACAGTTCACAATTTCTCGCGACTCCTTTCCGGTTTATCGTCCTTGCGGGGCTGACGGGAAGTGGGAAGACCGAGATGTTGCAGGGACTTCGCGCAATGGGAGAGCAGGTGGTGGATCTTGAGGGTCTGGCAAATCATAAGGGATCGGTATTTGGTGGTCTCGGACAAGGTATCCAGCCTACGACTGAACAGTTTCAAAATGACTTGTTTGAAGAACTTTATCGTCTCGATCGTTCGAAGCGAATCTGGATCGAGGATGAGTCGATCGCTGTCGGAAAAGTTTTTATACCACAGCCTGTTTGGAAAACAATGTTAGCCAGTCCGGTTGCGTGCGTGAACGTAGAAAAAGAAGTCAGACTTACGCGACTGGTGAAGGAGTATGGTTCAGCAGACAAAGAAGGGTTCGCGCAAGCGTTAAAAGGTATCACACGGAAGCTGGGAGGTCAGAATTATAATGCTGCTTTGAATTGTCTCAGTAGTGATGACTTTGCCGGTGCCATCGATGTCATTCTGAATTATTACGATAAAGCATATCATAATGCCATTGAAAGAAAGAAGGATCGTATTCGGATGGAGATGAATTGGCGGGGCAATGAAATTGAGGGGCTTTTGAAGAATCTCGTTCAGGAGGCGAACAAGATTGAGTTTGAAGTGTGTCAGTAGATAAGATGAAAAATATGAAGTTTGATATTACCGAGATGTCGTTGTCGACTTTCCTGTCCGCATCGGCACTCATTATTCTGTTCGGATATATTTCTTTTAAGGAGGGAATGCAACAAAGCAATATCGCTTCGGCCGTAAATGCAATATCGGACGAAAGTGTTCTTCCTGTAGAATATACCGGCGCCGAACTTCCTCCGGGACCACTTCCGGCAATCTCATTTGCCGTTCCTGCGAACGCCACCTTTGCAGGAGAGCCGGTGCCACTATCTATTCCGGATGTCCGTGAACGCCTTGACAAAGAGCTTCAGATCAACTGCTATTTTCACAGTAATACCATCTTTCTCATTAAGCGCGCCAATCGCTGGCTTCCGCAGATGGAGGAGATCCTCCGTAAATATGATATCCCGGAAGATTTCAAATACCTCCCATTAATCGAGAGTAACCTGATGAATGCAGTGTCGCCTAAGGATGCCGTTGGATTCTGGCAAATACTTGAAAGCTCCGGGAAAGAACTTGGCCTGGAGATCGCCGGAGATGTTGACGAGAGATATGATCCGTTGAAAGCTACTGAAGCCGCCTGTAAATATTTGCGAAACGCTTACAGAAAGCTTGGCAACTGGTCGTTGGTTGCTGCATCGTATAACCGCGGCATCACTGGGGTGTCGAAAGCGCTGGAGAATCAAAAGGTGGATTCCTTTTATGATCTTTATCTCAACGACGAAACTTCGCGCTATGTGTTCAGGATTGTCGCGATCAAAGAGATTATTGAAAACCCAAGAAAGTATGGATTCAAAATAGATCCTTCTCACTTGTATCAGGCGGAGGAGCTACGTTATGTAGACGTCGATAAAAGCATTCCTGACCTGATTGAGTTTGCAAAAGAACATGGAACGAATTACAAGTTGATCAAGCGCCATAATCCGTGGCTTCGCGATGATAAACTTACAGTGAAAAAAGGCAGAACTTATCGGATAGCCATTCCCGTCTCCTAAATACAAACACCATGAGCAGCCCGCGCCCATACATTCTTGCTGAGAATACATGGAAAACAGTTAAGGATGAAAAGTATGACGTTGCCATTCTTCCGTGGGGAGCATGCGAGGCTCACAATTACCATCTTCCCTATGGTACTGATATTATTGAAGCGGAAAACGTCGCTGCTGAGAGTGCGCGTATAGCCTGGGAGTCGGGATGCAAAGTGGTGGTCATGCCGGCGATACCTTTTGGCGTGAATACCGGCCAGTTTGATGTTCTTCTCGACATGAATATTAATCCGTCAACACAGTTTGCCATTCTCCGCGATGTGGTAACAGTGCTGAATCGCCAGGGAATTTTCAAGTTAGTCATTCTGAATAGTCATGGTGGAAACGATTTTCGTACGATGATTCGCGAACTGGGACTCGCGTTTCCTGAGATGTTTTTGTCTCAGGTGAATTGGTATCAGGCTGTTGATCAGAAACAATATTTCGAGCACAAGGATGATCATGCGGGCGAAATGGAAACAAGTGTCATCATGCATCTTGCGCCTGATTTTGTTCGTCCTCTTTCAGAAGCCGGGGATGGCGGGGCGAAAAAGTTTCGAATGACGGGAATCCGCGAGGGATGGGCCTGGGCAGAAAGAAAATGGTTGCAGGTGACGAAGGATACCGGTGTGGGCGATCCGCGGAAAGCGACTTCTGAAAAAGGTGCCGCATACTTTGATGCTGTGACCAAAAAAGTCGGTCAGTACTTCATCGAAGTAGCCAAGGCAGACCGCAAAGATCTCTACGTGTGATCGGATAATTCTTAAAGAACGGGATTTGATTCCGATGATGCAGGAGCCGTGGTTTGTGACTGAGCGCTCGAAACCCAGAAGTTGTTATATCCCTCGCCAACCTGAATCGTAAGCATCTGCAGTGCCAGCATATCAAGAATAGCCAAAAAGTTGAAAATAAGTCCCAGTCTCGTTGGGAAGCTTTCCAATAATTCGGAAAACGATACTCTCTCCTTTGCTGTTACTGCTTCAAGAAGATATTTCTTTTGACCTTCAACGGTGTATGGATACTGGATAACCTGATGGACAGGTTTATTCTTCTCAGC
>JAEYXN010000208.1 GCA_023431285.1 Bacteroidota bacterium
CTACAACAGCGCTAAGCTTGTTCTTAATGATTGGTCCTTCGAGAGACAGCTTACTTGAAACAAGACCTATCCCTCCATTGACTTCATACTTATTGTAATTTCCTTCCTTCAGTTCTACGTCAAGCACAGACGAAAGGCGACCACCATAACACGATGGAAGACCACTCTTGTATAGGGTGGCTTTGCTTACCACGACAGGGTTGAACGTTGAAAAGAATCCGAACACATGTGAAGAGTTGAAGATGTACGCCCCATCCTGCAGAATGAGATTCTGATCAACACCACCTCCCCGAACGTTAAAGCCTGAAGCTCCTTCACCGACAGTCTGCACCCCGGGAAGAAACATAAGACTCTTCACTACATCCGCTTCACCCATAAAGGAAGGGATCGAAGTCAGCTCTTTCACAGAGATAGTGTTCTTACCCATATCCAGCTTGCGTACGTTAGCATCAATGCGTTCTGAGAACACAGAGACTTCGTCGAGGTTGTAAGTTTCTTCCTTCATTGTAACGTTAAGACGTTTGTCCTGCAGGAGATCAACAAACTCAGTTTCGCTTTTCAAACCAATGCGGGAAAACCGGACTGTATAGGTTCCTTTATTGAGAACGAGTTCATAGTTACCGTCTTCATCAGTATTGGTTCCGGTCTTGATGCTTTCGATATAAACGGACACACCTGAAACCGGCTCACCCGTCCAGTTGTTGATAACTTTTCCATGCAATTTTACTTTCACGAGATAATCCGGGGTTTGAGCCAGGGACTGAAAAGAAAGAATTAGGATGGGTAATATGAGCCACGAAAAACGGCGGAAGGAGAACGGCGTCATTGAAGGTTAATGAATTATAACGGGCACAAATCTATGGATTTCCATTGGGAAAAAGCTCCCGGGAATCATAATTGTGCCCAATGGTAAAGAAATGATTTGATCACTCCGAGAGAATGAGTCAGGTGTCCGATCCGGATAAATATCGCACAATAAGACTGGCTGCATTTTCTGAAGCTGAGCCTGTATCCAGCTTCTTGTAGATCTCGCTATATCCCTCCAGCACCGTTGACCGGCGTTGACCGTCCATGATTTCTTTTAACTCCTTGCAAACGTTTTCCACGGTGAGATCGTCCTGAATGAGTTCGCGCACTACTTCACGCCCGGCAATGAGATTGACCAGTGATATGAATGGAACACGTATGAGCATCTTTGCAATACGATATGAAAAATAGCTCGTTCGGTAAACGACCACCTGAGGAACGTTAAGTAGGGCCGTCTCCAGCGTGGCTGTACCTGAGGTAACAATTGCAGCCTTGCTATGTGACAAAAGATTGAAAGTATCCTCAAATACCAACAGAACATTCGGAAGCTTTTTCACTTCAGCATACAATTCCTTGTCCAACGAATTTACTGCAGCCACAGCAAAGCTGCAATCAGGAAATCTCCCAGCCACATCTACAAGAAGTGTAAGCACATTCTTCACTTCCTGTTTACGGCTACCGGGGAGAAGGGCGACGATAGGCTTAGACGGAAGTTCATGTTTCCTGGCAAAATCCGGATCAGGAACATGAGCCTTAACTGCGTCCAGCACAGGATTGCCAACGTAGTCTACTTCCCAATCATACTTTCGATAGAAGTCCTTCTCGAAAGGAAGAATTACAAACATCCGGTCGACCACGGCTTTAAGCTTCAAAGCTCGTCCTTCATTCCATGCCCAGACCTTGGGAGAGATGTAATAATACACTCTGATGTTTCTGGACTTCGCCCATGCTGCAATGCGTTTGTTGAATCCTCCGAAGTCAACAAGAATGACAACGTCCGGGTTGAACGCGGAGATGGCGTCCTTACAACGATCAAGGTACCTGTTAATCTTTCGAAGGTTGGTAATCACCTCCCAAAAGCCCATCACCGCGATCTCTTTATAGTCAATATCAATATTTACACCTGCGTCTCTGAGATACTGTCCACCTAATCCCCGCATATGCGCGGACGTGTCGAGCTTAAAGATTTGCTTTGCAAGGTTTCCTGCGTGCAGATCTCCAGAACGTTCGCCGGCGATGATAAAATATTTCAATTGACAGGATACGTTTTAAGATTAGATTACTACTCCCCTCCGTAATACTCGACGTAGTTCCTCGGCGTTTCGTATAACCGGAGACAATGTAGTTTCCCGAATTTTGTAATTGAGGGAAGCCCGGCGTCCAGGATCTTCCAGAATTCAACAACGAGATTCTCACAGCTACATAGTTTTCCCTGCATAAAATCGACGTCGGTGTTAAGGTTCTTATGATCTACTTTGTCGATGACAGACTCTTTGATAAGAAGACTCAGCTTCTTCAGATCGACCACAAAGCCGGTCTCCGGGTCGGGGGTTCCCTTCACCGTAACAATCAGGTCGAAATTATGGCCATGCCAGTTTTCATTTGCACAGGCCCCAAAGACCTCCAGGTTCTTCTCCTTCGACCAGTTCGGGTTATAGAGCTTGTGAGCTGCGTTGAAATGTTCCTTTCGGGATATGTATAACATGCAGTGTTAAAGACTGCAAAATTAGCGGTTTTAATGTTCTGTCACAAAGACGCCGGGCGGGTACGGCAAGGGACAAAAAAAACTGCCCTCCGGACTGGAAGGCAGTTCTTAATTAAGACTCAGAGAACTAGTTGATCAGTTGCGTAACAGTAATGTTGTCACCTGACTTCACTATTTTCAGAACAGCGATCATGCCTTCAAAGGTTGGCAGTTCTTCACTGGTAAGATCAATCGTTCCGGTAAACACCTGTGATGAATGATCTGGTTTGCCTACACTAACAGTGAAAGGAACCTGATCGTGCCCTACCGAATAAGGGTCAATCGTCACATGATACTCGCCATTAGGAGCGTCGGTTTTCAGCACTGTTGACACTTCGGGAAAGTTGCCGGTTGCACCTTCGTAGATGTCTTCGCCGAGGGGTTCACCGTCGCTATCCAACACATAAATGTCAAAATCATCGTGATCATCAGACCACATAAAGCCTACAGTAAAAGCACCTGCCGGGTTGATGTTCTTCACACCGATGGTGAATGTAGTTCCTTCAAGGCTGCTGGGATTTAGTCTCCAGTTTTGATCCAGCCCTGTAGATACTACACGTATACCATACTCTGCATCATTTTCAGGGAAGTTGTCACTGATCACGAGTACTTCAAAAGTAGTTGAGGTAGAGTAGGGCTGAATTGTTGGTGTGGAGAGAACTTCGTAATCCACTCCTTCGATTGCACCTTCTACCTCTACATCAAAACTAACCGCACCTTCCATGAACTTGGAAGATTCAACCTGGAACTCAAGGATGTCGCCTTCGTTGACAACAGCCCCTGTGTTCTCACCAATCCTTGTTACCGTAATAACTGGTTTGGTGTTGGCATCCATGGGTGCGTCGACGTCTTTGTCCTGATCGCATGCGGAGAAGCCCAGGGCTGTCAATCCAAGCAACGCGACTTTGTAATTAAAAATGCTTCGCATATTTCTTAAGAGTTGAAATAATTATAGTCTAGTATAAATCGACGTCCATGACGCAGGCCAGTTCGGAGAGAAAGTCTGAGAGTTCTGAAGGGTTAGAACACCAGTATTTTCATCCCAGGTACCACCTGTAATGTTACCGATTCCATCTCCTCCATAATTGAGGTTATCCGAAGGCTGAATCTGACCGCATACCGATACGATCGAACCTGCGTTTACAAGGGTAGAGTTACCAGTACACTTGTTCAGGAAGCCACCGTCAGCTGAGCTTAACGCCCATGAACCATCCGGATTAGCGGAGATAGTTACGGTGTAAGGGAAGTTAGGACCGTAAGTAGCGTTTTGACATCTGGCAATAGGGATCACTACTGAGTAGGTACCCGCCAGGTGCTCAAGACAGAGATAGTTCAGAGATACTGTGATCTTCTTTCCGTTTGGAATGAGCTTACCAGGCCCTGACACCTGTGTCACATTGAGAATCACTGTTGGATTAGTAGCCAACGGAGGCTCAATACCTTCAGTAATCATAGTAATCGGAAACGTGCCAAGGTAATCGTTGTCCTTCGACAGGGTGATCGTATTGGATTCGAGCCTGTAGTGCACTCCTTCAACTGCTGTTGAAGCAGGATCAACAGAGATTGTTGCTGTAACAGGACCCGTCAGCGAAGGAAGCGATGGTCCGTTAACCTTCATGTTAACCGTCTTAACAAAATCTTCGCCAGTAGCAATTGCCGCGAAGTTGGCTGAAGCTGTGGCAAAGGATACCATGTTAGGCTGAGAGCTGTATTCATCCTCAGGTGCTTTGTCATCCACGCATGACGGGATGATCAGCGCTCCAAGGAGAAATAAGGAAATATATCTTAAGTTCTTCATGTCTTTGCTAGTTTATTGTGCCCAGAAAATCTTGTCTGTAAACGCGTTCGGCTGAGCTGGAACGTTTCCTGCGTTGCTTGAACGTTCACTGGCCGGGTAGAACAACCTAACTGGTCTGTCGTCAGAAGACGCTTCATCAGCGATAGGAAGGTTTCTCGGATAGCCGGTACGGGAGTAATCGAACCAGCTTTGTTCAGCGGTGATACCGTTAACACCAATCCATTTCTGGAAGATGATCGCCTCCAATTGTTCTTCTGCGTTAGCCGCAGATGCCCATTCAGTATTCTTAATCCCAGTATTGTTGTATGCATCTTCGTTCTCATCTTCGGTTTCAGGATCATCTACGTTGCTGTAGTAATCTACAGAACCCGTAGCTCCCAGATATGCGAAAGAAGCATCAATACCCGCCTCATACAGCGATTGAGCATCACCACCGTAAAGACCTTTTAGAGCAAGCTCTGCGAGGTTGAATTTTGATTCAGCCAGCGTAAAAATGTTTGATCCCATGTTGGCGCCTTTCAAAAGACCAGGGCCGATGTTGGAAACAAACTGGTGAGAATATTCCGGACCCGGTTCAGCAATCTGGTCAACACCGAGGTAACCATTTACTTCAGATTCAAACTCATAGAGACGTCCGATGCGGTTATCATTCTTAGACTTAAGGACATCAAGAATGTAAGCTGTTGCGGCAGTCGCACGGAAGTTCTGTGTTTCAGAACCATCAGCTGCTTTACCGAAGCTTTCCCAGAAAGGATTCTGCTTGTTATTCTCAGCAGCGTATCCAGGATTGATCAGGACGTCGGTCGTAATAAAGCCTGTTCCTTCGCTTTCAATTGTTGCAAGCTCAGCAGTGATCTTAGCCTGGTTTGCGGTTGCTGCAACGCTTTTGCCAGACATCCTGGTGAGGATTCTGACTTTTATAGTATTAGCGAACTTAATCCATTCAGTCATGTCACCCTCGAACATTACATCATCACCACCAACTTCAACTGCAGTTGATTCATCGGCAGTAGCTTTAATCAGTTCAATGGCTTCCGTGAGTTGCACAAGCAGATCATCGTAAACCGTTTGAGCGCCATCATACTTAGGAGTTGCGTTAAGGCTTCTTCCCAAAGCTTCGAAGTAAGGGATATCTCCATAAAGGTCGACAAGAATCTGGAAGTGATATGCTTTCATGATCTTACCGATCGCTACATAGTTTCCATTTTCAGGACCTTCCAGCGACGTGAGCAAATGGTATTGCTTCAGTGCCCGGGTATACGCCTGGTCAAATAACGTAGCGTAGAACGTTGTGGTCACCAGGTATTGATATTCATCATTATACCAGGAGAATCCGTTAGACTCTGCCCAGTTGTACATGAACATGTTACCAAGGTGATTCAGACGGCGGTCGCCGTGCAGGTAGAACGCTGTATAAGCCTGCCCCGCGGGGAGGATCAAATCCGGCGTTACTTCAGTAGGATTATTCGGATCCGTATTGACATCCAGGTAATCCTCACAGGATGTCATCGAGGCGACCAACATAAATGCTGTCAGTACGCCGGTTAAAAATTTATTCTTATTCATAGACGAATAGGTTTCTTTCTTAGAATTCGATGTTCAGGTTAAAACCGTAGCTTCTCGTTGGAGGTGATTGCATGTAACCACCGACACCAATGGAGTTCTGGTGGTAGTTAGCACCTTCTGAGTTATTGTTAAACTCAGGATCTGAGAACCTGTTTTCTTCCGGAAGGAAGGTCAGGAGGTTACGACCTACAAAACCGATAGTCAGCTTGTTGATAACCTTCGCTTTGGAAAGGAAGCTTTTTGGCACAGTGTAGTTCAAAGCAACCTCGCGAAGCTTGAGCGCTGTTGCGTCTTTCACATAGTTTTCTTTGATCTCATTATACCTGTTTTGCCAGAAAGTCATGATACCACCAGTGATCGGAATGTTTGTGTTTTCAACATATTGGTTTTCGCCAACCTGGATTACAGAATTCGGCCATACAAAATCCTGACGGTTTGTAGATACACTGGCGATAGATCTTCCAGTGAACTCCATAGCATCAGATCCCTGCTCATAATACACGTGACCTGTTCTGTAGTCGATAGTAGCAGAAAGTTCAAGACCTTTCCATGCCATGGTTGAATTGATACCAAGGATATAGTCAGGAATTGTGCTTCCCATTGGAAGAACTTCACCTACGATAGGGTTACCATCAGTTCCAACTACTACGCGACCTTGTGGATCACGAACATAAGCCTGAGCTTTGATCTGGGGGAATTCTTCGCCTACAATTGCGAATGTACCGAATGAACCACCACCGTATGAGTTAAGTACAACCTCTTTCAGGTCTCCAACGATCTCATTTACTATAGTCTTGTTGGAAGTGTAGTTAATGTTCATTTTCCAGTTAAAGTCTCCGGCAGTTAAGACAGTTCCTCCAAGGGTAAGTTCCAAACCACTGCTCTGAAGTTCCCCTATGTTAGTCAGGAATGAAGTTGCTGCTGAAGCAGTTGAAGGAGTAGTTGTTACAATTAGATCGGTGATCTTGGTTGTAAAGTACGATGCATTGAAGAATACGCGATCGTTGAGCAAACCAAGGCCCATACCAAATTCAGTCGTGTTCAGTTTTTCTTTAGTAACACCGGCATCTACAGTCTGTCCGCTAAGAACAAACGCGTTCAATGAACCGAGTGGGAAAGGAAACTGACCAGGTTGTTCATCAGGTGTAGGCTGGAAGAAGCGCTCGTTCACCACGTATGGATTAAGGTCGTTGTAAACAGTAGAGTTACTCACTGTGAACCTCAGATCTGATACCACGTTGCTTTCTTTGATCGCATCAATTGCTTCAGAGGCAACAAAAGAAAGACCAGCAGAAGGATAGAAATATCCATTATCACCCTTACGCAGAGTCGAAGTATAATCCTGACGTCCTGAAAGGTTCAGGAAGATGAAATCGCGGTATCCAACGTTGACTTCTCCGAAGAATCCAACTGTGCGTTCTCTTGTTTCATCGACAGTTCCTACCAACTCTCCTGTTCTGTTTGAGATGTCGTAGTTATCTGGAATAGAAAGGTTATTTCCGCGAAGGAAGCTGCTTCTTGTTGCATTCTGAATAAATGCAAAACCTACTAAAGGCTTAATCGAGAAATCGTTAACCTTAAAGTCACCACTCACAATAGAGCTACCGTTGTAGTCATTAGTCTGGAACTCTGTGTCCTCAACAAATGAACTAACAGTGCTGTGCGCTGGCTGCAATACTACGTCGTACTCCTGACGGGCTCTCCAGTTCTTTCCGTAGCCGTTGAAGTGGTTCACACCAAGGCGGGAAGTCCATTGGATTTTGTCAGTAACATCATATGCCACCGAAAAAGAAGCCTGAAGACGGCTTGTCTGATCCAGGTCACGGTTTGTTCCAACAGCCCAATAAGGGTTTTGGTAATACGCGTTGTAATAGTTGTCAGCGTGAGCATAGCTGAGTGGATTACGCCAATCCTTGTAGCTTGACAGAGGAATGTTAGCAGGAGTATTCAGGATGAACCAGTAAAGTGGACGATCCTGGTCACCGATGGTGTTACCTACGACATTCGCATCATCTCTGAAATAGCTTGAGTTGAATCCTAATTTCAGCTTACCAATTTTATGAGACGCGTTTACGCGGAAGGTACTTCTTTTGTATTCGTCATCAGGTACGATACCTGTGCTTCTGCGTTGTCCTACTGAAAGATAGAACGTGCTGTTTTCGTCTCCACCGCTTGCATAGATAGTATTTGAAAAGGTATTTCCTGTTTCGAAGAAATCTTTGAGGTTGTCCTTAATAGGTGCATAAGGCACTTCCTGGAAAGAGCCATCTCCGAAGACAGGGCCGATACGACGCGGAACTCCATCAAAACGAGGACCCCAGTTAGTATTTTCGATAGGATCGTAAGAACCTGCCCAGCCAATACCGTGCTTGGTTTGGAAGTCAGGCATATAAGCAACCTGTTCAGCAGTATAGTTGGATTGCAAACCTACTGTGAAGCGATTAGATGCATTTCCGTTCTTGGTAACAATGATGAGAGCACCGTTCGCTGCATCTGATCCGTAGAGAGCCGCCGCGTTTGCACCTTTCAGAACCTGAATATCCGCAATGTCATTCGGGTTAAGGTCATCAAAAGCACCTTGAGAAGCGATTACACCGTCAATAACGATGAGAGCACTGTTGTTTCCGCTGATGGAGCGAAGACCGCGCAACAGAACCTGTGTAGTTGGGTTAACACCGTTGTTCTGGACGTTGATTTGAAGACCGGCGATCTTTCCCGCAAGACCTTGAGCCGCCGTAGTTTGCTGTCCTCTTACAAGATCAGAAGCGTTGATTTTCTCCGCTACGTAAGTAAGCTCATTTGGATTTCTTTCAATACCAAAGGCAGTAACAACCACTTCCGTAAGCTGCTGTACATCCTGCGACATCCGGACATCCACTGTTGATCTGCTGCCAACCTCAATCTCCTGGCTCACCAATCCAATGAATGAAAAAACCAGCACACCGCCCTGTGAAGGTATACCCAGACTATAATTTCCGTCGGTATCAGATACCGTACCGGTGGTGGTTCCTTTAAGCACCACGTTCACGCCAGGGAGGGCACTTCCGTCCTCAGCGGAAGTCACCCGGCCTGTGACCGTTCGCTCCTGAGCCCATGCTGCTGCGGAGGCAAGCATGAACACCGCTGTTAAGCATAAGAGTAGAATTCTCTTCATACTGTTTTATTTAGGTTAATGAATTAATAAGTCTCCAAACTTATAACAAAATATTAATTTGGAAAACCCAGACGCGGAAAATCCGTATGAATGCATACTAATTTTAAACAGTAAATTCTACTGTTTTATCGGCCATCTCCACGTCTCGCCGGGAATAAACAATCGTTTTAGCGCCATCCTGTGGCTTTTCTCAGAGGGTAAATCAGCACTCTGGCAAGCTTTTTTCACTAAAAAAAATACCCCAAAACACGGTATTATTCTTTCGTAGTTTATACCGCCTTATGAACATTTCTTGAAAGACCGATATACCCCCCTGGTCCTTTCTAATTGCCCCTCAATTGTGCACCGAAGTCATCCGGGCGAAGCTACATTGTCACAGAATTCGCCCTTGGTCGGCAAAAACCGGATTGAAACTACCCTTAGAAAGCCGATCACCATTTGCATCCTTGGGATCTCAACTTCAGGCATCTTGTAAAGGAATCATTGTCTGAAAGCGAATAAAGGCCCCGGAAACCTCAAATTTCTGACTGGACCTGACACAGAGGTCATTTTGAGTACCATAAAAGCATAGAATCAGCCATGCAAAAGCAGCGATAAAGGGGGGTTGTCCCCCTGTTGACCCCCTCATCTCCCTGTTATAGTCACTCTATGAGAGAGGGATTAGGATGGCGTCTGATAGTGGTAAAGAGGGGCTCAACAGGGGGACAACCCTGCCCGGGCATCGCCTTTAATAGCCTTTGCTTTAGCACAAACAGAGCGCTATCGCAATTCATCCGGTTCAATCAGTATTCACTGGGGATTGAGATTTCGGCCAACTAGGAGATTGACCAAAAATGCCCTGCCGTACCAGGAGAAGTACGATTCGATGTTGCAGGAGTTAAAAATGACAATGCAGACGTTAAAACGAGAAGAGTGCTTTTCCTGAAGCGGAGATTGGTTTTACTTCACCTTGACAATCCTGAATTGAATACGCCTGTTGGCTTGCCGCCCATCTTCACTTTGATTGTCGCCTATAGGCATGGAGGAACCATAACCTTTAGTTTGAATCCTCACAGAAGGCACACCTTTCTCAACCAGATAATCTCTCACCGCTACGGCACGTTTTCGCGACAGCTCAAGGTTGTATGCGTCTGTCCCAACGTTATCCGTGTGGCCGCCTATCTCTACGGTCACTGACGAATTCTCCGAGAGGAAACGAATGATCTTATTTAATTCGGGAACAGATTTCTCCTTCAGTTCAAACTTATCGGTATCAAAGAAGATATTATTAAGGACGACGTCAGAGCCCGTAATTACTTTTTCCAGTTCAATATCAAGAATGACAGGCTCGGGATCAGTAGCATCAGAATAATTGAAGTTAAGGCTTTTGAACATGTAGCCCGGACGTGTCACATAAAGAGCATACTCAGCTCCCTGTGTAAGCACAATAAGATAGCGACCTGTCAATGAATCGGACTCTACCTGCGACTCGACTATACCTTTTCGAATGTCAATCAGCTCTACTTTCGCTTCGAGAACCTGCTTTGATACTTTATCGCGAACAATGCCCTTTACATAGTTGCTGCGGAATTTTAACCAGTTCTCTTCCGGAATGGTGACTTCATAAATCTTGCTGAAAGCATGTCCGTCTTCACGCCTCTCCTCATGTGAATAATATGCCTTCTTTCCATTGGCGGTAATGAAGAGAGAATATTGATCGTCATGGTTGTTGACCGGTGCTCCGATGTTTGTTGGCGGGCCCCATCCGGTGGAATCACGCTCAGAGAAAAAGATATCATAACCTCCGAAACCAGGAAGTGCGTTGGTAGCGAAGTAAAGAGTGCGGTTGTTTGCGTGAATGAATGGCGACATCTCATCGAATTCAGAGTTGATGGGCTTACCCACATTGACGGCCTTTGTCCATTTGCCGTTATCGTCCAGGGTAGTCATCCAGATATCACGCTGGCCAATGCCTGAACGACGATCAGAAACAAAGTATAGGATGCGGCCATCGGCAGAAAGGGAAGGTTGCGATTCCCATGCCGGTGTATTCACGAAAGGCCCGAGGTTCTTAGGCCGCGACCATTCGTTTCCGGACTTGACAGATTCATACAGGTCACAGCTGCCGTAGTTATCGCGACCAGCGCATGAGGTAAAGATCAGCCTTCTTCCATCCGCCGAAACTGTACATGTGCCTTCATTCATTTCTGAATTTATGAATGGCGAAATGGATACGGGCCCAAGCCACTTGCCTTCCCTGTCCCTCAATGAAACAACAAGGTCCTCATCGTGGTTGTCATTGAACCCTGTGCGCCGGGTGAAGATCAGTTCCTGTTCATCAGCGGTAAGAACGGGAAAGTACTGCATGACAAATTTGTTAACGGTATCGCTAAGCGCGCGTAGTTTGAACTTACCTGCCTCAGCACTACTCTTTTTTGCAAACTCAGCGCTGCGGAAATTCTGATTCGCCCGCTGCAACTTATCCCTGCTTTGAGTTTCGTTATTGATGTAAGCACTGAGTACTTTCATCGCTTTGTCATACTCTCCTACCAGAATATAAGTTTCGCCCAGATCAAACCAGAATGCCTTCTGTAAACGAAGGTTTGTGGTCATTGATAATCCTTTTTCGAATGATTCGATGGCGCGGGGGTAAGCCTTCATATGATAATACACCAATCCCAGGCGATGATGTGCTTCCACGAAATTCCCGTCCTTTTCGAGAGCTGCGTTGAGAAGCTGAATAGCCTGTTTAAATTGTCCACGTACGCGGTAGTTATCGGCCTCTGTATAAAGCTCAATGGCTTTCCTGGATTTCGTAGAAAGCTGCGCCTTTATTTCAGGTGCTACTGCTAAAAATATCAGAACGATAATAAAAAATCGTGTCATCAGTTCATTATGATATTTGAAACGGGTATCTCCGGCCCATCGAACTCAAGCATCGCGTTGATAAGCTTGAACGAATCAAATGACGCGATGTCTTCAACCCGGATGTCCTCTTCGAAGATCAAGTTTCGCTCCAAAAGTTTCTGTCTCTGGGTTCCTTTCAGCAACGCGGACCATGGTGTGAGCCATCTCCGTCCTTTGCGGAACACAATGTTACAATAGGATGTATCAGTCACGTATCCACGTTTCACGATCAGCACATCATCACAATCCTTTCTCAACTCAAAAAGTTTATTGATTGTCTTTCTGTCCTGATACTTAAAATCATAATTGATCCGATCATGCTCAACGACCCTTATGGTGCTGATCGGTTTCGGTTCATACGGAAGAAACTCTACTTCCCGGGAATTCTCATCATACACGATTCGGCATTTGTAGAGTCCGGTCGATGGAGCGTCAATGTGTGAAAGGAATGTTTCCAGTTCAAAGAACTCCTGTTGTCCACACAGCTCTTTCATAGAACGATTCATTCGTTGCTCATGGTAAAACAGATTGCAGTAATTTCCATCAAGCAGTTTTATAGACTCAAGCAACAGGGACATACACTTTATCTAAGATTTCCTGATATTCTTTCTCCGCGGAGCTCTGCGTTGTAATTCCTCCACCACTCCGGTAGTAGAACGAAGATCCATCCTTCTCAATATACCGGATCATTACGCCGCTATCGAGCTTGTATCCGTCAAAATAGCCAAAAACTCCCGTATAGTACCCACGGTTTTCCATTTCCGCTCCCCGAATGATGTTAATTGTCATTTCTTTTGGAGCTCCGGAGATCGAGCCGGCCGGAAGTAATTTCATCAGGATGTCTCCAAGATGATGATTGTAATCGTCAGAGAGTACACCGGATATTTCCGAGCTTACCTGAAGCAGATTTTTATTGTTCGTCTTGAGTTCATCCAGATAACGAAACCGGGTCACCGCCACGTCAGACGCCACCTGGCTAAGATCATTGCGTATCAGATCAACGATAGTCACGTGCTCGGCAAGTTCTTTTTCATTCTTAAGAATTACATCAGAGGCGTAAGGAACCGCCGCATCGATGGTTCCTTTCATTGGGAAGGAGAAGATCCGGCCGTCTTCAATCCTTATGAAACACTCGGGAGAAAACACTACACATTGGTCATGGAGCCATAGCTTATACCTGGCTTTGGCAGAATGGAAAATATCAAGCAACGACTGGGAAAGTGTGATCTCTGTTTTCGTGGTAAGATTGACGAGATAGCTATCGCCGCGGGCAAGTCGTCTGGCAACGTGAGAGAACTTCTTCTGGTAGTCTTCGAAGGAGATAACCTTACGGCTGGTGATCTCGTGTTTGTTTCCCGTTGCTTTCGGTGCGTTGGAGACGCCATTGATATCGTAGAGGATCTCAGACGGATTGATTTCATCAAGAAGGAACGCGAGGGGTTTCTGCAGTTCAAAGTCAGCGATGAAGAGGAATGGCTTTCGGGACGAACCCCAGCTGTTGAGTGATGAAACAAATTCGTGTCGGGTCATGCCGTTGGGATCGCAGGTCGACGCTAAGGGATGTTCATATATTTGTGAATCTGCAGTGATATCTTCCACTGATGCTTCGCCTTCACATAATCGATAATAAGCGGAAGCATTTCCTTTTCTTTCGACCACTCAGGTTGAAGAAAAAGCTCACATGATTTATCAACTTTCATGGCGTATTCTTCCGCCCATTCGAAATCGGAACGGTTATACACGATGACTTTCAATTCATCAGCGACATCATATATGGACGGATGAGGCACTTTGAATTTCTTCGGGGAAAAACAGATCCAGTCCCATTCTCCGGTAAGCGGATAAACGCCGGAAGTCTCAATGTTTGTTTTGAGCCCTGCTTTTCTGAGTCCGCTTGTGAGAATAGTCAGGTCATACATGGCGGGTTCTCCACCTGTAATTACGACGAGTGGAGCACCGCTCGCGACTGCACCGGCGACGATATCCTCAACATTGACGAGTGGATGAAGAGAGGCATCCCACGATTCTTTCACATCACACCAGACGCAACCTACGTCGCATCCTCCGAGTCTTACAAAGTAAGCAGCGTGGCCCTGGAATGCTCCTTCTCCCTGAATCGTATAGAACGACTCCATAACGGGTAGCGGGAGCGTTGGTTGAGACATTCTATTATGGATTCCTGAGCTCTGTAGCTCTGAGCGTATTCAGCAAGAGAGAAGCAATGGTCATTGGCCCTACACCACCGGGTACTGGCGTGATGAAAGAAGATTTGGCCGCCACTTCCTTAAAGTCGACGTCTCCTTTGATGGCCCAGCCCTTAGGGAATTGAGGTCCTTCGACGCGCGTTGTACCAATATCGATTACAACTGCGCCCTCTTTCACCATATCCCCTGTAACGAGTCCGGGTTTTCCGACTGCAACGAGGAGGATATCCGCAGCGCGTGTGAAAGCACCGAGATCCTGTGTGTACTTATGACAGATTGTTACGGTAGCCCTGGCCTGTGTAAGCATCATACTTAATGGCGCTCCGGTGATCCGGCTGGCGCCAACGACTACGGCGTGCTTTCCTTCCGTTTCGATATTATAGCGGCGGAGTAACTCCATCACACCAAAAGGTGTTGCAGGCATGAGCAACGGAGTTTTCGAAATGATACTACCGAAATTCTGATTGGTAAATCCATCCACATCCTTATCAGCTCTGATCTTTTCAGTGATCCTTTCCACAGAGATATGTGGTGGAAGAGGAAGCTGAACAATGAAGCCATCAACATCGTCGTCATTATTCACATGGTCGATATGTTTCATCAGCTTTTCTTCGCTGATCGTATCTGCGAAGCGCATCATCGTATAGTGGAATCCCACCGACTTGCATGCTTTGACCTTATTATCGACGTAAGTCTGACTGGCGCCGTCATCTCCGACGAGGATGATGGCGAGATGTGGAATTTTTTTATTCTGCTGTTTGCGCTCGGCTACCTTGGAAGTGATTTCGTCTTTGATGTCGGAAGACACTTTCTTTCCGTCGATCAACGTGTAGGTTGTGGGCATTACTTCCATTTACTATTGAAATTTCAGGTTCTAGATTTCGATTATCGGAAAAGCTATTCGATCTTCAAGACAGCCATAAACGCTTCCTGCGGCACCTCCACGGTTCCAATCTGTCTCATCCGTTTCTTACCCTTCTTCTGTTTCTCGAGGAGCTTGCGCTTACGGGAGATATCACCACCATAACATTTCGCAATTACGTTCTTGCGAATGGCGCTAATGGTTTCTCTTGCCACGATTTTTTGTCCGATCGCAGCCTGTATGGCAACCTCGAACATGTGACGAGGGATAAGTTCTTTGAGTTTTTCGCAAAGCTTACGTCCCCAGTCCTGCGCTTTGCCGCGATGAACGATGGCGCTTAACGCATCTACACGATCACCATTGAGCATGACATCAAGTTTCACCATGTCAGACTCGCGGAATCCGATAAGGTGATAGTCGAGAGAAGCGTATCCTCTGGAAATAGATTTCAGCTTATCGAAGAAGTCAAAGACAATTTCAGAAAGAGGCATCTCAAAAGTCATCTCAACGCGTTCTGTGGTGAGGTAGTTTTGATTTTTAATGATGCCGCGTTTATCCATACACAAACCGATGATCGGACCGATGTACTCGGATTTCGTAATGATCTGTGCTTTGATATATGGTTCTTCAATTGTATCAAGCTTGGTAGGATCCGGCATTTCAGAAGGAGCATTGATATTAACCACTTCTCCATCGGTGAGTGTCGCCCTGAATTGTACTGACGGTACGGTAGTAATCACCGTCATGTTGAACTCACGTTCCAGGCGCTCCTGGATGATCTCCATGTGGAGCATTCCCAGGAATCCGCAACGGAAACCGAATCCCAATGCAGCAGATGTTTCAAGTTCCCATACAAGAGACGCATCGTTCAGCTGCAGTTTTTCCATTGAAGCCCGGAGTTCTTCGAACTCTGAAGTTTCAACGGGATAGATACCCGCAAAGACCATTGGCTTCACTTCCTGAAAACCTTTCAGTGATTCTCCAGGGTTGGCTGCGTTCGTGATAGTATCTCCGACATGGACTTCCTTTGCTACTTTAATTCCCGAGATGAGGTATCCTACGTTACCTGCACTGATTTCGTCCCTGGATTGTTTGTCCAACTTGAGCACTCCGATCTCGTCAGCGTTATACTCTTGACCTGTGCTGACGAACTTAACCTTATCTCCCTTTCTGATGGTGCCATTGAACACACGGAAGTAGACTTCTATTCCACGGAATGAATTGAACACTGAATCGAAGATCATGGCTTGTAACGGTGCTTTTGGATCACCCTTCGGAGGGCGGACCCGCTCCACTACTGCACGCAGGATTTCTTCAATGCCCTTACCTTCTTTGGCGCTGGCGCGGATGACGTCTTCGCGGCGGCAACCAATCAGTTCAACGATTTCATCGGTGACTTCTTCAGGCATGGCGTGAGGAAGGTCGATCTTGTTCATTACGGGGATAATTTCAAGATCGTGCTCCAAAGCCAGGTACAGGTTTGATATCGTTTGCGCCTCAATTCCCTGGCTTGCATCCACTATGAGCAGCGCTCCTTCGCATGCGGCGATTGAACGGGATACTTCATACGAAAAGTCGACGTGACCGGGGGTATCGATGAGGTTGAGGATGTATTTTTTCCCATCGAGCGTGTAGTTCATCTGGATCGCGTGGGCTTTGATGGTAATGCCTTTTTCACGCTCCAGGTCCATGTTGTCCAGGACCTGCGCCTGCATCTGGCGCTCATTCAGTGTGCCGGTAAATTCCAGGAGGCGGTCCGCTAAAGTACTCTTCCCGTGGTCAATATGGGCTATTATGCAAAAATTACGTATGTTATCCATACCCGTCAGTCGTCCTCAATTTTTAGAACTGCAAAAGTAAATTTTCTTGATCCAAGAATCTAATATCGCCCATTCTAAATTTGGGGCGCGGGGGACTGCGGCTCAGGATCTAACGTGAAGTTGTGTCGGGAGATTAGTCTTCCGGATATGGGATGAAGACGAAATTTGTAAACGTTTTATCGACTACAAACAGGCAACAGAATTCATCCGGATTCTTGTATGCTTCCTGGAAGTCGGCAATCCGGTCCTTTTCCACTATTTCGCGCTGAACAAACTCATCAAGGAAGGAAGCGAAGTAGTTCCAGTCCGTCTGACTGTTAAGTCGGTCGATCAGAAGCTGACCGATCGGTTGAGCGTCCTTACAAATGGGAAAGATTGGATATTCAAAGCCGGCTTTGCGGATCTGGTAGGAAGCATCGCGCAGGAGATCGGCGACTCGCACAAAGTCCTGAGAGATCGTGCCCAGATATTTACCGCTTAATTCCGGATCGTTGTTCATAGATAGAAAACAGGCGTTTTAGACCTGAGTCACAAAAGAGCGATTTTTCAGGAAAGTTATCAAGCTGGTAAATCCGGCGCTTTGTTTTCGGAGCTCACGAATTCTCTTACGCGCTCCTGCAGTTCGGGGAAGAACGTGTTAAATTCCTCTGCGAACTCCTTCTTGTAGCGAATTAATTCGTTCACGGCTTCATCCATCTTTGACTCATAAGGTGTTCGACGCGACATTCCGGTCAACGACCGCCCTATGCCTTCAACTCTGGAATAGCCCACAAGCCAGTTGTTTCGTTTCATGTAGGGAAAAAACTCTTTCACCATTGGTGGAAGGATCTCCATGTGTTGATCGATTGTGTCGTAGACACGCGTTGCAAAACCTTCCAGCGGTTCCTGATGAAATTCTTTCCATTGGATTGCGAGGAAATGATCGTAATACACATCTACGATGACGCCCGCATAATGGCGATACCTGGGTCGCAGCCGTGCTTTGCTCAGCCCTACCGTTGGATGCAAATCTGTAAACGAATCAATTGCGCGATGAAGGAGAATACCGTTTTGAATGGAGGCAGGAAACTCCTGGAGTGCCTTGCGTCCTTTTACAAAGTCGGCAATAAAGTTTCCCACGAGTAAACCTGCGTCATCTCCGGAAAGAAAGGCATGAGCGAGAAAGTTCATTTCTAATTCGAGTTCCGGATCGTTGATCCTGATTGTTTGTTTTGACTGACGTGAACCCGTCATCCGGCATTCAAAAATGATTCCAGCCCTGGGCTTTGATCGGCACGGTGTTCCCCTGCTTCGTAATCATCACATTCTCGCCTTTCTTCTCATGCATATAGCCAATAAGATGGATATCCTGATGATTCTTGATTTTCTCAAGGTCTTCCTGCCGGATCGTGAAAAGCAATTCATAATCTTCGCCGCCATTCATTGCACAGGTGACGGGATCGAGTTTGAATTCAACCGCAGCCGCTTCGTATGCTGATGTTTCAATGGGAATCTTGTCTTCGAAGATTCGAACACCGGTGCGTGATTGTTTCGCAAGATGGAAAAGCTCTGAGGCGAGTCCATCAGAGATATCGATCATTGAAGTGGGAACAATTCCAAGTTCTTCAAGGTCGTATACAATGTCCATGCGGGCTTCCGGTTTTAGTTGCCTGCCCACCAGATATTCATATTTGTCGAGGCCTGGTTGCATCTCAGGATTTGCGAGGTAAACTTCCTTTTCTCTTTCGAGGATTTGCAGCCCGAGGAATGCTGCGCCCAGGTCACCGGTTACGCAGATGATATCGTTGGCTTTGGCTCCGTCGCGGTAGGCGATTCTTTCTTTCTTAGCGCGTCCCACTGCAGTGACCGATATCACCAGTCCTGACGAAGAAGATGTTGTGTCGCCTCCAACAAGATCAACTTTATAGGCGCGGCACGCGGCCTGGATTCCCATATATAGTTCATCGACGGCTTCGACTGAAAAGCGGTTACTCAAAGCAAGACTGACCGTGACTTGTCCGGCTTTGCCGTTCATCGCGGCTATGTCTGAGACATTAACAGCAATCGCCTTATATCCGAGGTGCTTGAGAGGTGTATAGGACAGGTCGAAATGAATCCCTTCCACCAGCATGTCTGTTGAGATGAGGATTGCTTCGTCGCCGGCATCAATCACGGCCGCGTCATCCCCAATCCCTTTGAGAGAGGTTTGATTGATGGTATTGAAAGAGTCGTTAATCCGGTCGATCAGGCCGAATTCACCAAGCTCGCTTATTTCAGTTCTTTTCCCGCTCATAATACTGTTGGCCGATAGTTCGGCGTCTTCACCGGCAAAAGTAAGATTAAGCTGCTATATGCCAGTTTTATTTGGTAATATCGTTATAACTATGAGCCTGAAACAGGTCGATGTATGAAGTTAAAAGGTCCGTTTGTTTCCTTATTTCTTGCCGGGGTCTTTCTGACCTCCTGCGGCCCAAAACCTTATTATCAGACGAATGAGGGCCGTAAGAAACAGAAGTACTACAATGAGATCCAGTTTAGTGGAAAGAGCTCGGCGGACATGAAGGCCCCGAAGTCGAAGACAAAGAGCAAAAAGAAGAAGTAGGGACGCGTAAGGCTACTTTTCCTGGCACAGCTCAATCAACACGCCATTGGTCGATTTGGGATGCAGGAAGGCGATTGATTTATTGTCTGCGCCGTCTTTGGGTTCTTTGTTGATCAGCTCAAACCCTTTTGAGACATATTCCGTCAGGCTTTTTCGGATGTCGGAAACTTCGAAAGCGATATGGTGAATTCCTTCGCCCTTTTTTTCGATGAATTTTGCGATAGGAGAATCAGGTCGGGTGGCTTCGAGAAGCTCGAATTTGACACCTGAGAGGTTATAGAACGAGGTACGAACGCCCTCTGACTCGACTTCCTCCACTTTGTAAGCGGCCCGACCAAAAAGGGCATCAAACAGGACCTCCGCGTTTTTTATGCTCTTTACGGCGATACCGATATGCTCGAGTTTTTCCATAATTGTTAACTTTGGGATCCAAAAAAGAAACTTTTTGGAGAATTGGAAAGTTTATCCACTGATATTTAAGCGATGATCCTTGAAACCATGAGTGACATTCACGTTGAGGCCGCCCGAATCCAGCAGGAGATTAAAGACTACCTGGGGCTTCGTTCTTCCGACCTGGTTTTCGAGTACACCGCTGTCGATGGGAAGGTGAAGCTGGATCTGATTACAGTAAATCCACGTCACAACCAGGCATTCTTGTTCCATAGTGAAACTGCCGCGGACAAGGTGGATGCCCTGGTGAAGATGTTGTCGTACGTGCAGAATTACAAGGAGAAGGAGAATTCGTACACGATCCAGTGGGTGGCCAAGGGAGATACAGAATTGCATACGTCGTATTTTCGGGCCGGTAATATTCTTGATGCGTTGCAAAAATTATATTATGCGCGCGACATGAATACGATAACCGTCTTTAGCGTGGTTCTTAACCCTATATCATAACACAGTATTAATTCAAATCTGAATACATAGAATGATCAGCGTAACAGACAAAGCAAAAGAAAGAATCGCCGCCTTACGGGAGGAAGAAGGTCGTTCTCAGCAACACAACATCCGCGTATCTGTAAAAGGTGGGGGATGTTCAGGTCTGATGTATGATCTCGGCTTTGACGAGGAGATTCGTCCGGCAGACCAGGTATTCGAAGACAAGGGTGTTAAGATCCTTGTCGATAAGAAGAGCTTACTCTATCTGATAGGCACGACGCTTGATTTTTCTGATGGACTTAACGGAAAGGGATTTCAGTTTATCAATCCTAATGCATCGCGTACCTGCGGATGCGGGGAGAGTTTTTCGATATAGGCTATTTTAGAGAAATATATCAAAGGCGTTCTTTCAACAGGGACGCCTTTATTTTTTGATCTCGGCGATGCATTTCAGTTCGATAGCGATGGGAGTAGGCAGAGCGGTTACCCCTACCGTTGTGCGACAGGGTTTGTTGGTTGTGAAGTATTCGGCGTAAACTCTGTTGTAGGTAGGGAAATCGTTTTTCATATCTGTGAGGAATACAGTAACATCAACGAGATCATCCCAGGATGCTCCGGCAGATTCCAGTATTGATTTGACATTTCTGAAGACAGCATGACATTGTGTTTCGATATCGTAGTCGATGATGTTTCCGTTATCATCGAGCGTTACTCCGGGTATTTCAGCGGACCCTTTTATGCGGGGCCCGACACCTGAAAGAAACAACAGATCTCCAACGCGTCGTGCGTGTGGATAGGGGCCTACTGGTTCGGGTGCGTTATTGGAGAGAAATTCGTTCATGAGGATTGATCTTTATTTCAATTCTTCAAGCTAAAGATGGAATCCGATAGGCAGGACCATTTTATTTCTTACCAGCTGACCGCGATGAACTGCGGGATCCCACTTACCCGCAAATCTGATCGCGTCAATGGCAGCTTCGTCGCAACCCCCACCGATTCCTTTAATGGCTTTAAGACCTGAAAGGGAGCCATCCTTCTCAACGACGAATTCTACATATACTTTTCCTTGAATTCCATTCTTTCGCGCAGCAGCTGGATATTTCACATTTTTGCTGACTTGTCTATAAAACGCCTCGAGGCCATTATGCGGTCGTGCGGGTGTGAAGGGCTCGGTATACGCATAGCTATTACCAATACTATCATATGAAGTTCCCTGCATTAAATTTCCTTCGGAATAGCTCTCTATATAATATTTCATTCCTTTCTTAAATCCAGTCCATGTTGAATCACGTCTACCAGAAACGACTTTACCATGTTCCTCCAGGTCAAACTTACTGAAAGGATTCAGGTGGCATTTACAATATCCATTTCCATCCTTCACAAGGTACGTGCCCGTGCTATCCCAATAGTTTAGAATCTTCTCAACATCGTTGTACTTCGCGCCCTCGAATTCGATTTGCATCTGGCCATTACTGTACCATCGTGAAGTCGTTCCCACTGTGCGAGCCTTTTCGTATCGACCTTTTGTTTTAAGGTTACCATTCTCATAATACTCAAGAAAGCTCCCGTTAGGAACTCCTCTTTCGTCGACGACAGTGACTGATTTAAGAGAGTTGGTTCGGCAATAGTATTCTTTGAGTGTATCTCCTTCCGAGTATTTAGACTTTGAAACAGAGTAATAATAACAATCGTGCATTAATGCAGGTTTACCATCGCGGTCATAATAGTTGTTTTGAGCAAGAACTACGGAAAGGCCGATGATATTAAGAACAATAATTAGTAGTAGTCGTTTTACATTCTTAACTGACATAATAAGCTGTAGTTTCTCTAACGATATCCAAAAAAAAGACAAAAGCTATTCAACAGGTATGTACCTTGACGCTCCCCGGGACAATCGACAACGCTCACCATCCAGTCCCCGGGGCTGCTTATGGTGGTATTCACCGTTCCATCCTGTTCGGTGTAGATGTGTTGTAGTGTTGTTCTGTTGTCCCAACGGTTCCAGATCTTGACACGCACCCCAAATGCCGGTTTCCCGTTCCTCAAAACAGTAAACGTTATTCTTTCCCCGCGACTTAACAACAGAGGGTTCTTATCCGGGATGATTTCAAGAGGAAGTTTATCACTTTGTTCAGGACTTTTGTCATGGGCTTTCCCCACGCGGACACAAGCTTTCAGATAGCGGGTCAGTTGTACTGTAATTGGATCTGACATTATGGATGCAGAATCCCTCAGAATGTTTTCAAGCTCGAACTCCTCTGCATAAGAGAGGAAATCTGCTCTCGACATTATTAAACTTTCGGGATTGACGGCGCCTGCAATCAAGTATAATCCGTCTGACGCAAGGTTCACGGATATGAAAGGTGTTTTCCCGTCGGTAAATTTTCGGCGGATGTCTGTTCTTTCATTTCTGTGGATCAGTTCCAGCTTAGTGAACGATATGCCAGTGCGAGCAGGTTCGGCGATAAAGTCTTTGCCGGTGACAATGTGGATTTGCGCACCCTGGTTTGGTTCCCAGAAATATTTTTCGGGACGGAGCCAAAGATCCTGCGCGGTTACATTAACGCTCACTATGGCGACTACAAGGATGGGGAGAAGGTACTTCACGAATTCATTAGTTCTTCAATCTCCTCTGCTTCGACGGGAATGTTCTTCATCAGATCCAATAATCCATTCTTCCGAATGACGACGTTGTTCTCAATACGTACACCGATTCCTTCTTCCCGAATGTAGATACCCGGCTCGACGGTCCATACCTGGCCAATCTGCATAGCGTGGTACATACTTCCCACGTCATGCACGTCGAGTCCAAGCTGGTGACCCGTACCATGCATGAAGTATTTCATGAAGAGTGGTTTATTCTTATCCTGATTCTTCAAATCCTTCTTATCTATCAGCTTAAGCCCGATGAGTTCGCTTTCTGTGATCTTTTGAACTTCCTTGTGGTATTCAAAATACTTTACCCCGGGTCGAAGCAGATTCATGGCAGCGCGTTGAATCCGCAGGACAGCATTATACACCTCCTTCTGACGTTTTGAGAATTTGCCGTTCACCGGGATAGTGCGTGTAAGGTCTGCGTTGTAGTTAGCATATTCTGCACCTATATCCAGCAAGAGGATATCTCCGTCTTTGCATGGTTTGTCGTTATCGATGTAGTGCAGGACACATGAGTTTGCACCGGACGCAATGATCGGCTCATACGCGAATCCGCGCGAACCGTTTCGGATGAACTCATGAGCAAGCTCGGCCTCAATCTCATATTCCATCACGCCAGGCTTCACGAATGGAAGCAGACGTTCGAAACCTTTCTGCGTGATGTTACATGCTTCCTGCATCAGGTCTATCTCTGTTCCGGACTTGACACTGCGAAGGCGGTGCATGATCGGTGCAAGCCTTTCGTAATGGTGAAGTGGATATTTTTCCAGACACCATTTTACAAACCGCGCTTCACGGCTTTCAACCTGCGCGTCGGCGCGATAATGATCATTGGTATTGAGATACACGTTCTCCACGTCGCCCATCACCATCATCATATTGAAGACACGATTAAAATCACTTGTCCACAACACTGTTTCGATACCTGTTTGTTGCTGCGCTTCTTCTTTGGTGAGCTTGTGACCTTCCCATGTGGCAATCAGATCACTCGTCTCCCTGACAAAAAGAACTTCGCGATACTTTGCGTCAGGGAAATCAGGACAAAGGACCAGCACTGTCTCTTCCTGATCGACGCCGGTCAGATAAAACAAGTCGCTATTCTGGCGGAAGCGCATCGTGCCGTCGGAGTTGGTGGGCATCAGGTCATTCGCATTCAATGCCACCAGTGAATTCGGCTTGAGTTGTTTGACCAGGCTTTTGCGGTTTCCTACGAACAGTTCCTTACTTATTGTTTTGTATCTCATCTTTATAATTCTAATTTGAGCATCCGCAATTTAATTAAATAACCATGAAGCCTGCCAGCCTTTTTCCCTTCAGTTTAGCAGTAATGCTGAGTATTTCCTCAGTGTGCCTGGCTCAACAAAAGTATGTTCCGTCACCTGAGAACATCAGGAACCGGGAGTGGTTCGAAAATGCCCGTTTTGGTTTGTTCATCCATTGGGGTGTGTACAGTGTGCTTGCCGATGGAGAGTGGGTGATGAATACCAGACAGATTCCTGTTTCGAATTATGAAAAGCTTCCGCAGTTCTTCAATCCTGTGGAGTTCGATCCGGCGGAATGGGTAAAGGTGGCGAAAGATGCAGGGATGAAATATATCACTATCACAAGTAAACATCATGATGGCTTCGCGATGTGGGACAGCAAGGTATCCGACTACAACATCGTGAAGCGTACGCCATACGGTAAGGATGTCTTGAAGATGCTCGCTGATGAATGCAGGAAGGAAGGGATTAAGTTATTCTTCTATCATTCTCAACTGGACTGGCGTCATCCTGATTATTTCCCGAGAGGTAACACCGGGAGCAACTATACGGGTCGTCCGGAAAATGGTGACTGGTTTAAATATCTCGACTACATGGATGCGCAGCTTCGCGAATTGCTGACGAACTATGGCGACATTGGCGGAATCTGGTTTGATGGTATGTGGGACAAGAAAGATGCAGACTGGCGACTCGCAAAGACTTATGGGATGATCCATGAGATACAACCTGGAACTTTGATTGGAAGCAATCACCACGTGACACCATTCGATGGAGAAGACTTTCAGATGTTTGAAAAAGATCTGCCCGGACATAACACTACGGGGTTTGCTCCTGAGCAGACTGTGGGGACATTGCCGAAAGAGACTTGTGAAACTATCAACAATTCCTGGGGCTTCAATCTGAAGGACAACAGTCATAAGAGTACTAAAGATCTGATCCAGTACCTGGTAAAGTCAGCGGGGTATGGTGCAAACTTCCTTCTCAACGTGGGGCCTATGCCTAATGGTAAACTCCAGGCAGAGCATGTGTCACGGCTTCAGGAGATGGGTGCATGGATGAAGAAGAATGGAGAGACGATTTATGGAACGAAGGGGGGTCCCGTTTCTCCTCGTGACTGGGGTGTGATGACACAGCGCGGGAACACGGTGTATGTTCATGTATTGAAATGGAATGATGATTCACTGATCCTCCCTTCATGGGGAAAGACGGTTAAGTCGGCGGTATTATACTCCGACAAGACTCCCGTAAAGTTTCAGCAAAATGATTTCGGAATTTCTCTTAAGATCCCGAAAGGAAAGGCTGATGGTGTCGATACGATCATTGAGCTACAAATGAAATAAGCATGGATCCTCTACGGATTAGCACTGCACAGTTTGAGAACCGAAGCGGAGACAAGCAGTATAACCTTCGCGTGATTGAAGACTCACAGCCAATGGCTGATGAAGTGGTTACCCGCGCGAGCCTATGATAATGCCGTCTATGTAGTTTTTTCCAATCCGATCGGGATGGATGACGACCAGTTGAAGAATGGGTGTTCTATGATCCTCGACCCGTTTGGAGATATTCTCGCTGAATGCCGTCGATTGGGGGATGATGTGGTTTCGGCAGTTTGTACCGCGGGAAAGCTCACCGACGCAGGCGGGTACCGGTATCGCAGGGCGAGACGTCCTCAATTGAATAGCGGTATACTGGCTGCGCCGCATACGCCGCAGCAGAAAGTGGCATGGCTCACAAACAACAGAGGCTAACACGTGGAAGGTTGACATGGCTCAACCTTTCAGTTACTTTGCCCATTATAATCAATGACGAACATGACATCCTTGAAACCAATTAAAGTCGCCGTTGCCGGCGTCGGATTTATCGGCCCGGTCCACATCGAATCGCTCCGCCGCGCCGGAGGTGTTGAAGTTGTGGCTTTGTTCCACCCCTTTGAAAACGAAGCTGCCGAAAAGGCGATCGCAATGGGCATACCGAAATACTATACCGATTATGATCAGATGATCAAGGAGTCGGATTTCGAGTGCGTCCACATTTGCACGCCGAACAATCTTCACTACCCGATGGCAAAGAAGGCGCTTATGACGGGACGCCATGTTGTTTGCGAGAAGCCTTTGGCAACCACTGTAAAGGAAGCAGAGGAACTACTTGCTCTTGCAAAGGAGAAGAAGCTTATACATGCTGTCAGTTTCAATCTACGCTATTATCCTCTCGTCCGTCAGATGAAAATCATGCGGGAGAAAGGAGAACTGGGCAGAGTATATTCTATCATGGGAAGCTATCTGCAGGATTGGTTATTTTATGAAACAGATTACAACTGGCGTCTGGAGCCGGACAAGTCAGGAGACAGTAAAGCTATCGCTGACATTGGTTCTCACTTGATCGACCTGATCGAGTACATTTCAGGACTGAGCATTACTGAGGTCATGGCCGATTTTTCTACCGTGCACCCTACACGCAAGAAGCCATTGAAAGCAGTGGAAACATATTCAGGCAAGACGCTGGCCCCTGAAGATTACCAGGATGTTCCGATCGCAACGGAAGACTTTGCAAGTGTACTCTTACGTTTCAACGATGGCAGCCGCGGAGTAGTGAGTGTGAGTCAGGTTGCTGCAGGAAGAAAGAACAGACTCGGACTGGAGATTAATGGTTCCAAGATCACGATGGCGTGGAACTCTGAAACACCGAATGAGCTTTGGGTTGGCAAGCGGAATGAGGCGAACTCTGTACTGTTGCGTGATCCTTCTCTGGTGGATAAAGATGTTCGTTCAATCATTAGCTATCCGGGAGGTCATAACGAAGGATTCGGGGATACCTCGAAGCAGCTGTTCCGTGAGATCTATGCTGCAGTGAGAACCGGAAAGCAACCATCGAACCCTACGTATCCTACGTTCGAGGAGGGATTGCGCGAACTGAGATTGTGTGACGCCATTGTGGAAAGTCACCGTAAGCAATCCTGGATTAAGATCTGATTTATTAGAAAAGAAAAAGTCTGGTTTCAAAAGAAGGCATTCGCACGTCGATTGGAACCAGACTTAATATTTGATGCGCTTAGCTGCGCGGGATGTTCGAATGATAATGACCGTCAGCGTCCGCTATTGGTATTGCTCCGCCTACGGGTTCATTTGCTTTGTCTGTGATCATGTAATTCCCGAGAAGATAACTCAACCCGAATGCTGAAATGATTCCTTCAAGCATAACCGCGAACGATGCGATATATGGGTTAAGGTATCTACCGACAGCTTCATATTCACGTATTGATGCCATCAGGTTTCCTTCAAATTGAAGGAACAGGAAAATGAATAGTGCGAAGGTCGAGGCACCTAATGCACCGGCGCCTGTTCCGACTGCCAATGTCCTGAAATAGGAAATGGAGCCGTTGACTCTTCGATATTGTTTGACGGCGAAGTAGACGCCAGCCAGCATAATCAAAATATTAAGCAAACGAAGCTCAGTTACATGTACCAGGCCAAGGGCATACATGATTATGAAATAAAGCAGCAATCCAACGAATATCAGTGTACCATAAATGCTGGCCACTTCCCATGTATGCCGTTTGTTCCAAAGATCTCTTGTCGTCGTTTTAGTCTCCATGCGTATAGTCTTTGCGTTATACC
>JAEYXN010000325.1 GCA_023431285.1 Bacteroidota bacterium
GCCCTGAAGGGGACCAGCCGCACATCTGGCTTCCCGAGGAGATCGTCATGCAAAGGAGTTCTATAAAAGACTCCGCGTTTCCTCTGCGTCTCTGCGTCTCTGCGTTTCCCTGCATTCACATACCTGAAGAAATTATCTCCCCCGCTCACCCTGGCCCTGAAGGGGACCAGCCGCACATCTGGCTTCCCGAGGAGATCGTTCATGAGTCTATAAAAGACTCCGCGTTTCCTCTGCGTCTCTGCGTCTCTGCGTTTCCCTTCATTCACATACCTGAAGAAATTATTTCCCCCGCTCACCCTGGCCCTGAAGGGGACCAGCCGCACATCTGGCTTCCCGAGGAGATCGTCATGCAAAGGAGTCTATAAAAGACTCCGCGTTTCCTCTGCGTCTCTGCGTCTCTGCGTTGGAAATTTTCTCACCCTTCTTTAGGTAATACCGCCCTGGGAAATATACCATTCCTTGAGTCATTCTTTTGCCTTCTTCTTTTAGGAGTTTTGATTGACCATACACGCACTTTGTTCGGAGTGTGTGTATGCATGTATAACATTTAACCTAAACACTATGCAGAAACTTCTACTACTGATTTGCATGTGTCTTGCTATTGCCTGGGGTGATGCAAAGGCGCAGACGCAAACCGTATCCGGAAAGGTGACAGCGTCTGAAGACGGATCACCCCTACCGGGTGTGAACGTTGTGATCAAAGGTACTACTACCGGAACGGTAACAGACGGATCCGGGAATTACAACATCGAGACACCCACATCGGGTGGAGTGCTTGTCTTTTCTTTTATCGGTCTTGCCTCACAGGAAGTAGATATCGGAGGAAGAACCCGCATCGATCTTCAAATGGCACAAGACGCAACAGAGTTGAATGAAGTTCTTGTCACCGCAGTAGGAGTGGAGCGTGAAAGAAAAGCACTTGGATACTCTGTTGAATCCGTCAGCGGAAGTAAGATCCAGCAGGTTTCGGAGCCTGATCCACTGAGAGCACTCACCGCCAAAGTTCCCGGCGTGAACATCATCGCCTCCAGCGGTGCTCCCGGAAGCTCAACGCGGATCACCATCAGGGGAAACTCTTCTCTCCTCAATAACAACCAGCCACTTTTCGTAGTAGATGGTATTCCATACAATAACGACTTCGTTACCACTGAAGGTACAAACCTTAACACGGGAGGGCTAACCGCCGGAGGAGCATTCTCAAGCCGTATCTCAGATCTTGATCCAAATGATATAAAGTCTATCACCGTATTGAAAGGTGCCAACGCTGCAGCGCTTTATGGTTCGCGCGCGGCCAACGGTGTGATCGTCGTCACTACAAAGTCAGGATCAGCCAGTGCGTCAAAGAAAGGACTTGAAATAACTTATACAGGAACGTATGCTATAGAGAAGATCGGAAACCTGCCAAACTTCCAGAATTCATACGGAACGGGATCCAACTTTGCATACGCGCAGGCGAATGGTTCATGGGGTGCTCCGTTCATTGGAAGTCAGCCTTACGCAAGCCTCGATTCAATTCCACACTGGTACGCTGGTCGGCCGGGTATGGGCGAGTTTGATGGTAAGAAGGCTGCCTACAGAGCGTATCCCGATAACGTAAGGAACTTCTTCGAGACTGGTCACGTCCTTGAGAATTCGATTACACTTACAGGTGGTAACGAAAAGTCAGCCATCTCGGTGACACTCTCCCAGCTGAATCAGCAAGGCTTCGTGCCAGAGACAGAATTCCTTCGTCACAATATCAGTGTGGGTGGAAAGACAAATCTTGCCAACGGACTGGTGGTGGGTGGAAACCTGGCTTATACGAGATCTTCTCAGGATGGCGTGCTTAGCGGATCACCTTCAGGAACTGCAGGTGACCCATCTGCATTCGGAAGGACCTTGTACTTCGGTCGCAACTGGGATGTGCAGGGCCAGCCGTTCCAGAATCCTGTAGACAACGGAAGTGAATTCTTTGTGGGTCGTGATCAGGTAAACAATCCATACTGGTCAGTACTCAACAGTGGGATCCGTTCCAAGATTGATCGATACGTGGGGACATTCAATGTAGGTTACGATATCAAGGAATGGTTGAATGTTACTTATCGCATTGGTATCAACGGATACGCACAGGGCACTTATGAGTTCCAGCGCCCTAATGGTGCCAACAAACCATTGGGAGGACTCACCCTCATGGATGTGTTCTCTGATGAGATCAACTCCGACCTGTTGTTCACGTTCAATAATGATATTAATGAGAATATCAGCTTGCGAGCACTGGCAGGCTGGAACGTAAACCAACGGACTAACCGTACGCGGGCAGTGGATGGTGTCGGATATGTGATCTTTGATATCGATGAGATCACCAACGTCAATGATGTTACACCGAATCCTGCCACAGGATTTACCAGAAGAAGACTTCAGGGTGTATTTGGTGAAGTAGCCTTTGGATACAAGGATGTCGCTTTCGTTACCGTAGCAGGACGTAACGATTGGTCGTCCACCCTGCCACGTGAGAACCGGAGCTTTTTCTATCCCGCGGTCAATGCATCAGTGATTCTTTCCGATGCTCTACAGCTCTCCGATGAGTTTGTGAACTCCATCAAACTTCGCGGAGGCTGGGCATCCGTGGGAAATGACACGAACCCGTATTTGTTGAGCACTGTGTTTCTGGTAAATGATTTTGACAACGTAACGAATAACGCTGTGGGAAGGCCGTTTACACCTGCCGGTGGGGCCACCATTCCAACCGCGGGGCAGAGCTTCCTTCTTGCAGATCCGAACCTGAAACCTGAGATCACGACAGAAGTGGAGGCTGGATTCGATATGCGGTTGTGGGATGATCGGCTTGGTCTGAGTTTCACTTATTACAACAAAGAATCACGTGATCAGATTGCACAGATATCTCTGCCAGAAGAAACAGGGTTCCAGGCACAGCTGACGAACTTCGGTACTGTCTCTAACAAAGGGATTGAGGTAAGCTTAGACGTAACACCGGTGAGACTCGCCAATGGTCTTAGCTGGACGATCGGGGGAGCTTTCACCAGAAACCGTAACGAAGTTGTTGAACTCAGAGAAGGTGTTGATGAGATTCAGTTTGGTTCAGGTTTCGGAGGTTCTGTTATTTCAGCGCACAGGCCGGGTCAACCATTCGGTGTGTTGGTGGGAACTGCCAATGCCCGGGACGATGAAGGCAATCTGCTTATTGATCCTTCCAACGGTTCCCTTATACGTGCCCTGGATGCGCAGATCATTGGTAACCCCAATCCTGATTTTATCCTCGGTATCACCAATACGATTACGTTCAAAGGACTCACCATTTCAGCGCTGTGGGATCTGAGAAAAGGAGGGGACTTGTTCTCTACATCTGTGAACCAGATTCTTGGTCGCGGTGTGCTGGAATACCAGGGTGATCGCGAAGGCAACGCGATCATCAAAGGCGTCTATGGAAATCCCGACACCTTCGAGCCTTTTCTGGACGACAGCGGAAACAAGATTCCCAATCAGACTATGATAGAAGTGAACTCTTTGTTCTTCGGTGAATCCTTCGGAGTGAATGCTGCTGATGAGTGGTCGGTGTTTGATGCGACGACTTACAGACTGAGAGAAGCCTCTGTTTCTTATACCTTTCCTAAGAGCATGTTGGCGAAGCTGCCATTCGGCTCCGTTACGCTTGGCGTGACTGGTCGGAACCTGTGGAACTATTCGCCTTACTTCCCGAAAGATCTGAACTATGATCCAGAGACGAATCAGTTCGGCGCCAGAAACGTGCAGGGTATTGAATACAGCACTACCCCTTCGGCCAGGAGATATGCAGTAACACTCCGCGCCACCTTCTAACCAAAAACTATCAGAGATTATGAAAATCAAACTGAACAAGATACTGATCATTTTCGCGGCGATCTTTATGCTCAGCTGCGAGAAGGATTTTCTCGATATCAATGATGATCCGAACAATCCGCTTGACGCAACGCTGGACCTACTGCTTCCATCGGCTCAGCTTGACATGGCTGGCGCTCTTGGAACGGCGTCAGGAGGAGTGTCGCAGATCACAATGAGTTACATGCACCAAACGGTACAACGCAGCAGCGGACAAAACGATTATGCGATTCAGGGAGTAGACTTCGGTGTAACAGCCCCGTGGCTGACGTTTTACTCGCGTTCTCTTGCCGACATTGAAATCATTATCAGGAAGAGTGAAGAACAGGAAGCTTATCCGTATCTCGGCATCGCACAGGTGATGAAGGCTTACATCTACAGCATCCTGGTTGACCTGTACGGAGACGTTCCTTTCTCGGAAGCACACAAGGCACCGGATATTCTTCTGCCGAAGTATGACGCCGGTGAAGAGATCTATCCTCAGCTCTTCACACTACTGGATGCGGGCATCGAAAACCTGGAGAAGGAATCAATCTTTGAAGTAGGTAACGAAGACGTTATTTACGGAGGTGATCCTGATCTCTGGATCCGTTTTGCAAAGTCAGTTAAGCTGAAGATGTATAACCAGATCAGGAAAGTCCAGAACGTATCATCAGAAGTGGAGGCGTTGCTTTCAGAAGGTCATCTGATCTCTGACGGATCGGAAGACTTTGAGGTTGACTATGGAACGAGTGTAGGTCCGGATAACCGGAACCCTGGTTATGTTCAGGAGTGGGCTCCCGGAACTTCAAACTACTACATCAGTCCGTACTTCTTTGAGACCATGGCGAACCTGAACACTTTCGGGCATCGTAACTATGGTGCGGAGATCGGCAAAGTTGATCCGCGTATCCCTTACTATTTCTACAACCAGATTGGCGAAGTGTCTGAAACATCTTCTCCTGAAAGTCCTTGTACCTATTGTTATGGTTACATCGATCCAAACACGGACCAGTTCATCACAAAGGTTCCGGCGCTGGCGGGAACGGGAGTGGTTTCCATATTCGCGTTCTCACTCAACATCGATCCGAATGAAGGATTCGCCCAGGGATCGTCGCAGACTGTTCTTGGCTTGTATCCTCTCGGAGGAAAATATGATGACGGTGAAGGTGGCGCTTCGAACTTCAATGGTAATCCTCAGGTGGGTCAGCGAATGCTTACTTATTATGCTGTGAAATTTATTGAAGCGGAGCTTTACCAGACCGGGGTGGCCACTGGTGATGCGCGCGCAGCTTTTGAAGAGGCATTGTATGCATCGTTCGACAAAGTGAATGAAGTAGCATCGGCAACTTCTTCTCCTGAGATGGAAGAGAGTGCAATAGTCGCTTATGTGGATGCGGCTCTGGCTGCGTTCGATGCTGCAGATGATGAAGGAAAGTTAGAGCACATCATCACACAGAAATGGATTGCAAGCTTCGGATGGGGTGGGGATGCTTACACCGATTATCGTCGCACAGGCTATCCTGTCCTTTACGATGGTAACGCTGATAACCTTAGCTACACGATCCGCACGAAGGAGTTCCCTTTTGCTTTCCCGTGGCCAACAGCAAATCTTCAGGTGAATAGCAAGGCTCCAAGTCAGAAGAACGTGACAAGCCCTGAAGCGAAACCATTCTGGATGCAATAATCTAAAAGAACTTAAGTATGAAGAAAATATTATATTCAATTGCGCTGCTGTCACTGGTTCTTTTGGTCGGCTGCGAAAAACAGGAAGAGTTTGGTAAATCACAATCTGATACCGGGTTCAACTTTCGTATGATTCCTGATGCAAAGTCTTTCAATCTTGCGGATACAGATCCCACCATAAACGTGACCATGTACACTGAGACGGCCAATATTCGTCAGGTAGATGTAGTGGTGGAACTGTTTCAGTTTCTCAAGGATCAAAAGACAAAACGCGCGCTGGTAAAACGCGTTGATGGAGCATCGCTGACGAATGATGGATCATCGAAAGCTACGATCTCGCTGCAGGAGATGGCGACTGCGGTGGGAGTGGATCCCGCAGAGCTCGGT
>JAEYXN010000035.1 GCA_023431285.1 Bacteroidota bacterium
TGAAATGGTTGTATTCGTGGCGATGACCCCATCAGTTCCGGTCTCATGAAGAATTTGTGTGATGTCGGTAAGTTGGGACTCTGTAAGGTCCGGAGCGATTTTGAGGAGAACTGGCTTATATTTTTCTTTTTTCCGGCTCAGACCGATGACATGCCGGAGGAGTTTCTTCAATGGTTCCTTCTCCTGAAGCTCGCGCAGACCCGGAGTATTGGGTGAGCTCACATTGATCACAAAATAGTCCACGTACGGGTACAGAGCCTCGAAGCAGATCGCGTAATCTTCCATGGCCTGCTCATTCGGCGTGACCTTGTTCTTTCCGATGTTACCACCCACGAGCACATCTGACTTACGATCCTTCAACCGCTGAACGGCCGCCTGCACACCTTCATTATTGAAACCCATTCTATTAATAAGTGCTTCGTCGGCGGGAAGTCTGAATAGACGGGGCTTGTCGTTTCCGGGCTGGGGCTTCGGTGTAAGCGTTCCTATTTCGATGAATCCAAACCCCAGACAGGCCAGCTCGTCAATGAGTTTTGCGTCCTTGTCGAAGCCCGCTGCAAGACCTACGGGGTTCTTGAACTTTAGTCCGAAGACTTCCTTTTCCAGTGATGGATGAGAAAAATTATATAGAGCCGATGATATTTTTCCGGAGCCTGGGACTGCGCCAAATGTTTTAAGCATCGAGAATACCAGGTGATGAATTCTTTCGGGGTCTATGTTAAAAAGAAGCGGGCGAACGAGCGACTTGTACATAGCTGCAAATATAAACCTTGATTATCATGATTAGCATGATTACTTGATTAGTGCTATTGGTTATGCTAACCAATAGCGGTTGAAAAGTCACCCTTCGGGTGGCATTTGGGAATCAAGAAAATCAAGGAATCATGGTCTCATGGTATTTTCTTGCATCTTTTTATATTTTTGCCCGTATAATAGGTCATTTTGAACAGCCAACTTTAAAACTCTAAGAATGAAAAAGGTATTTACAATTTTCTGCTTCAGCCTGTTGCTGATGTCAGCTCGTGAAGCTTCTGCCCAGGCAGAAATCGACAAAGGTGATCTTCTGCTGAATGCGGGTCTTGGTTTTGGATATCTCTATGCGGGTGGTGTTCCGATCTCAGTTTCAGCTGAGTGGGCCATCAACGATGCGATCAGTATCGGTCCGTACGCAGGTATTACAACCTGGAAGAACAGAGCATGGGGATACAGATGGTCTTACACATTTTTTGACTTTGGTGCCCGTGGATCATATCACTTCTCCAAGCATTTAAACCTCAGCACTGACAAGTTGGATCTTTACGGTACCGTTCTGCTTGGATACCGCGTTGCCTCTTACAATGAGCCTGATGGATGGGCCGGTGACAACGACTATACAAGCTCCTCTGTAACCGGTGGTCTCGCTGCTGGCGCAAGATGGTATTTCTCTGACAAGTTCGCAGCGAATGCTGAAGTCGGATATGGACTTGCTCCGATCTACATCGGTGTTACTTTCAAACTCTGATCTTAAATTATTTAGTCATAACAAAATGCCTGCTCCAAGAGCAGGCATTTTTTATTTCCGACGCGGAAACTTGCGGAACGATTTACCAGTGGCGCCATTAAAAACAACCGGAAGTTCTTCTACCGCGAAATCAATGGATGCAGTGGAACGCCATAGCGATTTGGAAGTTTTGGAATCTGAGATCACAATTGCGAGTGAACCTTGCTTGCGTTCATTGGTCCAGATACGAGACTGATCCATCTGTGCCGCCTCATCGGCAGGTTCCTGACCCAGTGGTCCTACATTCTCAATGTTCGTTGTTTGTATGAGTTCTCCTGTAAAGTCAACGCTCAGGTCACCGCCCTCTTCAACATATTTCAAGCCACGCGACTCCAGTTCTTTAATGATCGTCTCGCGGATCTGCGACTGCAGCTTCTCTTCGTCAATTTCCTGTTCGAGTACAGTGACGAGCTCGCCATCGGCAACGGAGAAGCTGGTATACGATTTCCAGTCGACGTTCTTTTCCCCGACAGTCTTGACAGATTGGCCGAATGCCACTAACGGCAACAGCCAAAGAATTATGCAGGCTCGAAGATTCATAGTTATAGTCCTTTAATATGACAGGCAAAATTTTAGTGCCACGGCCGTCCGATCCATACTATAAAATATTAGCTTTCGTTAATCATTAGCCAATAACCAAACAACTATGAGTCTCTTTTGTCGTTCAGCCATACCCGTTGCATTTCTCTTGTTCAGCTTTCCGGCCCTTTCTCAGGATACCGAATTCATTTCCACCGACTCTGTTCCAAAGCCAAGCCTTGTGCTTTCACCAGATCTGACATCGCGTCCGGTAGAATCTGTTCACAGCTTCAGTACTACGATCAACAACAAATTCCTTTCGCATTCATATGCCGGTACCAGTGTTCTGAATCTTCTCCGGGGAAGTGTAGCCTCACTGCAAATGGACCCTGCACTAGTGTTTGCAAATACCGCCGGATTCAGAAACTCCAGCACGATGTTGAGCGTCGATGGTATTCCGTTCCATCCGGAAATAGGTTCGTTTCAGAATATGAACGCATTCGAATATGAAAGCATCAGCGTTGCGTCGAATGCAAATAATAACTTCTCCTATGGTGCCGCTGGTGTCCAGGGAGGAATCTTTCTGCGATCGAAGTCCGGCGAAAATATTTCCAAGCCATCTTTCGAGTTCAACTCTTACACATCAAGGAACCTTACTTACAAAGACCCCGTATCCCTTGAACCCGATGACGCCACCTGGGCATTCTCGAACTCCATAGCGTACGCTCAGGATTTCGGTGTGGTAGATCTGCGTGCTTCATACAACTTTGCCAGCATCCCTTTCGCCGATACCGATGAAGGCTATGATCGTGCCCATGCTTTCAGACTCAATGGAGGTGTCAATGCAGGAAGGTTCTCCGCAAGGATTATCGGTGAGTTCCGCCAGGAAAAATACGTCGAACATCAATCATTGAAGTTTGGTGCTCTGGTTAAGTTTCTGAATGGAAATGCTTTGCTGCAATATCGTATCAATGACTGGCTGAAGATCACTTCTCAACATCTCGTATCTAAAGCCAATCTCGATAGCTATGTTGATTATAACTCAGACCGTCTCGACCGTGATTCGAATCAACCGCGGCAATTGCATAACGCCATTGTATCATTGGACAAAAAGGTGAGCGACTCTTTTGGAGTTCGCGCTCATGCTGGATACCAATTCGATAAACTGGAAACAGATCTCCGTATGGTAAGCTCCTTTCAGGGATCTACCCAGCTTCTTAAAGAAGAAACAAAATCAATTTTCGGTGGAGTTGGATTCGACATCAACAACATCTTTTACCTGGATCTGAATGCGAGGAAAGAGGATTATGACGGATTCCCATACTTTACAGAAATCAGCACATGGGGAGCAGGAGCTTCCTTTGTGGTCAGTCGTCTCCTCGTTGAAGACGATTCAAGGTTTACGGCAAAGCTGAGGAGCTCCATAGGAAAGACGAATAACAGCTATGCTTACCACTACCCTGTACTGATCAATCTTTTCTCAATATCATTCCCGTCCGGAACACCGTTAAGTAATTGGGATATCGGTGCAGACTTTGCGCTGGCGGATGGACGAATGACTGTTTCGTCTTCGTATTACCATTACACTGAGAACGACGTAGCGCTACGGTCACCGGACAATAATGCAATTATCCCCATAGGGGAATTTAAAAAGAAAGGTTTTGAACTGGTCGCCGGAGTGTCTCCCAATCTTGGTAATGAGTTTAAGTGGAATGCACGCCTGACTTACAATAATCCAAGAGCGCGGATAAGATCCGATCTCTCACAGGAATTAATCAATGACTTAGTACCCGGAGGTCCGATTGCCGACTGGGCAGGAAGCATGTTCAATCAGTTTGAGTATAAGAATGTGTTTCTGAATATCCTTGTTGATATACGTCAGGGAGGCAACATCTTCGTGTATGACAACATGTATACTCCGATGATTGAGCTCGACGGATCCTTCACCAAGTTTCGCGACATTACTCTCGGGTATGGGTTCGGTCCTGAATTTCTGGAGCGTATCAATCTTGACTCCGCCTTCATTTCAGTATCCGGAAGAAACCTCATCCAATTCAATGAGAAGGAGTTCGATGCTGAGCGATACGGAATCTGGCCTTACCTGAAATCGGTCAGTGTGAGCCTGTCCGTTGGATTCTAAATGCACGATCACTTTCGGGGATGGAATTCCTGAACCACCTGACGAAGGTAGTCACGGTCGAGATGTGTGTAGATC
>JAEYXN010000092.1 GCA_023431285.1 Bacteroidota bacterium
GTAGCATGTAGCAGGTAGCAGGTACCAGGTAGCAGGTAGCAGGTATCAGGTAGCAGGTATCAGGTAGCAGGTAGCAGGTAGCAAGGACAGCGGGCCCACGTGGGGGTTGGGTACTTTCGCTCTTACACTGTTCCTCACTCTGATTCAAGTGGCGGGTCCGCCGGTCGGCCTGGGGGCCGGACTGGTGGCAGGTAGCACGTAGCAGGTAACAAGTAGCAGGTAGCAGGTTGACCACCGTGGGGTAAGGTAACTTCGCTCTCACACTGTTCCTCACTCTCATTCAAGTAGCAGATAGCAGGGAAGCCTTTCTTTTTGAGGGAATACTTCCATGCAGATGCGTTATGATCAATGAATCGTTTACTCATAAACAAGGAGTGACGTTAAACTGAAGAAGAATTTCCGGGAGGGGTGAACACCGCGTGAGCGATTGCAATGGAAACCCCGGAGCTGCGTTGGGTTGTGCGTATGGGCGAGGAGTTGTAATGGAAAGCGCGACCCATGCGAAGGGTTGGAAGGGGGCCGGGCATGGGACACGCCCAAATGGATTTTGGGAATCCTGTTGGTTGAAGTTCATGTCTGGAGATTGCAGGAGCAATTGATGCGAGCCGGATTTTGCCAGGTGTCTTCCAGGGAATTGTGCGACAGCATTTTTGCCGCAGGCTTTTTAAGTGTTACCTTTTACGTAATCAATCCTAAACACCAACATTTATGGCTACACGATCAGCAATGGACCTGGTTAAGGAGGCTAAGGCACAAGTTGAAAATCTCACACCAGAGCAGGTGAAACGCGAGCTGGACGGAGGGAATGCGACGCTTATTGATATCAGGGAAGCAGAGGAGCTGACGCAGAATGGGAAGATCGGTGGGTCTCACCATGCGCCTCGCGGTATGCTCGAGTTTTATGCAGACTCGACGCTTCCTTATCACAGGAAAGAGTTTGACAAGAACAAGCGTATCATTCTTCATTGCGCGAGTGGCGGGCGCTCTGCACTCGCTGCGTCGACGCTTAAACAAATGGGCTACGAGAACGTGGCGCACCTGGACGGCGGCATGAAGGCATGGAAGGAAGCTGGCTTGCCGACTGAGGTGTGATCAGTTTCTTCAAAATAAAAAGAGGATGACGGATAATCGACATCCTCTTTCGTTTTTTAGTATTACTTACGAAGGATCTTCTCCATCGCTTTCCCTTTTGCGAGTTCGTCGATGAGTTTATCGAGGTAACGGACTTTCTGAATAATGGGATCCGCAATCTCCTCGACGCGATATCCGCAGATGACTCCCGTGATCTTCGAGACGTTTGCATTAAGCTCTGGTGCCTCGTTGAAGAAAGTTTCGAAGTCAACTTTGTTGTCAATCTGTTTCTGCAAGCTCTGTGATGTGTATCCCGTGAGCCAAAGGATGATTTCATCAACTTCCTCTTTTGTGCGCCCCTTTCTTTCAGCCTTCTGCACATACATAGGGTAGACGCTCGCAAATGACATCTTATAAACCCTGGCGTTATTCTTATCGTTCATTATGAGTATCTAAGTCTGTCTGCATTTGAATTTTGGGGACGATCAATTCCTGCAGGATCCTCAGATGCGCATCAATGACGGCCTGATTATAACCGTGCTCACTTTTTGGCACCAGTGTAAACTCCTTAACAGGCGCTTTCAACCTGCTGAAGTATTTTTGATTAACGCCAGCCGGTGTTTGCAGGTCTTCACTTCCCTGAATTAAATATACAGGAGTCTTAAATACCTGGGCATCTTCCATGAAGTTGATTTTAGCGCACATCGCCGCCACACCCAGTTTTTTGTCACCAGCATAGTTGACGAATGAATAGTCGTCGCCGTTTTCCCGATCAGTATTGTCTTTGTCGTTGTTATACTTCGGCGGCATGGTGAACCAGGATCTCGGGGCGGGCGTTGCATTCTGTCGTTGATGCTTCTTCACAATCCGCATGAGCTTTCCCATGTTCCGTGCGGTGTCGTAAGGAGGTTTCCCTATTTGATGTAAGATGGTGAGTGACTCCGTATCGTTTGCTTTCTTTGCGAGTTCGACTACTTTATCATAAGCGAACAGATCGCTTTCGTGCGGGTTCACAATTTGTGAGTGGCCAACGTACGCATGGAAGAGGTCGGGTCGCGCCTGAGCCATTTTAACACCAAGCACTGTTCCCCATGAAGAACTTACAAGAATGAGTTTCTTCTTGCCCAGATATTTTACCATATGCTCGGCAATCGCTATACCATCAGCGACCATTTGATCAAGTGTCAATGGATTGGAGCGCAGATACTGTAACGATAGCTCTCCCGGCCCGTTGTGTCCGTAGGTCTTACCGGCGCCACGCTGGTCCCACTGAATCAAGATGAAATCCTTTTCCCAGGATCCGAAGATTTCGTCTGCATAAGGACTCAATGGACTTCCAGGGCCACCATGAAGGAATAGTATTGCAGGTTTCTTTTTGGTTCCTTTGATCGTCACCCATTGATCGATCCCGTTGACGTGAACGAATCGTTCTTCTGATATGCGATCACCGTTATTTGTTTCCTGAGCGTAGGCAAAGACTGTAAGCCCAAGCAGCACGATGAGAGCGGAGCATTCAATTTTTCTTTTCATTGGATGAGGGAATTTTCGGATTGGTTATAGCTAACTGCGGTCGGTGTTGATCAATTGAAAGAAAGCGTCCTTATATGTGTCTGAAATAGGAATCAGTTGATCCGCGATTTTGATGCGTCCACGTTCGATTGAGGCAATCTTATTCAAAGCAACCATATACGACTTGTGGACTCTGCAAACCAGCGCAGGGGGAATCAGTGTTTCGAACTCACTGAAGTTTTGCAGGGTCATCACCTTATTCTTTGTGGTGTGAATTCTTCTGTAGTCACGCATGCCTTCGATGTACACGATCTCGTTGAGCATGATCTTCTCGAGGCGGTTCTCCGTTCTTACGAATATAAATTCCGGAGGTCCGTCCGATAATTTTCTAATGAGGTTATCCTGTGCCTTGTTGACGGCCTGCAAGAACCGGCTGAATGTAAACGGCTTAAGCAGGTAGTCTTTGATCTGCAACTCATATCCTTTCAATGCATACTCCTGGTACGCTGTGGTGATGATCACCTGGCTTTGAATGCGAGAGCTCTCGAGTAACTCTATGCCGGTCAGCTCGTCCATGTTAATATCGAGGAACAGCACGTCAACCTTATGACTATTGAGATATGCAAGTCCTGTCAGCGCGTTATCGAATGTGGCCGCAAGATTGAGGAACGGAACCTTCAACACGAAGTCGCGCGTCTTTTCAAGTGCGAGTGGTTCGTCTTCAATGATGACACAACTGAACTTATTCATTGGGGATCGTCAGGTTAACTGAGTAGGAATCGGTGGTCCTGTTTACTTCGAGTCGGTGTCTTCCCTTGAAGATGAGGTCGAGGCGTTTCTGAACGAGCTCGTTTCCCAGCCCGCCATCGCGACCGGGCTCCTTTATATTTTTTGAATCATACTTGTTTTCACAAGCCAGTTCGATACTATCATCTTTGATATCGATGTTGATGGTTATGGCGTTGGCAACTTTCTTGTTCGTTGTGTGCTTAAATGCATTTTCGATAAATGGAATGAAGACCATCGGTGCGATGAACCTGTTGGTTGCGCGTCCGCTCACATTGAAGTTAACGTACTCTTCATTCGATGTTCTGATCTTTTGCAGGGCGATGTACCTTTGAATATAGGCCAGCTCGTCGGCGAGTGGGATCTTTTCGCCTTTGGTTTCATAGAGAACGAAGCGCATGATATCGGATAGCTTGTTCAGATAATCCGACGCTGCCACCGGATCCCTGAGGATGAGTGTATCGATGTTGTTAATCGTGTTAAACAAAAGATGTGGATCCAGCTGCGCTTTGATCAACGCCATTTCCATCGCGTGGTTCTTTTCAGTAAGCATCTCTTTCAGCTTGATCTCGTTGTACCAGGTGATGAATCCTTTGATGACCATTGCTACCCCGCCGCAGAGTGATCCGATGAACGTCATTACGAGGATTACTCTCGGTGCAGTGGAGCGTCCGTTCTTTCCACCCTGATCCATGTCCATGAGACGGCCTGTCTCGATGAAGAATCTAAGAAGAACATAGCCGATTACCGCGGCTGCGACGGAGATAAGAATGCCATACAGTATTGTCAGCAGGATCTTGCGTTGCTGAAGATAAGGAAACAGGAATGTATAGTACACCCAATAGGAGATCAGAGAAGGGATGAACGCAAAAAGGAAGATGCTATTGAAGGCGTTCAACACTCTGTACTGGGGATTTGCCACGTCGAGGATTGTGCGGTAGTAAACTCCGAGTACAACAAGCACCAACACAAAATAGCATAACCAGAAACCGATGTGCAGCGAAATGACGAATGATCTTTTCATCGTTTTTGGCCGTGAGTAAGAGGGGTGCGGGTATGACATAAATATAATGATAATGTGATTAGGATTTTACCTTATGATCATGCGTGCGGTGGGTTTATCATTTACGATGGGTGGTCATTGTTGAAATATCATCGCTGTGTTGTATCCGATTGGGTGACTACGTTTGTGTGGTGGTACCTGATAACTTAAAAAGATTCTGTGCGGGAAGAACTGTCACCTCGTGTAAATTAAATCCTCTGGCAATGAGATAAACGGCGAGGCTCATTTCATACCCAAATACTGGTATAGCCATTAGTGCCCCGGGTATCGATAGCTGTTCGAACAATCCAAGTGTCACCATGATGCCGCATAGGAAGATCATTGGGCCGCCTACCAGTCCAGCGAGACTCACAAGCCGCGGGACGAGCTTTGTCCTATAGAGAATATACGCGGTGATGAGTGTGCTTGGACCGAGAAGTATGTTGGGACCGAATAGAAACGTCCAGTTTCGAAAGGCAACCAGTGTTTGTGCGGTGGCAATGTTAGACCCGGGATCTGAAGGTGCATTATCTGAGAGCGTCAGTATTGACAAGAGGCACATTGTTCCGATGAGTATTACCAACGCTTCGGCTACACGAAAGGCCACTGTGGTCAGGGCCATCCGCTCGTTGTATTCTTTGAGCACAGGATAGAGTGCG
>JAEYXN010000112.1 GCA_023431285.1 Bacteroidota bacterium
GGGTACGCCAGCCGCTCAAGACGTGATAGCCGGGGTGTTTCTGTATCCACAGGTCGTGAGCGCAGTTCTTCGCGCGATGGACAGCTTCATCGCACCAACGGATCTTCGGAGACACGCAGCTCTTCCCGCAGCACTTCGGAGTACACTGAATCAAAGGATCGCGTAAGCACTGGTGCGAAGGATCGTGACGTGGCAAAAACTCAGCGTACAAAAAGAACTGACTTTGACAAGACTGACTTCAAACGTACCGACAACTCAGTAGAGCGTCAGACACGTTCATCTTATGAACAGAATACGCCGACACAGAAGTCTTATGAGAAAACGACTTCAGAGAGAAAGGCTACTCAATCACCAAACCGTGCGCAGCGTGCTGAGAGACCAACGGAATCGCGCTCCGCGAATAGTGATTTCAGTAAGCCGGTAGAACGAAACAGGGACGTGTCCCCTGCGCGGAAGCAGAGCAGTGGAGTCGAGAGTAAACCGACACAGCAGAGACAATCTCCACAGGTTCAGCGTCAGTCTGCGCCGAACCAGTCGATGCCTCGGAGCACTAGCCCCTCCGTTAAACAGTCTCAGCAGCGCCAGGCTCCCCGTCAGATGGATACACCGCAACGCTCATCCTCAAAGCCTGATGCGCAGAGATCAAACCCTGACCGCGGTAACAGTCGCGGGAGGTAGAAGCTCATAGTAACAGGTCACGAATGCAAAGGGTGTGAATCAGTTCATTTACGATGATTCACACCCTTCGCTTTTCATTGGGAACGTGAAACCTCCTTAGCCGCCGGCCCGGCGCTGGTTTGCATATAAATGGTCGTTCGTTTATCTTTGAAGGACAACCTGGACAAAACGTTATGAGTCAATTCAACCTATTGAGAACCAGATCGGTTCTTGTTCCTGTAATTCTTTCATTGTTTACGATCGGGTGCGCATCCACCTATAAACCTCTTCCCGTTACCAATATCGTTTATCTGGACACGAAGCCGGTTAATGATTCACTGAAGGTCAGCTACCGCTATGGTGTGCAGTATCTCGGTAATAACAAACGCTATGGCAACAGGGAGATGAAGCACAACCTTGCTGCGGTTGCTATGAAAATAGAGAATACCTCAACGGTGCCCCTGGTGCTCACCCGTTCTAATTTTAAAGTTTCATCCGCCACAGGCGATAAGGTCGTGGTCTCTCCGATTACCTATGGTAAGAAAGTGAAGCAGCGTGTGGGCACGCATATGTTGCATACGCTTTGGGGACCATGGGGTATTAGCTGGAGCGAAGATGAATATGGCAACAGGGAAACAAAAGGTTATTACATTCCCGCAGGACTGATCGTCGGAATTGCAAATGCTGTACGCGCATCTAATGCTAACAAGAAGCAAATTGCAACACTCACACAATATGAGATCTGGAATAAAGAAATCCCTGCAGGAGGAAGTCTTACTGGAATCATTACAATTTCCACGGTTGCGAGGGAAGAGGCACTTAATTTTTCTTACAACGGTGGAACAACCCCACAGTTGATATCTTCCGGTGCTACAGATTATAAACCAAGCTATCCGACCAAAAGCTCAGAGTTCAATTTTTATGTATGGCCCCTGGAGGGCTATGCGTTTGACGCACGTAGTAAGATATATGTAACCGATGGTCCGCACTACGTTTTGGCAAAAGGAAAAAAAGTATTCCCTCAGGACACAAAAAGTCTTTCGAGAGTAACAGCATCGGGCAGGCAATTGCTTGGTCTCCCCCACGGCGATAAATGGTTGTTTAACGTTCTGCCGGGGAAAATCAATGGTTATTTCTTTCTTGCTGAAGATGATTTGAAAGCGGTTTCGCATATTCAGAAGGGCGATGGTCCCCTTATCGACTTTACTCCCGACGCATTGCTGCAAATGGTCGATGGAGATCCGGACGCTATCGATCTGATCGTTCGTAAGAAGTATTACGATGCGATCGTATTCTACAATTCAAAGAAATAATCTCTACTGTCCAGATACAGGGTTTTGATTGACGAGCCCGGGGTAGTGTGCTGCCACAAATTGCTCTATTGTCTGAAGATAAGGCTCCAGCTCCATTTCGTCCAGATCAATGGTAGCTTCCTGGCTGGTCGTTGTGATTAGTTTTATTTTGTGCAGGATACCTGCCTCATCACGAAGAAATATGATCTCACGAAGATCACGGACCGGATATACGCCGCTGTTCTCGTTATTCCTGAATTCGATGCGGTCATTGGTAAGCTTCAGGAAGTCGTTATAGTTTTTAACACCCGAAATCAGCTTCCCGGCGACGGGACTGATCGCACAGATGCCAGCCCATACAATGAAAGGCACAAAGCTCACTTCATAACTCAGGTAGATAAAAATGATGATGACAGGAATGATACAGTATATCAAGACCTGCGTCTTCAGTTTGGTGAAATGGTTCCTGAACAGAATTTCATCTCCTTCAGGTTTGAGACGCACTGGAAAAAGAAACTCTTCCCAAAGAATCAGCGCCATAATGACTACGGCAACTCCGGAGAGGAGCATTCCGACCAGAGGACCGCCCCCTTGTATGACGGTCCGCCAGCTCACGTTGAAGATCTCGTAGGACAAAAACACTGAGAGGATAAAGATGAGGAAAAGGAGTCCGATGCTAAACTGCAGCGGATACGTTGCGCGTATGACTCTGGCCATATTCTATGGTTTGCTATTGATTGATGTTTGTAAAGGGGCGTCAGGGTCAAAGTTGATTTGATTTGGGGCACGCCAGAAGACTACACGGGTGACCTTTTGAGGGTCACCCGTAATTTAGTCTTTCAATTAAATTAAGGTTCTTCTATCTCCATCCTCCACCCAACGCACGGTATATTCCGACCTTGCCATTAAGCTGTCGTTGTTTGATCTCTATGAGTTCCATTCTCGACTCAAGGGCTTCGCGTTGTGTGAGCAACACTTCGAGATAGTCCGCGCGGGCCGACTGGAACAAACTATTTGAGATTGACACCGACTGCGTCAGAATGTCGACCTCCCTTGATTTTGTTTCATAGCTTTTCTGCGCGTTCTGCACAAACGACAACTGGTTGACTACTTCGATGTAGCCATTCAATATCGTGCGCTCATAGTCGTAGACGGCCTGTACCTGTTTAGCAGATGCCATATTATACATGGCCTTGATTGCATTACGGTTCACGAGCGGCGCAATGAGATCACCGGCAAGGTTGAAGAGCATAGACTCAGGATTTGTGATGTAGGTAAGGTCAAACGCCTGAAGGCCCACTCCACCCACGATGCGCGCAGCCGGATAAAAGTTCGCACGAGCTGCCCTGACGTCAAGCTTTGAAGCAGCAAGCTCCAGTTCCGCCTGACGGATATCGGGACGGTTTGCCAGAAGCTGCGACGGTATGCCTGCACGCAGAGAATCCAGCGTTATGTCTCTGAACCTTTCCGGGCTCCTTCGAATTCCGGTGGGAAAGCATCCGGTAAGAAAGCTTAGCCGGTTTTCGGTTTCTATGATTCGTTGCCGGATTTCAAACTGAAGATTCGTGGTGTTTAGCAGTTGCGCTTCGAAACGATTCACTGCAAGCTGTGTAAGCCTTGCCGCCGTTTTTTGCTGTTTCACTACTTCGAGCGCGCCGGTTTGGATGCCGATGTTTTGCTGGATGATCTCCAGTTGATTATCCAACGCCAGCAGCTCATAATATGCTTCCGCGATCTCCGAGATCAGGTTGGTCACGAGGAAGTTTCTTCCTTCAGTTCCTGCCAGGTAACGGAGCGCAGCAGACTTCCGTGCGTTGCGTAGCTTCTTCCAGATGTCGACTTCCCATGAGGCAACAACCGCTACTTCAAAGTTTGCCAAAGGCTCAGGAAACCGGCGACCCGGCATGATCTCTCCGTGTTCATCAACCGCACCGTGTCTCGTGTAACGACCTTCTTTTTCAAAGCCCGCTCCTGCCTGCAGGTTTACGAAGGGAAGATATTCTCCCTTCCGGACGCGGGTTTCGTTTTTAAGAATCTCAATTTCCTGAAGTGTAATGTTCAGTTCCTGGTTGTTCTTCAAAGCGCTGTCGATAAGGGCGGCCAGATTCTCGTCTGCGAAATAATCTCTCCACGCCACGCGCGCCACGCTGGACGAATCGCTACTTCCTGCAAATGCTGCAGGCATGTTCTTGTTTTCAGTTCTTGTTGTTTGTTGTACCGTTTTGCAGCCAATCAGCGAACACAGTATAATCGCTGCAACGGAAACGTTACAGAATATCTTTCTCACCATTTGATTTTTTGATTTTTCTTAAGAAGCGTTTCAGCGTGGAAGCTTCTGCAGCTTCTTCTACCATTCGTTCACTCAAAGGACTTTCATCTTCGTCGCGGATCAGTTTTTTACCATGTGCGATATTTCCGAAGATGACATAGAGACCTGGGACCACAATCACACCGAAGATGGTTCCAAGGAGCATACCGCCAAGCGATGATGCACCGATGGTACGGTTTCCGATGGCACCAGGTCCTGTGGCCACCACCAATGGAATTAGTCCCGCGATGAAGGCGAATGACGTCATCAGAATTGGTCTGAAACGTACCTTCGCTCCTTCGATGGCAGCAGCGACGACACTCATCCCTTGATGGTGTTTCTGCGCTGCGAACTCCACGATGAGCACGGCGTTCTTTCCAAGTAGCCCTACGAGCATGATAAGACCCATTTGCGCATAGATGTCGTTGGCAAGTCCCATTGCTTTCAGGAGTATGAATGATCCGAATACACCGGCGGGAAGCGAGAGAACAACCGCCAGTGGAATGACGAAACTTTCGTATTGACCCGCGAGAACGAGGTACACGAAGATCAGTACCACGATGAAGATGTATAGCGCTTCATTTCCACGCTTCGCTTCGTCGAAGGACAACCCTTCCCATGCGATGTCGTATCCATGTGGCAATGTCGTGGCAGCTACTTCCTGAATGGCACGGATTGCGTCACCGCTGGTAAAGCCTTCTGCCGGAATCCCGCGGATAGAGGAAGAGTTATATAAGTTGAAGCGTGTAATCTCATTGGGACCTTGGGTCTTTTTCATTTTCATGAAAGAAGAGTAAGGCACCATTTCGTCGCGGTTATTCTTGATGAAGAGGTTCAGGATATCAGAGGGCATCCTCCGGTATTCGGGGGCAGCTTGCGTGTACACCTTGTAGAAGGTTCTGAAACGTGTGAACCCTTGTTCATAAGTACTACCGATGAGGATGTCGAGGTTCTCCATTGCTTTTCCGATCGAGACACCTTTTTGCATAGCCAGTTCGTTGTCGATGATGAGCTCATACTGCGGGTAATTGGCTGCGAAGAATGTGAATAAACCTGTCAGCTCTTTCCTTTGACCCAGCGCATGCATGAATTCAGCGTTCACCTTGTCGAACTCCTGATAATCTGTGGTGGAACCTTTATCAAGGAGACGCAATGAGAATCCGTCGGAGGATCCATAGCCTGGAACAGCGGGAGGTTCAAAGTATTCTATGACTGCACCGAGGTCTTTCGTTTCCTTCTCGAGTTCTTCGATGATCTCGCCTACAGAATGTGCCCGCTCATTCCAGTCTTTAAGGTTGATGATACAAGTACCGGCATTCGAACCGCGACCTTCTGTGAGGATTTCGTATCCAGCCAGTGAAGACACCGACTGAATGCCATCTACTTCTTCCGCGATCTTCTGAAGCTTACGCGACACATCGTTTGTGCGCTCCAGTGTGCTTCCGGGAGGCATCTGAATGATGGCATAGATCATCCCCTGATCCTCACTAGGAATAAAACCAGCAGGTAGTACGTTGTTCAGGAAGAATGTTCCAATGGCGAATAGAATGAAGATGAGGTAAGTAACACTCCGACGGTCCACGATCCTGGTGAGGAAGCCGGTGTACTTTCCGGTGAGGTGGTCAAACTTCTTATTAAACCAGTCAAGGAATCTGTCGATGGGTGATCTTCTGCGAGGCCGTCCATGCGGGCTCTTGAGGATCATGGCGCATAGCACGGGCGTTAGCGTGAGCGCGACTACACCAGAAAGAACAATAGCACTACCCATGGTAATCGAAAACTGACGGTAGAATACACCAACAGGACCCGTCATAAAGGCAACAGGAACGAACACCGCCGTCATGATAAGCGTAATCGCGATGATCGCCCCGCTGATCTCTTCCACTACCTTAACGGTAGCCTTATACGGCGACAGGTGCTCATCATGCATCTTGGCGTGCACCGCTTCCACCACCACAATGGCGTTATCGACCACAATCCCGATGGCAAGCACGAGTGCGAAGAGGGTGATGAGGTTGATCGTCAGTCCGAACATCTGCATGAACGCAAATGCACCAATAAGTGACACTGGCACGGCCAGGGTTGGGATCAACGTAGACCGCCAGTCACCCAGGAAGATGAATACCACCAGCGCCACAAGGATGAAGGCTTCGATCAGGGTATGCATCACTTTGTCGATGGAAGCGTCTACAAACTTCGAGACATCGTAGTTTATCTCGTATTTCATCCCTGAGGGGAAGTCTGCTTCAAGCTCCTTGAGTTTTCCTCTTACGCCATCAATCACATCACTCGCATTACTTCCGATATTTTGCTTTAATACAATGGACGCAGACGGATATCCATCCTTGTTGGAATAGATGTCGAAGAATTCGCTTCCTAGCTCAACTTCAGCGACGTCTCTGAGCTTTAGAATTTCTCCGTCGGAGCTTGCCCTTACGATGATGTTTTCATATTCTTTTGGTTCATTGAAACGCCCCTTGTAGGTGAGCACGTATTCCAATGATTGAGGCGCTTTTCCCGAAGCCTGTCCTAACCTTCCCGGCCTTCCGATGACACTTTGTTCATCGATAGCTTCCATCACTTCTTCTGTGGAAATGTTGTAGGCGCGCATCCTGTCGGGTTTCAGCCATATTCGCATGGCGTACTGTCTGCTACCCAGGATCTGCGCGCGACCCATCCCGCTGATACGTTGGAGCTCCGGCAGAATGTGTACACTCGAGTAGTTGTAAAGGAACTTCTCGTCGGCGTTCTTATCGGTACTATACAGGTTGACGTACATCAACATACTTGGTTGGATTGGGGTAATGATTACCCCTTCACGTTGCACAAGAGGCGGAAGGTTGTTCATCACCTGGTCTACCCTTGTCTTTACGTTTACAACGGCAGCGTTAGGATCTACACCAGGTTCAAACACAATCTGAACTGTGGCTTCTCCCGCGCTGGTGGCATCGGAGATGATATACTGCATTCCCTGCACGCCGTTAATTGCGCGTTCGAGAGGAATGAGTGTTGACTGCACCAGTACGTCGGCACTGGCGCCAGGGTAAGCAATGAATATGTTTACCCTTGGTGGAGCGATCTCGGGAAACTGTGACACAGGCCGTGTATAGATGGCGAGTACTCCGAGGAAAATAATCGCAAGCGATATCGATATTGCAAGGACTGGCCTTTGAATGAATTTGCTAAACATGTCGGTCGTCGTTTAGTTATTCGGCGTGCAGGCCTGTAAGTTGGGCGACGATCTTGTCCTGTGCGTGGAAGTCGTAGTCAATCTTCTGATTGTTCTTCACTTTACGCAGTCCTTCGACGAGGATCTTGTCTTCTGCCTGGAGTCCGTCAGTCACGATATACAGATGCGGGATTTCGGCGCCTGTCTTGATTTCGCGTGTATTGACCACGTTAGACTTATCTACGACGAAGACATACTTCTTATCCAGGATTTCAAAGGTGGCCTCCTGCGGGATCAGCAATGCATCGTTAAGAGAGATGGGCATCAGGATGTTGCCGGTCTCGCCATGCCTGAGAATTCCCTTCGGGTTAGGGAACACTGCGCGAAAGGCGATGTTACCGGTTTCATGGTTGAAGTCTGCCTGAATGGTTTCGACCACTCCTTTATGTTCGAATAACTTTCCGTTGGCCATCTGGAGAACGACCTCCTGTTTTTTGGAAGACTTTGCTGCCGTGATGAAGTCGAGGTACTCAGCTTCGGGCACATTGAAGTAAACCCAGACTTTACTGTTATCCGAAAGGGTGGTAAGGAGTTCACCTTCATCCACGAGACTTCCGAGACGAACATGGAAGCGGTCCATGATGCCGTCGAACGGAGCGCGGATGGT
>JAEYXN010000114.1 GCA_023431285.1 Bacteroidota bacterium
GGAATGAACGAGTCTCTCGCGGATGCATACGAGATCACCAGAGATAAGAAATACCTCTCAGCAGCAAAAAGATTCTCTCACCATGCTCTGCTCGATCCTTTGTCAGACCATGTCGATAACCTTGACAACAAACACGCTAATACGCAAGTACCGAAAGCTCTGGGGTTTCAACGGATCGCTGAGCTGACCGGTGATAAGAAGTATGAAAACGCAGGACATTTCTTCTGGAATACCGTAACCACCAACCGTTCCCTTGCCTTCGGTGGAAATAGCAGAAGAGAATTCTTTCCTGCTATCTCAGCCTGCGGTGATTTCGTGAATGAAGTCGAAGGCCCCGAAACATGCAACTCTTACAATATGCTTAAGCTCACGGAGAATCTTTTCCGTATGAGTCCGACTGCCGGTTATGTGGATTATTACGAAAGGACTCTGTTCAATCACATTCTTTCCACCCAGCATCCGCAACAGGGAGGCTATGTGTATTTCACTCCGGCACGTCCCAGACACTACCGTGTTTACTCAACTCCAAACCAGGGAATGTGGTGCTGCGTGGGTAGCGGCATGGAAAATCATAGCAAGTATAATCAGTTCATCTATGCACACCGAAGTGATTCTCTCTACGTCAACCTTTTCATCCCGTCGGAACTGAAATGGACAGACAAGAAGGTCCGCCTCAACCAGGAAACAGAATTTCCTTTCAAGGAAGATGTAACCATTAAAATAAGTGAAGCAGGTTCGCCATTTACGCTGATGATCCGTCATCCCTTCTGGGTAACGAAAGGAGCATTGAAGATTGCCATCAATGGTCAAGAGTTCTCTCATTCATCATCACCCTCATCTTATATCGCCATCAAACGCAAATGGAAGAAGGGTGATGAAATCAGGATCGCATTGCCTATGCAGACCAGGACCGAGCAGTTGCCTAACGTTGCAAACTATGTGGCGTTGCTTCATGGACCAATATTACTTGCTGCGAGAACCGGTAACGAAGATCTCAAAGGATTGATGGCAAACGATGGACGCTGGGCCCACATCGCGAGTGGCACCCGACTTCCTGTCGACAAAGCGCCCATCATCATTGAAGACAATCTTCAGGATATGGTGAAGAAACTGAAACCTGTTCAGGGAAAGCCTCTGACTTTTGCTATTAATGATGTTAGAATGGAAAATCCAGCGGCAACAGTACTGGAACCATTCTTTAAAATTCATGACTCAAGATATATGATGTACTGGATGGCATTGAGCCAAAGCAAGTATCAGACGTACCTTGACTCATTGAGTAAGGTAGAGGAGAAGAAGCTGGCCATTCAAAACCGCACTATTGATTACGTGGCTCCGGGTGAACAACAACCGGAAGTCGATCACTCCATGCAGCACGCAAACTCACGCTCAGGGTCGCTGCACGATGAATTTTATCGGGATGCAAACGGCGACGGGTATTTCAGCTACGCTCTCTCTACCGAAGGAAAGACCGGACTAAGTCTGATGGTCCGGTATTGGGGAGCAGAATGGGGCAACAGAAAATTTGAGATCTATATTGATGATCAAAGGCTCGTAGTGGAAGATAACACTGGAAGATGGAACCAGTCAAGATTCTTCGATGTAACTTATCCAATCCCGGTTGAAATGCTTCGTGGACGAAAGAACATCCGGGTGAAGTTTCAGTCGCTTCCACAAAACACTGCCGGTGGAGTTTATTACATCCGCCTATTGGAAAACGAAAAAACTAAATAGAACCTTGAATACCTCGTCAGAAACATCTGACTTCATTTCAGCCACCAAAGACAATGAGAAACAAAGGACAACTCATCCGGCATACGATAGCATTATCCGTTGGAATACTTATAACATCATTTGCTACGACAGTGCTCGCGCAAAAAGTAGCGACGCAGGGAAAAGAAATAAGTCCGCTTTTATTCGGAGTCTTCTTTGAAGACATCAATTACGCGGCGGACGGAGGTCTATACGCAGAGTTAGTTCAGAACCGCTCGTTTGAATACAGTCCTACAAGCAACAAAGAGTGGAATGCTTTATCCTACTGGGAATATTATACGCCTGGATTCTCCTATGGGTCACTCGACGTACAGACCAATTCACCTGTCCATCCGAACAATCCACATTACGCAGTGCTGAACATTGAGCATGTCGGCAAGGAAGAAAAATACACAGGTCCTTCCGGCGTGGGCATTAAGAATCATGGCTTTGACGGGATAATTATCCGCAATGGCGAGACCTATGACTTTTCATTGTTCAGCAGACTCTTGTCGGATCAAGCCATTGACCTTAGCATCACCCTGGAAACACCAAAAGGAAAAGTACTTGCCGCCGGAAAAATTTCCGTATCGTCGCCAGACTGGAAAAAGTACTCTGCCACGCTGACTGCCACTGAAAGCACAGACAGCGCAACGGTCACCATACTCGCAGCCACAAAAGGAAAGCTCTGTCTTGATGTCGTTTCTCTCTTCCCTAAGAAGACATTCAAAAATCGTAGTAACGGATTACGGCCCGATCTTGCGCAGACTGTTGCCGACCTGAAACCACGATTCATCCGCTTCCCGGGAGGATGCCTGGTGCACGGCGACGGACTCGGTAACATGTATCGTTGGAAAAACACTATTGGTCCATTGGAGGAACGCATTGAGCAAAAAAACCTCTGGGGCTATCATCAGACTCTTGGACTCGGCTACTATGAATACTTTCAATTCTGTGAAGACGTCGGTGCAAAGCCATTGCCGGTCTTGCCTGCCGCCGTAAGCTGTCAGAACTCAGGAGGAACGTGGCGCATCGGTGGAACAGGTCAGAGAGCGCTACCGCTGGACGAACTGGATGAATACATTCAGGAGGTGCTTGACCTTATTGAGTGGGCCAATGGTCCGGTGACAACGACCTGGGGAGCGAAACGCGCTGCAGCAGGACATCCATCGTCGTTCAATCTCGAATACATCGGAATCGGAAATGAAGATAAGATCACACCAGAGTTTGAAGAGAGGTTCAAACTCATCTGCGAGGCAGTGAAAACGAAACATCCTGAGATCAAGCTCATCGGAACGTCGGGACCTTTCTCTGATGGAGAGGATTTTGAAAAAGGATGGGAGCTCGCAACAAAAGTAGACGTTCCTGTTGTTGACGAGCACTATTACAAACAACCTGAGTGGTTCATGGCCAACCTGAACAGGTATGACGCTTACGACAGGACCAAAGCCGCGGTCTACCTTGGAGAATATGCCTCATGGGGAAACAAGTTGAAAAATGCTATCGCAGAAGCCGCGTACATGGTAGGTCTTGAACGCAATGGCGACATCGTAAAAATGGCTTCTTATGCTCCATTGTTTGCAAAGAAAGACCGTACGCAATGGAAGACCGACATGATCTTCTTTGACAATAACCGGATCTCGCTCACGCCAAATTATCACGTACAGAGAATGTTCTCCGTCAACCAGGGAGACTTGTATTTTGATAATATAGTTGCGCTGAATGCAAGTGACACAACCCTTGCTGCATCGTGTGTACAGGACAAACGCACCGGTGATATAATCCTCAAGCTTGTAAATGCGGGAAGCAACAATGCGAAAATGAAGGCAGATCTGACGAGATTCAAAAACATAAACGTGAACGCAGAGTTGGAGAGACTCACGGGAAGTCCTGACGATGAAAACACCTTAGACAATCCAGATCATATAAAGTCAATACGCTCTTCCTTCAAAGCCGCCAGGGTATTTGAATACGTAGCCCCTCCAATGTCGCTTACGGTGATACGAATCAAAACGAAGAAAGGATAGGGTAGGAGAAGCGAAGGAAGTAGCCACATCACATCCACACAGGAAAGTCTTGATCTATGTCAAGATCTTTCTTGTTTCCCGTCAATATCTTCGAATCGGGTCTATAGTATCTTTGTTACAGAAGCCGGAAGACAAACAGTTTGTCAGCAGTAACCGGTCAGTATTCCAAACCGTGAATCGAAACAAGTTTCTAAAGTCGATGGCATTGCTGCCTTTAGCTGGAGGTATTATGAAGTCAAGTGCATTAAATACAATAACAGAGCCGCTGAAGAGCACTCAAATGATGCCGGTACTTTTTCTGGGACACGGTAGCCTATGAATGCGATTGAGGAAAATGAATTTGTCAATGGTTTCAGAACCATTGCAAAGGACATTCCGAGACCACAGGCAATCTTATGTGTGTCTGCGCATTGGGAGACCAGAGGAACTTTTGTAACAGCTACTGCCAACCCTTCAACGATCCACGACTTCGGAGGATTCCCTCAGGCGTTGTTTGATGTTCAGTATCCGGCTCCGGGAAGCCCCGAGCTGGCAAGACAGACAAAACAAATTATTTCAAAAACACAGGTGCATCTTGATGACAAGTGGGGACTGGATCATGGTGCGTGGAGTGTCATCAGGCACCTGTATCCTGACGCTGACACTCCTGTCATACAGCTAAGCCTTGATTATGGTCAGCCTGCTCAATATCACTATGAGCTTGCCAAAGAGCTTGCGGCTCTTCGTAAGAAAGGTGTGCTGATCATCGGGAGCGGGAATATGGTTCATAACCTTGGAATGGTTTCGTGGCAACATCTCGATAAAGTCTTTGCATATGATTGGGCCCTTGAGGCAAGTGAGAAAATGAAAGACTTCATTCTCAATGATCGCCATCGGGAACTCATTTCATTCAACTCACATGGAAGGGCATACAGCATGGCAATTCCTTCGCCCGAACATTATCTTCCTCTGCTGTATACAATGGCGCTGAAAGAAAAGGGCGACAAGGTTAGCCTGTTCAACGACAAACCAGTTGCCGGTGCGTTGACGATGACATCGGTAAAGATAGAGCAGGCCTGAAATCACAGGCGACCAGGGCGCTGACATTTCCTGAGCACCTGCCAGCGTAAGCATTCTTCAAAGAGGGAAGAGTATTGCAAGAGCACACACCGAGCACTTGATTTGCATCAAGTGCTTTCTTATTTCACATCAATGCCATAGGAGAGAGTCAGCGGTAATTTTGTGGCATCAACAAAAGAAATCATGGCAACTATAAAGACAATTGCAATTGTGGGGGCGACGGGCAGAATGGGTTCGGGTATAGCGCGCCGTCTTCGCGGGAAGTACAGGCTGCTCCTCATGGCGCGTGACGTCAAAAAGTTAGTCGACCTTCAGACCGAGCTGGCCAGACCGACAGATCCTGACATCTATGCGCTTAGCTGCGCAAGAGAAGCTGCGTGGGAGGCTGACATCATCATTATCGCTACGCCGCCAGAGGAAGAATTACAAGTCGCGGAAAAGATCAGGGAAGTGGCGATAGGCAAAATCGTCGTCAGTATCTCACATCCGGAAATGTCTGCCAGCTCAATGTCACCGGAAGTGCCCAGCGCTGCTGAAGAACTTCAAAGAAGGCTACCGCATTCGCAAGTGATAAAGACTTTCAGCACTACATTCGCAGACAGCGTAATCGCTGTGAAAGACGGTAAAGTGGTTGACGCATTTGTGGCCGGAAACAATAGTGACGCAGTGGACATAGTCTCGGAAGTCGTCACCGACGCAGGACTCTCTCCGGTACCCATTGTCGATCTCACCATGAGCAGGATACTTGAGCGGGTGCAATTAACGTTGGTAAGGTTAACATCCTCCAGACCACAGGCTAGCTATTCCCACGGAAGACCAGTCCGTCGTCCCGGCGGTGTTGAAGCGAGGTCATAAGGTCTGAAAGAAATTGCATCCCTAAGTGCAGGGCGCCAGCCCTGCACTTGCGGTGCTCTGCGTCTCTGCCATTCTGCGTTTCCACCGCATCCGGCTTACCACCAGGATCACTCCTTCATAAATTGCTCCCTATAACGTCCACGCTCACTCACCACTTCAATAATATAACGTCCTGGAGTTAACTGATTCAACTCAATTGTGTTCCGTTCCTTTACAACGGGAAAGCTAAGCGTACGCGTACCCATGTAATCGAAGATGTTCACCGTACCGGGATTCGCCACGTCGATAGTTACTTTATCGGTAACAGGGTTTGGATAAAACCGGAGTGCTGTTGCAAATGGTAATGAAGTCCCGGTGACTGGCGTGTACGTCAATTTCGTGAGAGGCTTCAGTCCCTTATTGTTAATCACAAAAAGCTCAGTGTCATTGTCCGAGAACAAGATCGTATATCGATCTACCTCGAGAGGCATCGCGAACGAGGGATCAGGGGTTCCATCCAACAGCAACGCAGACATGGATTGAGGATCTTCTGATGACGTGGCTGTATGCCGTACAAGAAGAATGCGATTGCCAAAAAGGAGCATCTTGATACCCGATGAATGATTACCATCGGCATTATCTGCGAACTCTTCCACAAGCGATCCATCACTATTTAACTTGATCAAGTCATACCGATCATCAGAGTTCAGATAACCAGGCTTCAACACAAGCATCTGCCCGTTATCGAGGAACAAACCTTTTTCAAAAGCGGAGAAACTGTCCGGATCAAATGATGGAGGTTCAAAAGAACCATCGCGCGAGCCATCAGGATTAAGGCGTAGCAGTGTCGTCGGACTAGCTGACGTTTCCTCTTCGTACTGCCAATTCGTATAGAGTATCTTTCCTGTATTTTCCTCAATATCAAATTCGACTGTGTTGGGTCCCACAGGTGTGCCCAGGTCGGCGTCGAAGCTCGTGTCTCGCGATCCATTCGAATTCAGCCTGATCAACTCAAAAGGTCCTGCTACAATAATCTTTTGATCAGGAAGCGCCGCGGTTCTTAATATATATGGAATCTCGGTAACGGATGTGTAGGAAAAACCAGGGTCCATAGTCCCGTCGTGTACCAGCCTGTGTACCTTCGTTCTGGTACTCGCCAACACCTTCGCATTTGGTAAGGCATCCACACTCACGACAGGGTCCAGGATACCAGACTTGAATTTTGCCAGTATTGTTCCATCCAGGTTAAGCCGGACCACGTTCCTGGTAAAATGATTTCCCACTTTTACAAAATCTCCTCCGAGGAAGATAGATGTCGAGGTGCGATCCATTGAATAGATCTCACCATGACGCATCAGTCGCCCATAGAAAGCATCGATGCGAATGCCGGCTCCGCTGAACTTAGCAAAACCATATGTCGCAGGTTGATAATTCCCGGCAATGACAGCTCCATCAGAAAGAACTGTAGCAATCACGTGAGATTGATTATAGTTAATGACAGCAAAAGAAGGATCAAGCGAACCATCTCCATTGAGACGCGCGATCTTACGGTTAGTAACAATGGTCAGCTTTCCGTTCTCATAATGGGCGTCCTCAATCGCCAGATTAGAAGGGAAGGGATAAGTGAATCCGGTGTCGGGTGAACCGTTTGCATTGAGGCGTATCGGTTTCGATTTCCCGGAATTCGGGGTGTGATGATCTAGGGGAACAATCTTTCCATCAGGTTGTATAAACACGCCCTGGACATTCTGTAGCCCGGCAAGCGCCGTGTTTGCATTGAAGCTTCGGTCGAGATGACCGGAAAGTTCATAGCGCGCGATGAAATGCCTCGTTTGATTCGAGCCATCAAGACCATCACGCACGCTGGTGAAACGCCCTGCAATCACAACGTGCGAACCATCAAATTGAATATCGCTGACATCATTCCCAGGGCCCACCGCCGACGCAATGCGCTTCACATAATTGTACGCACCGGAGTATTGATCCACGTTTCCATATCGCGCCAGAAAAAAACCGCCCTCACCATCCGGCTCCACTGCGCGGTATGACGCGTCGCCAGGATTCAAAGTCTTTATGACATTGCCATCAGGATTGAGAACCTCGAGCACCGTCGCCGAAAATTCATTTTGTTTAATGATGACAACATTCCCACTGGAAAGAACTTCAAGATCAAGAATCTGACTTCCTGCAGGCAGAAAATATGTCGTAAATGAATTATCAAGAAGTCCATCCGGATGGATCCTCACAAGGTCCCCGATCTGACGGTCGCCATGAAAGTTGAAGTCGCCATAAACATATAGCTTTCCTTCAGAAGCCTTCCTGATAATCTTGGTAAACCCCTGCCGGTAAACAGACGGAGCAATGAACCCCTGATTGAGTGCCTGCCCATTCAGAAACTGAGCAATCACCATAAAGCAAATGATGACCATAACAAATCTTCCGTTGACGTTTTTCATACTATATAGATTTATGGTAGGAATAGATGTTGTACCTTGATTTGAATAACGGAGATGCGATTTCGCTAAGAGCCTAACAATCTACGTAAAAAAATATATGACAACCAATTCCATAAAACGAACTAAGAAAAGAAAGCTCACCTGAGGCGGCAGGTCATTCACACCTCTACACCGCTACCGTGACTGGCAGCAGCGTGATTATCCGGCCGACCGACTGACCGAATCTCTCATGCAACGTTGCGGAACAGAAGGTCTTTTTCATGAACAATCATGCACGGAATGACACATCACTTTGTATCAAAGCAACTGTACTATTCATTTACGTCATTGTTGCAGCAATGGCTCTTTTGTCCCGGCCGTCGAAGGGATGAAAACGTAAACCATTTTAATTATGAATGTAGTTCAAAGAGTACAGGCGCCAACGCCTAAGTTCTTCCGCGTGTTACGCACCGTCGGACTGGTACTTGCCGCAGTGAGTGGAGCAGTACTTACTGCACCGGTATCACTTCCGGCAGTGGTCATCAGCGTTGCAGGATACGTCGGCGTTGCCGGTGCTGTAATGTCTGCAGTAAGCCAGGCTACTGTCGACGATAAGTCCAGGTTGCTGAATGATACCAGCCAAAGTAGTGGCGAAGATCATTGAGAAGACCAAAAAGAAAGGGGAGCCCGTAAGCTCCCCTTAACATTTAGAGTGATCATAGAAAATATGATGAAGCGGAATATCCAACGCTCAATATCAAATGATAGTTACCAATGAAATGCGGAATGTCAAACGACGAATACGAATGTCCAATGATAAATGGAATGCAGGATATCCAACGACCAATCACCAATGGAAAATCACAAATTCATGTAGTCTGATCTAACTACTATGATTTGTCTATCGAAGAGCGGGATAACCAACTATCCTAATTTCCCCTGACCGGCAGACTGGCTGGCCGACTCACCAACCTACAAATCCCACAACCCCCAATGAACGATTTCCAATCCCGATAATGAATCCCTGCTTCGACGTCTTCTCCATTGAAGTGCAACACAACCATCTTCCTGGCAAACCCTGACCAGCAGACCAACTACATTATCTTCCTTACCACCTCTTCATACGGCAACCCCGTATACTCGCAGAACTCGCCGAGACTGACAAATTGGTGACTAGCCTTTCCATGATGCTCCCGAAGTTCCTTCAGAAGTTTACGAGCATAACGCTCAGTGCGGCCGGTGATGTACTGAATATCCTTCGCGAAGATGGCAATTCGTGGGTTCATTGTGAGAGAACGATTAGCTTGTTTTGTTAGAGTGCCATAAAGGCTAAATGTTTTTCACATGGACTGCGGAGAAGTCAACGTCACTCTTTTCTTCTGCGGGCAAAGAGTACAATAGTCAGTCCCAGTATGACAACCGTTGTGATGACAGCCCACAGATTCAGCTTGCGCGAGGTCGCGTGCAGCTTGTGGTCCATGATCAGAAATTTAATGACAGGCGGATGATAAAGTAGTCGGTTACCAATGACAGAATCTGCATTGCTTGATACCACTTTCCCCGGCATGGCAATCACGTGTTGATACGTCCCTTCGCTCGCCCAGGAAATGAAAGCCAACTTAGACTCGATAACCTTTGATCTCATGGCAAACTCACGGCGCGCAAATGCATAGTCTAAAGGTACTCCCAGACTGTCCAAAAGATCAATCAAAGACCCGGCGTTCTTGCCATCACCATCCAGGAGGTCATTAAACATCGCGTCTTTGTGCAATGCAATCGAATCCTTCCATCTCTCGTCGATGTTCTGCGACTTCATCAGATCATACACGATGTCGAAGTATTCATCACCGATCGCAGCAGTCCCATATTTATCGAACCACTTTTCATTCAGCAACGCGAGATGAACGCTGTCAGCAAGTGAAATCTTCTTCCCTTCGGCGGGAAGCCTTTCAACGAACGCTGAATCTTCAGGTGTCACATACTGGTCAATAGGAAGTTTCATTCTGTTTATCCGATGGTAAGTATCCGAGTAGTAGAAGTAAGTGTAAAACCAGCGAAACTTCTTTTCGAATGTACTTGTAATCCGGAATGTCGTGTCCGTATAACGTCCTTGTTCTTCGTTCAAAGCGTCAACTGACTCGAACGCTTTGGTGTATTGCACCTGGTACGCCTTCTCATCGGAAGCTGTATCGACTGGCAGATCCTTCTTAGTCCAGCCTGTCTGTTCAGAGACGCCCATCATCTTCTCGCTTTCTCCTTTCTTTGGATCGCGATGATAAAACGAGATAGTCTTTTTGATAGAGCCATCTTCGTGTACAATACTTTCATTCGAGACATTGTGTCCGCAGGACGACAATAGGGCGATGGCTGCGGCAGCGATTAATGTACTACTGAGGATTTTCATAGTTTGTTCTCCTTTCATAAAATGATGGTGGGCAATCTTGTTTTGTTATACAACTGGTTAGAGAATACTTCTTTTCATCTGATCTTTTAGCACGCACTACCTTCTCTATGAATCCTGTGCTTCGTAAGACAACTACCCGTGGTGATGGTGCATCATACGAAACGGGATTTGAAGAATGCGTTCCCTTTTCAAGGAAGAGTGTCAGGATCAATATCAGAGAGACGCCGGCAAGGCTGTACCGAAGCCATGCCACGTTGATCCAGTCGAGCCAGTGATAGCGGGTGTGATGCGATGCGGCTTCATGACCTATTGCATCCATGATGCGACGGGTAAGCTGCGCGGCATTATCTGGCACAGGTTGGTGTGTCTTTTCCGCGACGCTTATCAATGCGAGAGACTGCTCACGCAGATACTGACATTCGGCGCACGTTATCAGGTGATCATCAACCGCTTTCCTTTGATCGGCTGAGAGATCATCATAGAGCCAGATCAAATCTTCAATTTCTTCACAAGTCATAAGCCTTCCTTTTTTTGAATTCTATAGATGAGGTCGATGGTTCTCGCTACCGACTTCCTGGCAAGACACAAATGAGCCTTGACCTGATCGGCGGTCATCGATAACGCCTGACACGTCTCTTCCGCGCTCAGCATCTGCAGATGCCGTAATACAAAGACAGCTTTCTGAAGTGCCGGCAGGGCGTCCGTTGCCGCCTTGATATATTCTGAAAGTTCCTGTCTTTCCACCATCGACTCTGCGCTGACAACATCAATGACATGGGACGCATTGTCTTCTTCAATTCGTGTTCGGCCGAGGCGGTGGTGTGCAGACTTCAGCAGGTCAAGAGAAAGGTTGGTGGTGATTTCGTAGAGCCACGTACTTACTTTTACACCGCTGCGATATTTTGGAAGATGTTTCCAAAGTCGAACGAATGCATCCTGAGTGATGTCCTCAGCGTCTTCGGCATTGCCTACCATTCGATACGCCAGTGCATATACAAATCCCTGGTGAGACTCAACGATCTGCCGGAAGGCGAGCTGATCGCCATTCGCGGCCTTCTTAATTATTTCCGTTGAGACAGGTTTCGGCATTTGATTCTAATACGACGCAGCCTGCTAAAAGTAAAAAAGATTTCTCAGGAAATTTTTCAAAGGCTGATAACGCCAGCGCAATAACGCAGTCTACAACGCCTGAAGGGCTTATTTCCTGGAAGTTCCTTCCTGGATTTTCCGGGTGAACAAAACTACCATTTGCGGAATAAAGGGAATAATCCGGAACAGACATGAACAAACATGAACAAGAATGAACAAGAATGAACAAAGAATACTCCTGTGACGCGCGGTGTACAAACTGCTCGAGGTCGCCTATATGTTTGTGCCGTTGCTGCAGCACAGGCTTATCCGGAGTGTGCCTTAAACACGAAGGGAAACACTTAACAAATTTTGTTTATGGCAATACAAGATAGTTTGCTAACATTCAAAGGACAGATGGGAGGGATCTCATTTTACAAATCGCGCAACGGTACGTATTCCGCGAGGAAGAAGGGTGGCATTGACGCAAAGCGTCTGAAGACTGACCCTGCGTTTCAACGCACTCGTGAGAACAGTGCTGAGTTTGCAAATGCTGCGTCTGCAGCAAGAGCGCTTCGCAGGGCGCTGGTGTCCCAGCTTCAGAGCGCTAAGGACAGCGGGATGTCTGCGCGTCTTACCAGGGAAATGATCAAGGTACTCCGTGGAGATCTCATCAACCCTCGCGGTAAGCGCAACCCGATGGAAGGAGATCTTTCTGTTCTTGCAGGGTTTGAATTCAATGAGAATGCTCCGCTTTCCATCAGCTTCAGGGTTCCCCACAGCGTAAGCATCGATCGTGTCCTGGGCACCTTGTCCCTGGATATCCCGGCGTATAAACCTGCATACAATGTTGTTCAACCGGTGGGTGCAACGCACTATCAGTTGATGATGGCCGGAGTTGAAGTAAACCTTGCCGATGGCACGTTCACCGTTGACTCGAAAGAGACAGCGTTGACGGCCATTGGTGGGCAGGACGAACCTGCGCAGTTGCTCACGGCAACAGTGTCGGCGCAAAGTGCAAATCCGCTCTTTGTGATCGTCGGCATCAGGTTCTCACAGCTCGTCAATGGCGAGCAGTATCCGCTGCATAGTGGAGCGTTCAATGCGCTGTCCATTGCTGCGGTAGACAAAGTGTGATAGTCGGGGCCGGGTTCATCAAAGGTGACCCGGCCCTTGTTTCAACCAAAACCATTCACATATGGCTGCATCCCATAGTCAATCGACCACCATCATGGGAACAGCGTCCGGTACGTTGCTTTCCATTAGCGCCACCATTCATTCAGGAGACATTCTCAAGACCATCATCCTCGCTGCCATAGGCGCCTGTGTCAGCTTCGTGGTGTCAATCATTCTGAAGAGGATTGGGAGGTTGTTTAAGGATTAAAACAATCAATTAAGAAAAGCCCTCATAAGGGGGCTTTTTTTCATGGAGGGCTTCACCACTCCCTTGCATACGGGAGAATCTTCAAGCATTTGAGATCAGTTTGATATTGGGGCGTCTGGTATTCTGCCTTTCTACCATAGGATTACTCCAAAACTTATTTCAGGGGGCGCGTCCCTGCGGGCCGGGCTGTACGTTACAAGTCCTCGCCCCACGCACTACCTTACGCTGCTGTGGGCTTTCCACTTCCATCCCTCGCGCGGGTTTCCTCTACGAAGAAAGCATCCATCTACTTTCTCTGCGTCCGTCATTCAGAGAATTTAGCATTCCCTCTGCGTCCGTCATTCAGAGACCCTAAACCTTCGGCTCAAAAAGTTGAGATGACAAGATGTATCTTCGTATCAACCCTTTGTGCAAGTGGCCGAGCTTTGCATAGTGCTTCATGCCTGTTTCTGAGTATGGTTCCGGACACCCG
>JAEYXN010000197.1 GCA_023431285.1 Bacteroidota bacterium
GAAAAGGGGTTACTGTACATCTTACCGCAGTGCCATTGCTAGTATCAGAACCATCGTTTAGATAAACCAATTCATTTCGCACAATTACGGTCCGGCCTTCCTCGTGATTGACAAATTGCAATGCATCGTTTTCGAATATTAACTCTCCCATATAGTCTGAACGCTTCGACGCTCCCCCTGAATATACAAACTGAGCGAGCTTGTTCCCCGTTGCGTCATAGATATAGCGAACCGTGTTTCCAGCTTTGGAAACGGTCTGTGGAAGGTTCAGATGATTATAAGTTATCCTGTTAACTTGGTCTGCACCATCGTTTCCAATCTTCTTATTGAGATCCCTGATCATATTTCCATTGGCGTCATAGTAATACTCTGCCGACCCGTCGGCACCATCTACAAACCCAACAAGGTCATCACCGTTGTCGGCGACTGCCAAAAGACGATTGCTTTTAACTGAACTGGTCCCATAGTTGAATACCAGATTATCCATTAACCCAGAACCGCGACCGTCATTTCGGACCAACCGTTCTATATTTCCGTTCAGATCATATTGAAATCCTGATTCAGCAAAAATACTATTGGGTCTCGATGACCAAATGCCCCGCAGCTCCTTAAAGGTAGAACTTAATAGCCTGTCCATGGCATCATACGTATAGATATAACCTTTTTGCTTTGACTCCCCGGTTCCGGGATAGTTGCTCCACTTGATACCACTGATGTTTCCATTATGTTGCGTTGTGTTCTGCAAGTCGGCATCAGGAAGATTATAACTCAATTGCATTCCGAAAAGATCACGTGAGTCATTATTGAGGTTCCCGTCGTTAATCAAGGCGGCGTTATTAATAGAAGTAAGCCATCCGCGAATATTATATCGGTAATCAATCGACTGCTTCTCGGTTGTGCTTCCGACGATATGATGGCTTTTGTCAACGAGCTGTCCTATTTCATTATACTCGTTTCTTGCTATCATTACTTCCGAAGCACCGATCTCCGTACCAATAAAGGCATTCTCCAATTTCGATCCGACGTGATACAATGAACAATCAATGTGAAGCTGTGTTGTTGACGAAATTCCACTGGTATAAATCACGCTGCCGTTTTTCTTGTAATAAACAACGCTGCCTTGTCTTTCAATTCTAAAGACATCATCCACTTCGTATTTCAACGCAATGCCCTTGTCAGTTCCGTTCTCTCGAATATTGACGTTATCGCCATGCAGGTAAAAACAATAATCTATCGTAGTATATCCAGCCCCGGCCAAATTGTCGTCGGCAAGTCCTATCATTCGGCCATGGTTGAGCTGAGAACCGGTAAATTCCATCCATCCGTTCTTCCCCGCGGGGATAAATTGAATTGAAGATGCGCCCGCATTCCAGTTTTGCTCGTTAGTTTTGGTAAGTGTTCCAGAGGAAACTATGACCCCCGTTAGATTTGTCCATTGAGCTCTCTCACCTTCGCCTATCTTGTGGTAAGTATTTATGAGCCTTTTCGCATGATCATATTCAAAACGACGATCAATTCTCCAGGTCGACTGCGCGAAGGATGACCGGAAGTCTGTAACAAACGTAGAGGAATCATTCATCGTAACATCCAGGTATAAGGCAGGTCTCGATGTTATTGCCCGGGTATACGCCAAAGTTCCATTGTAAAAGTACCTGACGTTGGTTCCTATTCTTTCTATCCGGAAGATGTCACCGGCCTTATAGGCAGTAGTGATTGTCATTATGTCTACATTCTGTTCTCTCACCGTCGCCTTTGCATTCTGAAGGTATATTCCATAATCCATGGAAAGGTAGTTCGATTGATTTACAGCATTCAGACCAATCACTTTTGGGCGGGTGTCTTCTGCTGTCCATTCAACCCAACCATCACTGTCCGCAGGCAACGATTCGTTGGAAAACATGGCCGCGTTCCACCCTGTTCCTCCTGCCTTCTCGATTTTTGCGCCGAATGAATTCGTATTAATGGTCTCCTTCCACGAAATATGGTATTCCTGGTACGTGGTCCTCGTGTGGAGTGGGCTACCTTCAAAGTCATGCAACGTCGAAGTCCGGTTTATCCCGCCTTTGTAATTTTCGGATTTAGTCTGAATTGCGAGATACTTTTCATCGTAATATGTAATAGCCCGAAGCCAGGTCGAAGCCTCCAGGGGGCTTCCATCAAGTTCTTTTACTTTTGTGCCTGTTACCTGACCTTCAATCATTTTGTTGTACGTAGAAGGAAAGGAATACGTATGACCGTTGATTACTTGCTGCAGTCCGTCTGACTCAAAGTCAAAATTCTCCTTCCATAAAGCTCGAAAATCGTAACTATCATAATAGGTAATCGTAAGGTATCGATTCGGATCACTTGCATTAGGAAAAGATGTATTCGAATAGCCGTGCACGTTACCAGACACATTTCCTACAAAAGTTTCGTAACGTGGAACAGTTTCACCTGCATAAAACTGGTTCACCCGATCTTGCATGTCCATTTGTGTTAAAACTGTTTCTGCTGTGTAAGTCCCCGTTAACACAGGCCGATTGTGTGCGTCATATTTTGTGAAACTCCAATCTTTACGGTTTGTAATGCCTGCTTCATTCATTCGCTGATTTGCATCCTGAGTGAGGACAATGCGGTCACGGAAGTCGTATACCATGTAGACCTCTCCGGCGCCTGGCACTTTCTTCATTGTCATTCGTCCCCTTCCGTCATAACGATACTGAAAGGCAAAGTTGGCCAGGTCATTTGACGAAAGGGAAAAACCATTGTTGTCGTGCGCCATTTTAGCAAGCTCCGGCTGGAGAACAAAACGAAGATTGCCGAAATCATCAAACACATAATACGTAAGGGCCCACCCTGCGGTGTTGTTTAAATTTGAAGCGGATGTCGATGAAACCTGTATTTTCCTTAGTACTATCCGGCCATCCTTGTTTGTGAACTCACGGACGGAGTTTCCTTGTTCATCGATTTTAGTTATAACAGAGAGCTGTCTGTCAGAATAAAATCCGCCTGATTCTACACGCCCTGTGGCAGGAGCGGCTCTCACTGGAATTCCATTTGACCCTATTATCCAATGAATAATCTTTTCGCCAACCTCACTAGTTGAAAGTTGATGCACATTATTTGAATATTTGTGTTCCGTAAATCTATTGTTTGATGATTCACTCCAATCCTCGCCAGGACCAAACACCTTGTGAGGACGATTCATAGGTGAAGGTTCGAAGAACGTTTCGGAAAATGGCTTATTATCTTTGGCTACCCTTGCCGTGTTATCGTAAAATCCGTGCGTGTAATCGCCGCCCAATGTGTAGGATATATCTTTAAGGAGACCTGATCCATCCCCGAGCACGAATGGCAAGTACTTACGGGCTTCTCTGCCATGTTTGTCGTACAACGTGGGTATAACTATATCATTTTGGCTCGGAGACGCACTTTTGTTGACCTGCTGAATCAGTCTGCCCAAACCATCAAAATAACTTACCGAAACCTGCATTGCGGTTGAGGACAAAGTCGCCACTGAAGATTCATTTGTTACGTTAGGCACGCCAACCTTTCGTGTGACAACATAGTTCTGATCGCCTTGACTACCGATTTGCGAATAGAGGCGCGCAGTATGCGATCTAACTTCACATCCATTGCCACTCTTAACTATGACATTATAATTCCCGGAATGCGATTGATTAGCATTCGATATAGTGTACGTTGACGAAGTGGCCCCCGAAATATTTGAGTTATTCTTTGTCCACTGATATGTAAAACTTCCGGTCTGGGTCGCAACAGAAAACGAAGCACTTGCCCCGAGAACTAAAGTACGATTTAAGGGTTGAGACGTTATGACGGGCATAACATTTACAATTATTGACTTGGATGATAGCGGGCTTTCGCACCCAACGGCATCGATCGTTCTAACGCTGATTACTCCACTCGCAGCATTGACGGGGAAATCAACCTCTATAGAGGGTTGAGTGGTCGCCACTGTTTCGAATGGGAGTGTCCATTCATAACTGACTGCATGTGGTTGAGAAGGAATACTATAAACCACTCCCTTTTGTCCCTGGCAAACCACGGCGTTTCCTGTGATCGTTCCTGGCATTGTTGAGTTCGTGCAATGGGATAAAACAAGTGAAGATCCAATTCCCCGACAAACACCATTTGTACCGGCAACAGAAATATATCCACCTGTAAATCCTGCGCTAAAATTGACAATAATTGATCTGGTATTTGCCCCCGAAGCAATTGACGCTCCCGCGGGAAGGTCCCATTGATAGGCTGTTGCTCCTTGTATAGCTGGTGTCGTAAATGCAACACCATTTACCGGAGTCGTGATTTTATCGTTACCAGAAATCTCACCCGCCGGAGCAGGCAAAGTACCGTTTGTCGATGCCGTTACATTCAATAGTGCAGGCAAACCAGCCCCGCAGACACCAAATACCCCGTAGAAAGCTATTTGACCAGATGAAAAATTCTCGGGAAAAACTACTGTGTACGAGGTGCTGGACTGTGCTATCACACTTCCTCCAGTAAGCCCTGTAGAGACCCACGATGAGGAAGTATGCCAAGGCACAGGTATCAAGCTTGTATACGTAGCAGAACCACCAGGACAAACGAGAGTAGGCCCTGAAATTGGAATCGGAGTGGATCTAGAGTATACGTTCACCACCATGCTGGCCGAAAGCCCATTTCCTGTAACACTTACCACGCGGCCTAGTCCAGAGCCCTGAAATGAAATAACTACTGTATTTGAGCCTTGACCTGAATTTATAGTGCCACTAGTCACTGCCCAGATATAACCCGTTGTAGCCGAAGACCCGGAGACAGTGTATGTAGCAGTGTATATTTCACATAATGATTTAGGTCCATTGATCGTACCTTGCGCATTAGCTGAACAAAAAACACAACAGAATAGCGCGCTTGTCAGAAATACTCGAATTGCCATAATAATAAGATATTAGATAACGATCAGTCTTTGTAGTGATATTCGAAGTTCGTAATGATATTTCGATTCAAATCCCGAACAAACTGCAATCTCCCTAGTCCATCGAACTTGAAATGTTCGACAACACCATTAGGGTCAGTGACGGAAGTCATTCCAATCAGAGGTTGATAAGTGTAGGTCGTCATTTGTGCTCCAATTGGATGAAGGCGAAGGTCATCGATGATAGCTGTTCCAATAACAGCAAGCGAAGTCGAAGAAACATTGACTTGCCAAACTTCCTTGATCCAACCAAGGCGTGTGATAGAGCTTTTCAAAGTTGAGCTTGATACACCGGTTATACTCACCGTCCCCGAATTCTCTTTTTTCCAATATGAGAGGAGATATGAATTTTGTGGCACTGCAGTTGAAATATTACCGTTATCAAGGTCAAAAGATTTCAAGCCACTAAATGAGTCCAGACTTCTAACCGTTGATGGAATTGTCCAATTACCCTGCGTCAACGTAGACGACTCAAAATTTGCGAATGCAATTTGGTTGTAATGACCATTCTTCGCGATAGCAATAGGTCGCCCAAGTTCTTCGCCTCTCAATAGAGCGCCCGCTGCTCCGTCCCTCATTTCATATTCCTGCAATTCCCCGCTTGAATAGTAGGTGAGTTGAAAATTCTTTTTATTGGAATAGATTGAATGAGGATTAAAAGTGCTGATTGAATTCGACGTTTGAAAGGCCAAAGCTCCCGAGCCGGATTGGTTGGAGGAACGAAATGAAGTTAAGGGTAACGGAGACGAAAGTTCTGAAGAAAATGCATGGGACAATAATCCGGCAAGTGCCCCAGGGTGATAATAGTAGATATCGGTCTTTAGAATAGTTATGTTACTACCGGACTTTTTGTAAGACGTTGTTTCAATTGGTAAAATGAAGTTTTTACTTTTCAGATCACCGATAAATCCGTTGCCGTTTAAATAATCCTTGCTATAAAGAGTCACTTTACCTACTTCACTTCCATCTGACGATTCCTGCAACGTGCGAGTCAATTGATTGTGATTTGGACTATCGTAGAAAAACTTAGTTCTTATAGACTGTGCCTTGTCATTGTCGAGGTTATTCTCAATTAATGTCTCTGTCTGAACCAACTTACCACTCTTAATTGGGTAAAAGCATGTTTGAAGGCCCATACAAACACTGTATTTGTTTTCCATAAGTGGAAAGTGAGTAGAAAAAATGTTTTGAAACTTAAATCCCCACGTAACCCGTGGATTCACAATTCCATATTGATACGCGATCCTCTGAAAAGGCTTCGAGCTCCCTTCCTTGTATACCTCCTCTCTTAAGATTGCGCCATTCCTCATGTCTGGAGATGGTTCAACCCCTGATATATATTGTTGATCCATACTATACAAAGTTTCCTCGGGTTCCACCAGGTCAAAGTTCAGGCGGGAGGTTTTTGCATGATACTCACTCACTTTTTTCCCATTCCCAGGACTCGATTCAGTCACCTTTTGGTAGCCCACTAATGAACCATTCGAATAACTGTAGGGGACTATAGTGGTGGGATACAGATAGTGGATAATATGAGGATGCCACTTTCTTATCTCTATTGGATCTGATCCGTTTTGAGGTATCCATATTTCAACCCAAATCTTGTACGCACTCCAGTAGAACATAGGGAACCGAAACATTACGCCATCTGAATACTCATAATTCCGTGTGCTCGATAGACCAACTTTAGGATCATTTATGATGGATTTGACCCTTAAACCACCACCCGTCTTTTCTAGATAATTTTCACCGACTCTCGCCCAAACATCTAACGTTATTGTTGCCGAACCGGCATCACCCGGTCCGTTATTCGGTCCAAACTGGTCTGGATAACTCGCATATGCGCGGTAAGTTCCCGGTGGAAGGGATACAGTATAGTTATGCTGGGAATCACTATTCCCGGAACAGACTCTGATTTCGGGGCGCGACAAATCCCACAAATTTCCCGCGTGAGACACCCACTGAGAACCATTCCACCTTTTGATATCAGCCCAGAGAGTACTCGCAGTGCCATCTGAAGCGTTCCCACAATTCCACGTGATATTATTATCACCGTTGCATTGCTGACCGTTGCAGTAAAGTAAAACATTTACGTCCACGGTAGCCTGATAAGCTCCTTGAGGAATCACGAACTCCTGAAACGGAATTGAGGTGGTTGTTCGATTGAAATCATTGACAACAATTCTTGGATAGAGTGCCTGACGGACCAAACCAGTCTGTACTTCAGGTCCGTTTTCATAGCGATGAATTTCATAGTCAAAAGTTGTTGCGCCTTTCGTAGGGTGGGTAAAAGATTTTAGAATACCTTGTTTCATGTACAATTCGCTGGGCTCACGATTCGCACCGTGCCAATCTTGTAAACTCACTGGAATAGTTGCATGATATAGATAGCGACGAACATCGGGAATGAGTGTAATGTTCAGACTTTGTCCATTATAATAGCCCCAATAATCCTGGGCGAATGAGCTTTTATATGGCATTGGGAGGCCTTCTTCATAGGCAAATTGATAAGATCTCCCTTCGGCTGCGCCTATGGAATTTTCCATGGCACTAAGTAGTTTCAATCTTCTACTCCTGTAGTTTACAGGGTAAGCCTCACGCGAGACCGTTTCCGCTGTAAGTGTTGACGTGTACTGGTCATTCCCAATCAAACTTCCCTGAAAGTATCCAAAGGTAAACGAGTGCTGACTGATAAGGGATGGATTAGTTCCCGGCGCCGATGCATACACTTTTATTGCGTCGAGCTTGTAACCATAGAGATCAGACCTGGGTGATTTATCGAACTTAATATATCCATTTCTAAAATTGATCTGATCAAGATATTTTAGTTCAATGTAAACATTGGTGTTTGTCTTGACAAGGCCAAGGCCTGGTACCCCATCCCCAACACCTTCTCTTACAGCATAGTACTCATTTAACCTCGGCATTTGAGGGACGTATCGATCCTTCAAGTTATTCATACTCTCGAAGAGCAACCATTGATCATTAAGCAATTGTTCAAATGATACGTACGAAAATGTGATATCACGTGACGCATCATATGGATGTTTGATTTTCGAAAGAAAAAAGGTATAGGGAATTGCTTCCGTAGCCTGGCCGAAAGAGGTCGATTGAGTATACTCTTTTTCCGAGAATATGTAATGAATCCCGTTAGGCGTGACGGCTTCGAACTCTTGAGCGTTTCTGAAAAATTGGATATCGTTATTTGAAAGATCTATTGCCTGGCCGCCCTTAAAAATAAACTTTCCCGAATAACCATTAAAATTATAAATGTATAAATCGGGTTCCGAGTCTATCGCACCGAGATTATTAAATAGGTCGTCAGTTATATCCTTTTGATTCCCTGACGCATCGTAATACATACAGTGCCTCATATTACGATTTGAATGATTCTCATCAAAGATTTGGGCACCTGGGTGTGGTACCACCTGACCGAGCAAATCTTTATGAGAGAAGCCGTAGATCTCGTCCATACCCTTTACGACCCTTGTGATTGCCCCTCCCGCGTTCAACGTCCACCCCAACCCAACCCAACTGGCCTCTTCCTCAACCTTAAGGCCGTTGTAATTATAACTCAATGACAATGCAACATCCTCAGCTCCCTCTTTGATCGTGTAAATCGGAATATTTATCGATGGAGAACCTGTAAATGTGCTGACCGGAAACTCGACGGCTTTAGCAAGTGAAGCAGCTTCGGGTGATGGTGGAATATGTTTTTTTAGAATGTCCTGGCCAGACTGAGCCCTAGCGAACATTGCGAACAAAACAATAAACAAAAACGTGAGGAAACCACACTTGAATACTCCCATTGGCTTGTAGGTTAACAGAATAACTTTATGTTTGGCAAGCCACTGGGTTCAAACTAGAAACGTTCAATCGGGTGTCACTTGAACTTGTACCTGGAAATCACCTTGGTCTGAATTCCGAAAACGAAATAATTTCAAACAACCGGACAGCCTTTACAAATATAAAGATGGACTCGATGAATCAAAATATAGGAGTGCATTTTTTTCGTCTGTCCTCGAATAATTTAAGTGTCATGTTTGCTGCATATGACATAACATCTAGCTAAGATCAAACCCCATCATCATAAAATATTGTCTTGAGCCTTTAGAATCGTTTGCTCCTCTTACCAAAAGAAAAGTCAATCCTCCTTTGACTCCTTCTAACCTATGTATTACTCACCGGAAACCAGCATTAAGGATTCCCCAGCTCGGCACCCTCCTGTTAGTTAATAAACAATATACGATCATCGTAAATCACCAGAAGACGCACCAATCGAGTAGAGTAAAGTAAAAGAGTCTTTTAAACCTGTGGTGTCCACAAAGGAGGTTCTTTTACTTTAGCCCTCTCACACCACCCTGCGTACCGGTCTGGTACAGGGCGGTTTGTTAGAATAAGGTCGGTTCTCTGTCAAGCTGCCAGTAATGGTAAAAGCCAACGTAGCCACGCTTTCGAAAGTATTTCATATCCAGCGTTCGTTTGAGTATTGGACTATGTGCAACCCGGCAGGCTCCTTTACTGGTGTTTCCCCACATGTACGCTTTCAGTTTATCCAGCCCAAGTTTCAGCAGATTAATGACTTTCGTCCGGACTCGTTTCCATCTTCGCCAAATACTGATTCTAAGTCGACTTCGAACCAACTCGTCAAGCTTTGCCATAGTACTTTTGGCATTCGCTATCGTAAAGTAATTCACCCAGCCACGTGTTAGTTCGTTAAGTTGGGTGAGCCTCATGGATTCGCTTTGGGGAGCGCTTGATCGGGTGATTTCCCTACACTTAGCTTTCACACGGTTGACCGCTTTAGGGCTTATCCGTATTTCATGTCTTCCCTTCATCTGATAGAAAGAAAAACCCAGCAGGTAGCTTTCATGGGCACGGCTAACTTTGGTCTTTTCCCGATTGACTCGTAGTAATAGATCACCTTCAATAAATTTGATCAGGCTCTCTTCCACTCGTTTAGCGGATTTCTTACTCCTTACATAGATGCTGCAATCATCTGCATAACGCACGAATCTGTGTCCACGTTTGTTCAGCTCCTCATCCAGTTCATGAAGCATAACGTTGGATAGTAGCGGACTTAGTGGACTACCCTGGGGGGTGCCTTCTGTTCGTTGGCTAATCAATCCCCCTTCCAGTATACCAGTCTTTAGATAAGCGTTGATTAGCAGAAGTGTGCTTTTGTCTTTTACTCTCTGGCTTAGTAAATGCATCAGCTTTTGATGATTCACTCTGTCGAAGAATTTCTCTAAGTCAAGTTCTATGATCCAGTTGTATCCCTCGTTCAAATACTCTTGCGCTTTTATGACCGCTTGATGAGCATTCTTACCAGGTCGGAATCCATAGCTGTGCTTATCGAATATTTCTTCATATATCGGGCTCAACACCTGATAAATGGCTTGTTGAATCATCCTGTCTACAACCGTAGGGATGCCCAACGTCCTTACTCCGCCGGTAGGTTTCGGTATCTCTACCTTGCGAACCGGGTCTGGCTGGTAATTGCCTTCTCTGATACTGTTCAATAAACTTTGGCAGTTAGCGTTGACGAAAGGGCGAAGTTCATCGCTCTGCCGATCGTCTACGCCTCCTGCTCCATGATTGCGTTCTACCGCCCTTATGGCTCTTTCGATGTTTCGTCTGTTCAGTACCTTTTCCAGCATGTTACTTTTTTATTTGATCAGCGGGAACTCTTCATCATTTCTTCTTATCTCGGCTAAGCTCTCTTGCCCTTTACTTTCAGCTTCCGGCTTATCCTCAAGCAAGTAGTTCTCTTACGGTTTCTGCTCTACTTTTTTTTTCGCCCCAATAAGTTCTTCAATGTCGTTTCCCAATTCTAACATTCGGTCCTTCGTCTGTTCGTGAGACTTCTCCGGTGCTCGGAGCTCGTTGCCCAGCTTACTACGACCTCTGCTGACTTCTGTAATTAACACGTAAATACAAGATCTCTCAGGGTAAGTTTATCTTGCTTTCTTCTCATGTAGCCTCTGCATCTACATTATTACCTTCCGTGAAGTGTCGGGCTTTTGTTTCTTTGGCAACATTGCCCAGGTAAAGTATGCCTCTTATGCAGTTTCTGTTCGTAGGCTCGAGAATTTGCTTTAAGCTTCCTTCAGACTCGCAATTACTCGCGAAACCCTTGCTCTCAGCTAATGATACGCACCTCAACGCTCATTCGGGACTTGCACCCTATAGCCAGCAAACATGCCTGACGCACCCAAAAAAAGCCGCCTCAAGTTGAGACGGCTTTTATTCAGTCGTACTAGTTAGTCCCTACTTCTCTTCAAAGCGGAAGTTATCTGCATAGAAACCTCTCATATCATAATCAGGTCCATTGTATATCAGACCCCACTCGCCATCGGCAGGTATTGTTGCAGGCAAGGCACCAAAAGAACTCAGATCAAACGTAAGTGTTACCCAGCTTGCTGTAGTTTTTGCGCCAAGGTTTCCGAGATCAACTTCTGTTCCTGAGAAGCGGAATTTGAAGACTGCTCCCGCAGGAGGTGCCTTGGTCAGATAGACATCCATCTTGAACACGTGGTTGGCTTTGGAAACAGATGGCTTTGATAATTGGGCGTGATTACATCCCCAAAGCCAGGACCATCCATTTAAAGTATTTGTTCCGTGTATGAAATTCCCGTTGTCCTCGATGCCCGGCCCAGGACTACTACTTAGTAGCTCAAGAGCTCCACCCCAGTTGTCCCAACCCAAATCATGACCATTGACTACCGAAAAATCGTTAATCATCAATCCTGGATCTAGAATTGGATCTACACCGGCAAACTTAAATGCTGTTTCAGGTGACAGGTAAATCTCATTCTTGTTCGTGACAAATTTAATTCGACCTACACCAGCAGTAACCGTGAGCGGTACGAAAAACTCAATCGATGTTGCAGTCTTCGCGCCGATCTGTGTAACGACTACGTCATTGGGAAGAATGATCTGACCAGGAACGGTTAAGTTTGTTCCAGTAATCGTAACATATCTTCCAATAGTAATTACCTCTGGTAAGGAGGGAATATTCGGTACATTAGGAACAATTGTCAAGTTACTACCAGATTCAACCGATGTACCGTTCTTGGTTTTCAATGTAATCTTTCCGGTCACGCTTCCAGGCACGACAGGTAACGTTAAAGACGTGGCTGATGATGGTTCGACTGTCGCTGTAAATCCGCCACCGAAAACAACTTCCGACACAAGATCCAGATTGGTTCCGGTAATGGTGATCGAAGGATCGCTGGCGGTGTTGACCGAAGCAGGACTGAATGATGAAATCACCGGTTTCACCAGCGTAAGTGCGCTCGCCGATGATACGCTCTTGTCAGCTTTCGTGTTAAACTTAACGATGCCTTCAATTGCATCGATAGGCACACCAACGGAAATTGATGTCGCCGTTCCTCCACCCTGGATCGTACCCATCTTTTCACCACCGAACTCTACGCCGGAGATTAAGTCAAGATTGGTTCCAGTCACTGTGACGTTCTGCCCATTCTTCGCAGGATTAGGAGTGATCGATGTGATTTGTGGAATCACCAATGTCAACGATGATGCTGATGTGATTTCTATCTGTGATGCCGGGCGGACTGTAATAGCACCATCCTTAGCATCTTCTGCAACCTGTATCACAATTTCCGTCGCGGATTGACTCACAAAATCAGCAACCCTTACGTTCCCGCCGAAAGTAACATCCTCTACAAGATCCAGGTTTGTTCCTGTGATCGTGAGTTCTGATCCTGCTCTGATGGATAACGGAGCGAGTGATGTGATCGCCGGTGCTATAACGCCAAGGTCTGTATCAGACTCGACGAGTATCGGCACCTCTTTTCCATTCGACAATACATAAGGTCCTGTTTGCGCATCAATCGGTACAATCAACTCAATGGTTGTATTGGATTGCGATTCAAAATCTTCAACAGTTTTTTTATTGCTGAATATCACAGACTCTACAAGGTTGAGATAGGTACCAGTAATCGTTACTGTCTCACCTGGTCTTACTGGATTCGGTGAAATGCTCGTAATCGCAATCGGCTCTGAAATTCCGAGTAAAGATTTACTTTCAATATCACCATCTGGCGAATGAAGAATAATCTTTCCAGACACAGCCGTGGCTTCTGGTATTTTTATCACGATCAGCGACGGCGATTGCTGTTCGAATGAAGACACTTCGACGTTTCCGGGAAGCGTGATCTTCGTAACCTTATTCAGATTCTGGCCAATAAACCGAAGATCGCCACCACGTAGCGCCGGCGAAGGCCCAAAGCTTTGCAGGGCAACATTTTTTCCCTCGCCCTTATCGTCATCGTCACAAGCGTTGAATGTGACGGCAGATAAAAGCAGCAGTACCATGCCAAGTACTTTGATTGTATTCTTAAGTAACATAATCGTTTTCATTTTTAATGTTTTGAGCATCCTTACTTCGCTACAATCCGCACATTGTCGATGTAAAATTCAAATGGCGATTTATCCGCTTCAGGTGCTGAGAGTACCCAGAAAGAAAGACTACCTGTAACGTTTTTGTTGAAGGCGGCTTCTGTATATGAAACCTCATCCACGCCACTAGCCGGGTTCTTTGTCGTACCCATCGCCCATTTAAATTCAGTCATTGGAATCGTGACTGTAACCCATTGCCCATCTGTGCTCAAAGTTTCATTCGCCTCTCTCCATGGTCCAAAAACTGCGCGGGCGTTAAAGGAATTACCCCATACTTCCTGATTACTATTTGCGTGATCCCAAGGCGCAAAGCAAATGTTAAGATCGGATCCATACCATTCAACAATGTTGATCTCAAATTTCATAACGTAATCCCACGGCTCACCCGGTAGAAGATTCCCTTCAGGGCGACCACTGGCTTTCGCCCAGAACTGCGCTTCATAAGGACTTCCTTCACCCTCGAGTCTTTCACCATTGTTATATACACCCTGGAAGAAGAGGTAATTACCATCAAGACTGTTCTCATCTGATTTAATAATCCCATTTCTCCATGCTCCAGCAGGTGTTTTTCCCGGTTCATCGAAGTTCAGGAACAGGTTACGTGAATCACGGAAATGGAAAGATGAAGTTGTTCTTCCGAAATTTGTTATCACAGTAACAGGGCCTTCCGTAGCTCCGTCGGGAACCTCTACTACGACCTGAGTTTGCGAAACGGATACTACTTCTGCTTCGCCACCTCCCGTAAACTCTACTGACAAAGGTTCGAAGAAATAATCGCCATAAATAACGAACTGTTCGCCAGCCCGCGGCCATTCATTCCGTGCCGCGATCACTGAAGGGGCAGGAATTGCAACTGTGAAAGGATACTCGATCGTTGCCCCGGATGCGGTAGTTAGATAGATCTTATCAGTTACTTCGCTGGGAGCCAGAAGAGGTACCGTTGCGAAGATCGTACGGTTTGTCACCCACGTCGGAAGAAGTTCAGCCTGTTTATCATTAAAGTAAATGCTTCGAACACCACCCAGGTTCTCACCCACGATGACGATTGTTGTTCCAAGTTCAGCACCAACGAGGAGCGAATCGGCAGCGTCTGGATTTGGTACTCGGATGTACTTGATTTGAGGCGTGCCATCAGCAGATTCAAGCGATACGCCATCTTCATCATCACAGGACATCACAAACATGCTCAATACCACAAACGGCAGGAGCAGGTAGAAAATATTTCTGAATTGTTTCATTGTTACTTAACCTTTATTGGAACTCATATGCAACCGGTTCTTCTTTCAATTTGGGGTTTGTCACAACCTCTGTCACTGGAATCGGCAACTGGATTTTTGTTGCATTAAACTTATTTATGCTAAGCGTATTCGTATTTCCGCTGCGGCTGCCTGTTCCCAGGTATGTACCCGCAGGGATTGGGGTCGGGTTGGTATTGTCCCCGCTGGAATACACAAGCTCATAAGCTGCAGGATCATTTTCACCTGTTGTGTTATCCAGAATCTTGCGGAACTGAGCTGCCCTTCCCTGACTATTCAGGTAATTGAGAGCCTCTTCGGAATTACGGTAATAGCGACGCTTAAAGTCGAGCCAGCTTTGTGATTCAAGACCAAACTCAACACGACGTTCGTTAAGCAGATCTGTGAAAGTCATGTTTCCATCGTCTGGCGCATCGAGACCAGCGCGCTTGCGCACTGCAACATATTCGTTGTAGCCATCGCCTCCTGACAGAGATGTTCCTGCACCAAGTTTCGCCTCAGCATAGATCAGGTACACATCTGAAAGACGGAGCATGTAAATATCCATAGGAGAATCCTGGTTAGTGATAGGGAAACCGTGGTCTTTATCGTTACCGACGATGTATTTCTTCACACTGGTGAGTGATCCAGTAGCACCACTGGTCTGAACATCATCTTCATCGCGAACAACGATGTTATAAGAATATCCTCCATTTTCAGTAGCTACATAGTTGTAGAAGTCACCTTGTTGGCTGTAGATCGCCCTGCGGCGAAGGTCCGTTTCACCTTCAGAGTTGTTTCGAAGGTTAGCGATGTAATTCCATGACATACATTTTCCACCACCCCATGCAGTACCATCACCTGTTATCTCAGTGTGGCGTGCAAAACGGGCCTGGCGGCTACTTCCAAAACCCCATCCACCATTAAAGCATTGGACTGCCCAAAGAATTTCAGGATTGCTTTCGTTCTGAACTTTGAAAAGATCCTCGTAGCTGCTGTTCAAAGAGATTCCGCTGTTTCTGATCACATCTTCAGCAAGCGATGCCGCCGTTGCAAAATCATCAGTGGACAAACCGGGGAAACCAGGTGTCCCTATTCTACGCTGAGCGACGGTCACGTGCAACTTTGCAAGCATACCTTTAGCCGCCCATGAAGTGACACGACCTGCATCGTTTGACGGAGGAAGATGCTCTGCTGCGAACGCAAGATCTCTACGAACGAATTCATAAACGTCAGCCACATTATGACGTGGAAGCAATAGATCAAAGTTTGCTACTTTCGCTGCAGGCTTTTCTACGATTGGCACATCGCCGAAATATTCAGCGAGCTGAAAGTATGCGGAAGCGCGGAAGAAACGTGCTTCACCAAGTCCGGCATTGATCACTTGCTGACTTACACCGTATCCACTGGCGATACCTGGCATGTCGTCGATGATCAGGTTAGAATAGGAAATAACATCGTATAGTCCTCTCCATCCATCGAGAAGGTGGCGGTTGGATTCATTGTATGAACCCATGAAGAACGCTCCTTCTTCATCCCAGTCGTGGATCACATCACCAGGCAAAAGATCGCCGGCAACCCATTGAAACACGTCTGTGAAAGCCCACCACGGTCTGCCGTATAGGGATGCCGTGGCTTGTTTTATTTCCGTTTCACTGCGGTACCAGTTGTTAACCGTGGCCTGATCTTCAGGCGCGTAGGTTAGAAAGTCCTCGGAACACGCGCCTAATGAGACGAGTATTACCGTGGCTGCTATTTGTTTTATATATCGTTTCATCTATGTATCTGTTAGATGTTCTTTAAAAATCGATGTTTACTCCCAGTGTGAACACACGTGGTGAAGGGTAACGACCCATGTCCACGTTCATCATTCGGGCGCTTTGGTTGAAGTTACCGATCTGAGGATCCAGACCTGAATACTTCGTAAATGTTACTACGTTTTGAATGTTACCGTAGATCTGCGCTTTGGTGAGTCTGGCTTTTGAAAGCACAGATACCGGTACCTCATAAGCAAGTCTCAGGTTTTGTATCCGTACGAAAGTTCCGTCTTCAATCCAGCGCGACGACATGTGATGGTTGAAGTTTTCACCACCATTGTCGAATCTCGGCATAGAAGTATTCGGATTAACCAGCTCAACATGATCGATATTGTTGATGTCGGTACCAGTGGCTGTAAGCTGAGTGCGTGCGCGGTCTACTACAGTCCGTGACTGGTTGTCAAATGTTGTTACCATTTGCTCGTTACGTGCACGTGAATAGTTAAGGATATCCCCTCCGACTACACCCACCAGCTGAGCATACAGGGTAAATCTGCTATAGGTTAAAGTGTTGTCGAAACCAAATGTAAAATCAGGGTTTGGATCACCGATGACAGTCTGATCGTCAGCGTTTATAACGCCATCACCATTAACATCTTTCCATTTGATATCACCTAACCATACACCTGTAGTTCTTTCGATAAGGTTTGTTCCGTCAGGTCCGCCGGCAATCTGAACTGCGTGATTCTGGATCTCTTCTTTTGTTTTGAAGATACCTTCCATCACGTAACCATAGAATTGTGCCACTGGATATCCAGGCATGGTAACTGTTGCAGACTGGAAGCCGGTATACCAATACAGAGCATTGCGCAGGGGAACACCAGCAAGAGCAGTTACCTTGTTGCGGTTAACAGTTAAGTTGGCACTCGTAGTCCACTTGAACTTGCCTTTATCCATATTAACCGTGCTCAAACCGAGCTCAATCCCTTTGTTTTCCATCTCTCCAATGTTGGCGAATGGACCTGCCACTTGAGAACCGAACACCGCGGGGAGGGGCACACTCAAAAGCAGGTTGTCTGTGTTCTTCATGTACACTTCTGCCGTAATAGAAATGCGGTCGTCAAGTAAACCAAGGTCAAGTCCTACGTTGTATTGCGTTGTTGACTCCCATTGCAAGGTCGGGTTTGAGTAACGGACGTTTCGCACAGCACCTCCAAACTCAGAGTTCTCAGAGGCAAGAGCAGAACCGAAAGCATAATCAGCAATATCCTGGTTACCCGTAGTACCCCATCCTGCTCTCAGCTTAAGAAGGCTGATAGCTTCCGAACCTGAAAGGAAATCTTCCTGGTTGATCTTCCATCCCACAGAAACTGAAGGGAACCATCCCCAACGTCTTTGCTCTCCAAATCTTGAAGAACCATCGCGGCGGAGAGTTGCAGTCAGGAGATAACGGTCGCCAAACGAATAATTTGCACGAGCGAAATATGACAACAATGAGTTCCAGCCCGTTCCACCAGTGGGCTCGATGCCAGTGTCTCCCTGGTTAGGTTGAGGAATGTCGTTAGGGACATTAATCTTGTAAAGGGTCATGTTTTCCCAACGTCCCTTTTGTACTTCCTGTGCCACCATGATATTGAAATCATGATCGCCAACCTGTTTCTGATAAGTCAGGCGGTTGTTCCACGCCCAATAAAGGCTTTCATCCGTTCTCAGACCCAAACGGCTTACCGGGTTTCGGATCTGTCCCCATTGGTAGGAAGGCTGAAATGCTTTATTGTTACCATTGTTATAATCGAGGTTGACTTCGGTGAAGAAATTAAGACCGTTGATAATCTTCACGTCGCCAAACAAGTTTGTCATTACGCGATTGTTGCGTACAGTGTTATTCCGCAATAACGCAAGGGCTACTGGGTTTGCACCTATCTGGGCAGAGCCATTCTGCTGATCAGGACCTGCAAATGATCCGTCAAAGTTACGAACCGGGATGTGCGGCGGCATCTGCGCAGCCTGCGAGATCACACCGTCTCCACCGTCATTCAAAGTGATTGTTTCGAATCGTCTGGAGAGCGAGAGGTTGGCGCCAAGTCTAATGTTGTCGCGCACCTTTGTCTCAAGTCTGAGGCGCGTGTTGAAGCGTTCAAAATCTGATCCGATAATAATACCATCCTGTTTGAAGTAGCCTCCTGAGAAAACATAAGTGGTATTCTCATTTCCACCTGAGAGCGTCAGAGAGTGGCTCTGCATCGGTGCAGGTTGGAAGATCGCAGCCTGCCAGTCTGTTCCACGACCCAGCAGAGTAGGATCTGCAAATCTTTCATTCGCGGTGATCGATGACACTTCATCAGCCACCTCGTTGTTATATGCGGCATACTCCTTTAGGTTCATCATATCGAACGTTTTGTAAACATCCTGCATTGAGTAGAACCCGTTGTACGAAAGGGTTGGGATACCTTTCTTTCCGCGTTTTGTCGTGATGATCACCACACCATTTGCGCCGCGTGATCCGAAGATTGCTGTAGCAGAGGCATCTTTTAATACTTCGATGCTCTCAATATCATTGGGGTTCAATGACGCCATAGGGTTGACCGCAGCACCCTGTTGCCCCCCTGCACCTCCCTGCCAGTCGAAACCAGCAATCCCTCCTGCGCTTCCACCCACCTGAATTCCATCTATAACGTAGAGTGGCTCACTCCCTTGAGTAATGGATGTCGTTCCGCGAACGCGGATAGACACCGCACCACCGGGTTGCCCGGAGTTTTGCAGTACCTGCACCCCCGCAACACGACCCTGGAGGGCCTGGTCGACGCTGGCAGTTACTGCGTTGCGGATCTTATCACCGTCAACTGACGCAACCGCGCCGGTCAGGTCGCTCTTCTTTTGCGTACCATAACCCACGACAACGACCTCCTGCAAGGTGGCCACGTCTTCCTGTAACACGATATCGATTGTTGTTGCGGAACCAACTTTTCTTTCCTGGGAGGTGTATCCGATGAAAGAGATCACCAGAACATCTTCCGGAGCAGCATCAAGATTGTATATCCCTGCTGAGTTTGTAGTAGTACCTCTGGTGGTGCCTTTCACCACCACGTTTACGCCTGGCATTTCCATGCCATTCTGATCTGTGACTTTCCCCGTTACCGTGTGTTCCTGGGCGTATGCCGGAAGAAACCCGAATAGCAGCAAAAGCACAGAAGCTAATGTTCCCAAGCTTCGGTAGACTTTTTTCATAATTAGGTTTTTGGGTGTTATAAATGAAATTGTTTAGTGAGTTACGGAACTCTATATATAATTAGCGGGTCGCGGGATTATCCATGGAGGCCTTGCGGCCCCCATGGACTGGCCCAGCCAGATGGTTTCCCATCCGACCGGATTCAATCACATCAACCCAAACTAAGTCTTGTATTTGCACTAAATAGAAATCGGTTGCATAAAGGTAGCGGCGATTGATGCTTGAATGGGTACCGGTTTGTTCGCATGTATAGGCGAACCGGTTAAAACAGGTGGTTCAAATGTTTATTTGTGGGTATCCATTTGTAAAGAAAACAATCGTTGCCAACGGGAAAACAAACGATTACAGCGCAGATTTCGGTGTTTCGGTGCCGGGTGACCGGACACACACTGCCCAATTCACAATCCCAAAGGATTGAAACCTTTTGCAAGACGATTCTGCTGGTTTAATGGGAAACAGAGGTGATCGCTTGATGGCGTGAACAAAAGGATGGGTGAAAATGGGATTGTCGAAAGTGTATACCTGCCGGAAATAAACAGGGTGACAGGAAACAGAAATGAACGATTGAAATCAGTTATAACAAAACGCTCCCTAGTTTTGAAGATTCATGTACCATCGACGGATCAATCGTTTTGTAGTATTGCCTTATCCTCTTACGAGGGCAGTATGGCATCTCATCAAAACAAGACCCGAAGATATTTGTTAGCCGCCGAGATATTTATCTATCTCGTGATCACTATGGCAATCATACTGATATTCAACTACGTTGTTTGATATCCTGACCTTCTGCTCATTATTACAAAGCATATCACTCCACATCTTATTGAGTTTTCTTCGCGCGCTTCTCGGCCGCGTATGCTGAAGGCAACATATTGTACTCATCCTTGAAGTACTTGGCAAAATACTTTGGATTGTTGATCCCGACCTGGTAGGCCACTTCTGAAATGGTATATTGGCTTTTCTCCAACAGCTGGGCAGCCCGTTGCATCCTGATTGTGCGGATAAACTCAATCGGCGTTTTTCCAGTGAGCGCAAGAAGCTTCTTATATAATAGAACGCGGCTCATGCCCAGATGGCGACTGAGCTCCTCTACAGAAAAGTCTTTGTTGGTCAGGTTCTGCTCAACGATCTCGATACTGGAGCGAATCAGTTTCTCATCGTGTGTAGTCACCTGAATCTCACTGGCCTTCACTTCCAACATCTTAGGGAAATGCTTTTGCAGTGCCTGGCGGTCTGTGATCAGGTTGCGGATCCGCGCCTGTAGAATATCAAAATTGAACGGTTTTGTAATGTAATCATTAGCACCGGCGCCGAAACCTTCCATTTTTTGTTCCTCCGCCGTGCGCGCCGTAAGAAGTATGACGGGGATATGCGAAGTGTGCGCATCATTCTTCACTTTACGACATAGCTCGTAGCCGTCCATCTCAGGCATCATTACATCGCTCACGATAAGATCCGGAATCCCCGCGAGGGCTTTCTCCCACCCCACCTTTCCGTTCGGAGCCTCAATAATATGATAAGTTGTCTTCAGATTGTCCTTAAGATAAGAACGAAAATCCTCATTGTCCTCCACGAGCAGAAGTATGGGCCGGGAATCCGCACCGGCTTCATGCATCTCATCCACTTCCTCTTCGTGGTCGGGCGAATCATCCGCGGACTCCGCAACGGCAGGGCTATTCAGCGGAGCCACAGGTAACCACACCTGGAACGTACTTCCTTTTCCCACTTCGCTGTGCACCTGGATGAATCCGCCATGCACTTTTACAAATTCCTGTGTGATTGACAGTCCGATACCGCTGCCTTGATTGACCACAGAATCAGGAGTTTCGTGCTGGAAGAACCGCTCGAAAATGCTTCCAAGCTTGTCGGCGGGTATACCAATTCCCGTATCACGAACCTCAATCTGGAGATAATCGCGGCCTTCGCGTTGGGATGTGGATACAGACACGGTGACATTCCCATTCTCCGGTGTAAACTTGAATGCGTTGGAAAGAAGATTGAAGATGATCTTCTCTACCTTATCC
>JAEYXN010000210.1 GCA_023431285.1 Bacteroidota bacterium
GTTTGAGGTATTCAAATCCAAACTCTTCACACAGTTTTTTTGCATCGAGATTCTGACGCGTTACAAAGTATTCGTCGGATTCCGGAATAGACCCCGGCCCGTCGATCATGCCAAATATAATTCCTCCGTGATTATTCAGCAGTAATATCCTCAGATTGGGCAGCGGATAATTGTGCCAGAAGGCGTTTCTGTCGTAAAAGAATGCAATGTCTCCCGTAATCAGTACGTTGGGAAGATCATTGCTGAGACTATGGCCCACAGCTGTGCTGGTACATCCATCAATTCCGCTCGTACCTCTGTTGGCGAACACCCGCACGTCCGATTGCTGACTTGACAGCCCGATATGGTTTGCGTATCGCACGCTCATACTGTTTGCCACATGGAGGTTACATTTTTCAGGAAGGTTTTGAATGACTTCATTCACCAGGTCAAGTTCTGTAACGTCATTAAGAGGAAAGAATTCCTTTAATACACGCGTGGACCGTCGTTCTTCCACTTCCCACAACTTGAAGAAATTGCGCTGCTTCTGATGATCGAATGTTTCCTTTGTTGGAAGACTTTCAAGGAAACGAAAAGCTTCTTCAGGTGCTGCGTGTATGGTATGGGTTGTACTTTGGTAAGTGTCCGCTGCCAGATCATTATACTGAATATGCCAGTGTTCCGACGGTTTGAATTGTCTAAGGAAGAGTTTCAGATTCTTGGAGATCGTCGACTTGCCGAAAGAAATCACAAGGTCGGGTCCAAGCATTCTTTTGATGTCGGCTGTGGCCTGTCCGAGAAAAGTATCCGTATGGCGGACCACATCTTCCAATGAATGCATATTGGAAATTATGTCTCCTGCGATCGGAAGGCTGTGTTTCTTTGAAGCCGCACCCAATGCTGCAACGAGAGAAGAATCATATTCACTTTGACCCGCTACGACAAGAACATTATGAAACTTGCTGAAATTGGCAGAGATGAAATCCATGTGCGCCGTTGACAATCCAAACGATGAAGGAAGTTCCTCCATCAAGCGCACGGAGTCGGAGAACGAAAATTCCGCGTCTTTCGCAGGATAAAGTGGCTCACGAAACGGCGTATTTATATGTACCGGGCCTCGCGGTTCCTGCATTGACACATTGATGGCCTCGTTAATTATTCTGTTAATGGCCCAGAGACTATCAGGATGATCATAGTCCACAGGTAGGTTGAAAGACTTTTTTACATGTTGTCCAAAGATACCCGACTGATGAATCGTTTGACCATCGTGTTGAGCGATCCATTCGGGAGGACGGTCCGCGGTGAAGATTAACAGGGGAGTCTGACTAAAGAAAGCCTCTGCGACGGCAGGGGCAAAGTTATATGCGGCGCTTCCTGAAGTACAAACGAGCACAGTAGGAGATTGTGTTTGTTGCGCGACTCCCAAAGCAATGAATGCTGCACTTCTTTCATCAGGGAAGATCTTTTGTTCGATCAAAGGATGACGCACGAACGCGATCGTAAGAGGAGCGCAGCGCGAACCAGGACATAACACTGCCTGACGGACCTCGCGTTTTGCGCAAATTTCAGCGATGTCATAAATCGGTTGGTAACGGTTCATGTGGTCAGCTTTGCACTACGCGAAGTAGTGTATTCATTTTCATTTCAGTTTCCTCCCATTCCTGTTCCGGCACTGAGTCAATCGTAACTCCAGCTCCGGCGAAAAGAACCGCCTTCTCACGCTGCAGCTGCATACAACGGAGGTTGACAAAGATGTCAATCTTTTCGTCAATGTTTACAGGTCCGAGATAACCCGAATAAAATTTCCGATCATACCCTTCTCTGGCTTTCAGGAATTCAAGAGAAGCATTCAGGGGTGTACCGCATATAGCGGAAGTGGGATGCAAAAGTTGAAGCATGGTAGATGCAAGCTGAGGGAAATTCGTTTCCTTCATATTTACCGTGAACTCACTTTTCAGGTGCATAAGATTTCCGGCGACCACAGTTTTTGGACCCACTTCGTCGTATTCACGAAGACGGATTTTCTTAAAGCAACTGATGATGTATCGTTCTACCAATGCCTGTTCTTCTATTTCCTTTTGCGTCCACGCTACTTTTCGAATATTGATGCCGTCGTGGTATGGCTGAGTCCCGGCGAGAGCGACGGTGCGGAAAGTAGTATGATCTTCAACCCTGACAAGTTCTTCAGGAGAAGCTCCCATCCAGGTACCTGTGTCCGGAGAACTCACAAGAGACACAAACGCCTGAGGATATGCTTTGCATAATTTCAGAAAAGATTTGGCAACTGTAAATCCTGCTGGGAGAGAGACAATCTTTCTGCGTGATGGTACAACTTTATCGAAGGTACCCGTCTCAATTTCCAGCAAACTTTCTTTTACAAGGTTTATATAATCCGACTCTGACTGGTACCCCTGATCGTCATTTGTATGAAAAGGAATGTCAACGGTATCAGTGGCAGGTTTCAGGTGCTCTTTAAGCCATTCGTGCGAATATGATTCCCTTGAGTTTGTCGGGTTTGAAAGAATTTCGTTGTCAATTCGGAATTGCAGCTCCGACGGAAGAAAGGTTACTTCGGCCTCTCTGTCGAAAGGAGCAAAGATGAAACCCGGCTCGAGATCTTCGAGCATTTCATTTCGCAGGAGTCTTCGGGTTGTTTTCGCCAGGACAATGAGTCGCGACTTCTTGTCGGGCAATTGCCACGCAGCCAAAGAGTATCGGTTTTCAAATGAGAATTGAATCAGAAAATTCAATAAGTGGGTCTCGTGAATAGAAGATTCGATAACGTCAGACGAAAGCTTCATATCTATCCCGCTTTTTGTGTTTTGTCCAGGACCGCAATGGTAATCCGGCTAACACAAACCAGATCTTTTTGTTCGTTAACAATCCGTATTTCCCACACCTGCGTTTTTTTTCCGACATGAATGGGCCTCGCTGTTCCTGTAACGATCCCGGAGCGGACACCTTTTATGTGGTTGGCGTTGATTTCAAGACCGACACAGAATTGTGTTTCTGGGTCTACGCATAACGTTGCCGCTACACTGCCGAGGGTTTCGGCGAGAGCAACGGATGCGCCACCGTGCAAAAGGCCCATCGGTTGAAGAGTTCGATTGTCCACCGGCATTCTTGCTTCAAGAAAATCGTCGCCAACGACAGTGAAGATGATCCCAAGATGTTCGCCAAGCGTTCCTTTGGAAAATGCGTTTAATGTGTCAGGTGTGGCTTCCGATCTAAAGACTCCCATGGTGACTATCCACGTTGCTGATGAATGGAACTGTGAACAATTTTTCTATTTTTGCGCCAGCTTGCAAAGCCCTTGCGTTCTCTGGAAGGCCGTTAATGGCAAATGGCAGCGCCAAAAATACAGCAAAATTGAGCATCAAAAAAATCTATCTCATCAGGCACGGCCAAACTGATTTCAATCAAAAAAATATAGTTCAGGGAAGCGGTGTGGATACCAATCTCAATGATCGCGGAAGGGCACAGGCTGATGCTTTTTTTGAAAAATACAAGGATATCTCGTTCGACAAAGTTTATACATCTGCGCTGAAAAGAAGCCGGCAATCGGTTGAACGCTTCATAGGACTTGGAATACCTCATGAAGAACTTGCAGGTTTAAATGAGATCAGCTGGGGAACAAAGGAGGGGCATCCTGTCACTCCTGCTGAGGATGAGTACTATCATTACATGATCAAGCAATGGCAGCTGGGGAATACTACATTGAAGATCGAGAAGGGAGAAAGCCCTGAGGATGTGATTGCCCGGATGAAACCCGCCGTCGATCACATTCTGAAACATGAAGATGAAAAAACGATTCTGATCTGCATGCACGGCAGGGCTATACGCATTCTGCTATGTCATCTGCTCAACTACCCGTTACGCTCAATGGATTTTTTTGAACACGAGAATCTTTGTCTCTATGTACTCACTTACACCGGGTCGATGTTTCAGGTGGAAGTGCATAACGACGTGTCTCACCTGCGCTCCTTGAGCTGATCAAGCGCCGACCGCGCCTTGCTGTCGATGCTGTTCTTATACTCATGCCTTCGGTAACTCAGCGCTTTGTTGAAATAATCGCGTGCTTCTTTGATGTTTCCAGCATCCATCGAAATATATCCCAGTTGCAGACATGCATTAGGAGCAAAATACCACCCCGAGTCCTGGTCGTTGTTGATGGTCTGTTGATAAAGTTGTACTGCTTTCTCAAGACTGTCCAGTTTATGATAGAGTCTTGCCTGCCGGTAGAGAAATTCCAGTTTGTCTTTCGGGCGCGTGAGCTTTCCTGCATCCAAAGTCCGACTTATTGCAAGCGCCTCTTCATAGTATCCGCCGTCTGTATAGTATCTAAATTGAATTAATGGAGTTGCAGGTAGAACATCTTCCAGGAGTGCCCTCGATGCATACTTATCAGCTTCTGTGGTCTCTTTTCCGGTTCGTTTAGCGGTGGCGAATGATTTTTCAGCGGAAACTTTGGCGTCAAGAATCCAGTGACATATTCCGATCTTGTAAAAAGAATCCTTCAGGTAATTCTGCCCTTTATAGTGCTGAATAAAATCCTCGTAAGCAATTATACTTTCTGAATAAAGGCCTTTGTGAAGGAGAACTTCCGCTTTCAGATAAAACAGGTATGGAAAGTCTGCCGGGCGTATGTTTTGCTCCATGCGACGAATTCGCTCAAGCGCTTTTTCACTCTCGGAATTCTTGATGTAAAGATTCGCTGAAAGAAAATCACTGGCGAGTAATGAATCTGTCGTTACCATAGCTATTTCGGTCAGTCCCTCGCGCGGCTGCTGTAGCACAAAACCCAGGATGAAAGCATGCCACAAGGTTGCTTCGCGGGCCAGCACATGCGTTGATGTCGCCAGCGTCTGTAACTGGTTTAATCCTTCAGATACATCACCTTGCATATCCAGCAGACTAAGAACCCAGTTATACTTATCAGGGACAGAGCCGATGATGACATTGATCAAACCCGATGTCTTTAAGATCGCTTTGTATGTTGGAAATTTTCTTCGGGCTTCCCGGGTAATGAGATAGGCTTTACGAAGTTGTAAGGCTGCATCGAATTCACGTCCGAATTTCAGGTAGACGAACATCCAGTGCAGGTGCGACTCCGCTTTCAGGAAGAGTTCATTCGCCCCCGACGCCGTACCGGATTTCTTGTTGACGCGTTTGTCGAATGCTTCTTCATAGGAAGCGAATTTATCCTGGTCTTCTGTTAAGATGAGTTCTGCCGCTTCAGCGAACGCACGAATGTACTCATTGGAGGGAGTCGTGCCTCCTATCGTTCTTGCCTGACCGGGATTGAGGTTAAGGATCTTCCGATAGTGTTGGAGGCCTTCATTGGAGAATTGAAACTCCTGTGCGTTAGCAACAGCACCAAACAAAAAAAGGCACATCGTGACGAGTGCCTTTTGATGAATTCCTTTATTGTAAGTCTTACTCAACTTTCTTCCGTCTGGTGGGAGCAACGACAGGGGCTTTCGCCGACTTAGGTTTGTCGCCTTCGTCGAGGCTGTCCATGTCGACATCAGCAAGGATTCGGCCGGAGTGCTCATCGATAACTATTTTCTTCTTCTCACGAATTTCAGCGATTTTCTGAGGAGGGATAACAATGTTGCAACCTTCTGCAGCGCCGCGAACTACCCGAACTACCGCCAAGCCGTTTGAAAGACTCCCGCGGAGGCGTTCATAGTACTTCAATAATTTATCTTCGATTTTTTCGGATGCTTTTTCGCGCTCTGCAAGGAGGCGTCTTTCTTCTTCGTGGCTCTCAGCCAGGATCTCATCGAGTTCTTTCTTCTTGTTGTCGAGGTGATCGTTGCGCTCCTTGATTAAGGTATTCGTTCTTTCGATCTCGTCCTTCTTATTCTGAATGCTCTCTTTTCCCTCCTTGATCTTCTTTTCGCACAACTGGATTTCAAGTTCCTGGAGCTCTATTTCTTTCGTAATGGCGTCAAATTCGCGGTTATTTCTTACGTTTTTCTGCTGTTCAGTGTATTTCTTGATCAGCTTTTCCGCCTCTTTGATCCCTTCCTTATACTTCTTGTTTCCTTCTTCTATGTCCTTGAGCTCGGATTCGTAGCGTTCTAAACGGGTATTATATCCTTCAATCTCATCAGCCAGGTCCTGAACCTCGTCCGGCAGATCGCCCCGCAGCTTTTTCAGTTCGTCTAACTTGCTGTCTATGGATTGGAGTTTTACAAGCGCTTCAAGTTTCTGCGCAACTGATTGATTTTCCATTAGTTAAATATAGCTTATTGGATTTGTGACGCTCTCGGAAAAATTGATCGCAAAAGTAGGAAATTTTTTCATTAAAACCTCCTTTAAGAGGTCTTTGGTGAAAACCTCACTCTCGTAATGTCCAATATCGGCAATTACGATCCTGTTGTCTGCATCAAAAAACTCATGGTATTTGAAATCGGCCGAAACAAAAACATCGGCTCCTCTGCGAATAGCGGTAGACAAGAGAAAACTGCCTGCCCCTCCGCAGACTGCCACCGTCTTTACCGGCCTATCAATTAATGCTGTATGTCTTATGACCCGCAGGCCCATCTTAGTTTTTAAACTTTGCAGGAACGCCGAAGGTTCCATGGGGCCATCGAGTTCACCAACCATTCCGGAGCCAACCTCCTGATTTTCATTGATTAGGCTGGATAAGTAATAGGCAACTTCTTCGTAAGGGTGAGCACGACGCAGGGCAGACATCACCGCGGCCTCCCTTATCGAAGGCATGATAACTTCAATCCGTTCTTC
>JAEYXN010000232.1 GCA_023431285.1 Bacteroidota bacterium
GGAGTAGGTGAGCCAGCCTTACCTCCGTTTGCCCCGGCCTTGACGAATGCAATATTTGATCTTACAGGAAAACGAATCAGGAAACTACCTTTCAAAATTGAAAGCATATAAAAACATAATAAAAAAAGTTTAATGAAATTCAGAAAAGTAATAATTGCGCCGATCCTTTTTTTTATCTCGGCTCCTTTCTTCGCGGCGTTTGGTCCTCCCCAAACTTTCGATCTGAAGGCAAGCATAGCACGGGGCAAGGATATTTACGAAACACAGTGTATGAGTTGCCATATGGAAAATGGTGAGGGTGTAACAGATTTATTTCCGCCATTGGCAAAGTCTGACTACCTCATGGCCGACAAGAAACGTTCCATCGAACAGACGCTTTTTGGTGTGAGCGGAGAGATTAAGGTAAACGGCGTGGTATACAATGGCTATATGCCGCCAATCGAGCTCACTGATGCCGAGGCAAGTGACGTATTGAATTATATCAGAAACAGCTGGGGCAACAAAGGCGAGGCGGTGAAACCGGAAGAAGTGAAGTCGGTACGGAAATAACAATGAATGAAAGAGCTAAAAACAATCATTGCAGAACATGATCGGATAGACTTCTCAAAAAGAAGTGCGGCTATCGCTACCGTTGTAAAGGTGAGAGGATCATCTTACAGAAGCCCAGGCGCGCGAATGCTGATCACTGACGATGGCAAATGGGTTGGATCCATCAGTGGCGGATGCCTGGAAGGAGACGCACTTCGAAAGGCCAGACAGGTAATGTCATCTGGCAAGCCAATGACCATCACTTACGATACGCGCGAAGAAAGCAATCAAAAACTGGGAATCGGACTGGGATGTAATGGCGTCATTGACGTCCTCATCGAGCCTGTTGATACGAATCATTCTGGCGTAGTAAAAACTTTCCGTGAAATGATCTCAAGAAACGGAACATACGCACTAGCTACTGTTACTCGTTCCTTATCGCTAACCGGAAAAAGATATCTCATAGATGACAAGCTAAATGCCCTCGAGATAGAATCCGATCCACGACTGACAATTCTTCACAACGAATTGGTCAAAGCGTTTACCTCAAAAAAATCTGAAACCAAGACTTTCGAATTAGAGGGAGAAGAAGTTGATGTTTTCATTGAAATCATCCAACCTTCCGTTTCGCTTATGATATTTGGTGGCGGGTTCGATGCGCGTCCGGTAAGCCAGCTGGCAAAGTCTCTCGGATGGAATGTAACTGTAACCGATGAATGCGTGGCTCATATAGCTCCTGTATTCTTTCCTGACGCTGATAACCTTTCGTTATGCAACCGGTCATTTATCGATCGTGACTTCAACATCACCGAGTACTCCGCCTGTGTTTTGATGTCGCATAATTATGAATACGACAGGGACGTATTAAAAAAACTCCTTAAGACACCAACACCCTATATCGGAATACTGGGACCAAGAAAAAGATTTGACAAGATGCTTCATGAATTTGAAGAAGAAGGATTCTCAATTGACATGACCGATCTGGATAGAATTCACTCTCCCATCGGACTTGATATTGGCGCTGAAACACCGGATGAGATTGCCATAAGTATCGTCGCTGAAATCCAGGGCAAATTCGCGCAAAGATCCGGAGGCTTCCTAAAATATCGATCCGGACCAATTCATACCCGAGACAAAGCGACGGAGCAGGTCTTCAAACAACTTTATCTGTCAACTCCTTCGGATCAACAGCACAATGTCTCTTAACCATCTTGAATACCAAGCATATACTTCTGTAAATGAAACGTATCTTCATGATATTGCTTGCTGCCGGTGAATCGCGCCGGATGGGCTCGTCAAAACAGCTACTTATTCTTAACGGAGAAACGCTTCTAAGACGCGCGATCAATGAGGCGACAAAAGTAAAAAACGCACCGCTTACCGTAGTTCTGGGTGCCAGGTTCGAACAACATCTTTCAGTTGTTTCAGATTTCCCGAACATCCAGGTAGTGACGAATCCAAATTGGGCTGAAGGAATTGGAAGCTCTATTAAGGCGGGGCTGTCTTCTGTTGCAGGTGAGTCCCCTGATGGAGTACTTTTCTTTGTTTGTGATCAACCATTCCTTACTGCGGAACACCTCATAAATCTCATCACAGTATTCAACGAGCATAGCGGTATTGTTGCTTCTTCTTACGGGGGAGTACGCGGCGTTCCCGCAGTATTTCCACGCAATCATTATAGTGTGCTTTTGAATCTCGACAACCACGAAGGGGCACGGCGGGTAATAGAGGCAGGAATTGACGAAGTAATTAGCATCGACTTTCCTGGCGGAGAAATCGACCTCGACACACCCGACGACGTTCTCAGGTTTAAGAGGCCGGAAGGACATTAAAAGAAAAGCCACACTGCAGGCAATGTGGCTTTAATGTAATGCTGTTGTTCTAACTATACTTTGATCTCAACGTCAACACCGCTGGGAAGCTCAAGCTTCATAAGGGCATCAACCGTCTTGGCACTATTCGAATAGATATCAACGAGTCTCTTGTACGTGCAGAGTTGGAACTGTTCACGTGACTTCTTATTCACGTGCGGTGAACGAAGAACTGTGAATTTTTCCTTTTCTGTTGGAAGCGGAATCGGACCGCTCACTACTGCGCCGGTGGCTTTCACCGCTCTGACGATCTTCTCAGATGATTTATCGACGAGGTTATGATCGTAAGACTTTAGTTTGATTCTGATTTTTTGGTTCATAGTCGTTGTTTAAGGATATCGCCTAAATCCTGTTATTGTCTCAAAATTATTTCGCCATTGCAGCGCCTTTAACTTCTTCAATCACTTTATCAGCCAGGTTCTTAGGAACAGGCGCGTAGTGAGAGAAAGTCAGAGATGCAGATGCACGTCCGGAGGTAAGAGTTCTCAAATCCGTGATGTATCCGAAAAGTTCTTTCAAAGGCACATCAGCTTTAATTACCTGGGCTCCTGCACGGCTATCCATTCCCTTCATTACCCCACGTCTTCTGTTAAGGTCACCCGTCACAGAACCAGTGTATTCGTCCGGGCTTACCACCTCAACGTTCATAATTGGCTCAAGAAGTTGCGGTGCACACTTAGCAGCTGCTTCCTTAAATCCAATACGGGCCGCGAGTTCGAATGACAATGAATCTGAATCGACATCGTGGTATGAACCGTGGAAAAGACGAACCTTCATGTTGTCAATCGGGTATCCAGCCAATGGTCCGTTCACCATTGCGTTATCAAAACCTTTCTGAACCGCAGGGATGAATTCGCGAGGAATCACACCACCAACGATATCATTGACAAACTCCAATCCTGGCTTGTCGCCTTCAGCAAGTTCGCGTGGACCGATTTCAAATACGATATCTGCGAACTTACCACGACCACCAGTCTGCTTCTTATAAACTTCTTTATGCTCAACAGACTTGGTAAGCGCTTCTTTGTATGCAACCTGAGGAGCACCCTGGTTGATCTCAACTTTGAATTCACGTTTGAGGCGATCGATAATGATCTCGAGGTGCAATTCTCCCATCCCGCGAAGGATAGTCTGACCAGTTTCCTGATCTGAATTTACACGCAGCGTAGGATCTTCTTCGATCAATTTGGCAATCGCCATTCCAAGCTTATCCACATCTGCTTGTTTCTTCGGCTCGATAGCGTATCCGATTACAGGCTCAGGGAATACCATTGATTCAAGTACTACTTTGCGTTTTTCATCACAAAGCGTATCTCCCGTTTTGATGTCCTTGAAACCTACAACCGCACCAATGTCACCGGCAGCCAGTCTTTCGATCTGATTCTGCTTATTAGCGTGCATCTGGAATACGCGGGAAATGCGTTCCTTCTGTTCCGAACGTGTATTGTAAACGTATGATCCCGACTCAAGCACACCTGAGTAGGCACGAATAAAGCAGAGACGACCAACAAACGGATCTGTCGCAATTTTGAATGCAAGTGCAGCAAAAGGCTCAGTTTCCACTGGCTTAATCACTACTTCTTCGTTGTTATCAGGGTTGGTTCCGATGATGTTATCCTTGTCGAGTGGCGACGGAAGCAATTCCATCACATAATCGAGCATGGTTTGAACTCCTTTATTCTTGAAAGATGAACCACATACCATCGGAACAATCTTCATCGAAATAGTCGCTTTGCGAAGAGCGGTAAGGATCTCCAGCTCGGAAATTGAGTTAGGGTCCTCAAAATACTTTTCCATCAGCGACTCATCAAATTCTGCCACTGCTTCGAGAAGTTTCTCACGGTATTCCTTGACTTCCTCCTCCATATCTGCAGGAATCGGAACGACTTCGTAGGTCATCCCCTTGTCACTCTCGTTCCAGATAATTCCACGGTTATTGACCAGGTCAACAACTCCCCTGAAATTTTCCTCAGAACCGATTGGAAGCTGAAGTGCAACTGCATGCGATCCCAGCTTTTCTTTCACTTGCTTACACACGCCAAGGAAGTCTGAACCTGCACGGTCCATCTTATTGACAAAGCCTATACGAGCTACTTTGTAGTTATCAGCAAGTCTCCAGTTAGTTTCTGACTGAGGCTCAACGCCATCAACTGCACTAAAAAGGAAAACGAGACCATCCAATACGCGAAGAGAACGGTTTACTTCAACCGTAAAATCCACGTGACCGGGAGTATCGATAATATTGACGTTGTATTTATTATTTCTGTAATTCCAGAATACTGTTGTAGCGGCAGACGTAATGGTGATACCTCTCTCCTGCTCCTGCTCCATCCAGTCCATGGTTGCAGCACCTTCGTGAACTTCACCAAGTTTGTGGTTCACACCGGAATAGTAGAGGATACGTTCTGTCGTCGTTGTTTTACCAGCGTCGATGTGGGCAGCAATCCCAATGTTCCTGGTGTATTTAAGATCTCTTGCCATTTGTATAGTCTGTAGCCGGGTAACACTTAAGCACTACCCGATATTTATTGTTAGAATCTGAAGTGTGAGAACGCCTTGTTAGCCTCAGCCATTCTATGAGTATCATCCTTTTTCTTCATCGCAGCACCTTCACCCTTAGAAGCAGCAATGATCTCCGCAGCCAATTTGTCCATCATGGTCTTTTCACCACGAAGCCTTGAATAGTCGATAAGCCATTTGATGCTGAGGTTGACCTTACGCTCTGGTCTGATTTCAACAGGAACCTGGAACGTTGCACCACCTACTCTTCTGCTCTTTACCTCAACAGAAGGCGTAAGATTGTTCATCGCACGTTTCCAAACTTCAAGACCACTTTCATTAGTCTTCTTTTCAACAACTGAAATCGCATCGTAGAAGATGCCGTAAGCCGTGCTTTTCTTGCCCTGTTCCATCAGGTAGTTAACAAACTTCGTTACCAAAGTATCGTTGAACTTAGGGTCAGGCAGAAGATATCTTTTCTTAGGTTTTGACTTTCTCATGATTCAATTCCGATTATTTCTTTCCTTTAGCGGGTGCACCTTTTCCTGCAGGGGCTGCCGCTCCTGGCTTAGGACGTTTTGCACCATATTTTGAACGACTTTGAAGACGACCATTTACCCCCGCAGTATCCAACGCACCACGGATGATGTGATAACGAACACCTGGAAGATCCTTAACACGACCACCACGGATCAACACAATTGAGTGCTCCTGAAGATTGTGACCTTCTCCGGGGATGTATGCGTTAACTTCCTTTCCGCTAACGAGACGCACACGAGCTACTTTGCGCATAGCTGAGTTTGGCTTCTTAGGAGTAGTTGTGTACACACGAGTACAAACTCCCCTCTTCTGAGGGCATGAGTCAAGGGCGGGTGATTTAGACTTAAAAGTCAATTTCTTGCGTCCCTTCCTTACAAGTTGTTGAATGGTAGGCATTTATCTTCGAGTTATTTAAACCTTTTTGAAATAAGGACTGCAAAGGTAGTGAGAAGAAGGAAACCTGCAAAAGGGGACTAAAAGATTTTCAAGCATTTAACAGAGAAATCCAGACAGAAAAGCCTGCTAAGCCGGTTTAATACGTCCTTTCGGCTTATAATATAGGATGGTCGCATCCTTTAGGAATACAAACAAATAAGGCCCTGGTGAATCGGATTTCAAGCCTCACCCATCGTTCCGCCAAAATTCATGGGAAATTTTGGAAGGTCGTCAGTCCGCTTAATAGCCCCAAAAGCAGCCTCGTACTTATCAATGTTATCCTTCAGGGCGGCAAGAAAACGCTTGGCGTGCTCAGGCGTGATCACGATTCTGGACTTCACCTTAGCCTTCGGAACACCAGGCATCAGCCGGATGAAGTCAATCACAAACTCACTATTGGAATGTGCAATCATGGCCAGATTAGAGTATATGCCTTCAGCAATTTCCTCGGTGAGCTCAATATTGATTTGATTCTGCTGTTGCTTGTTCTTATCGTCTGCCATAGTTGACGGGTTTATTTCACAATTCTACTAAATAAAAATGGGTTGACTTCTTTCGAAATCAACCCATTATAAAGATTCTAAATTCTAGTCCTGAAGCTCACGCTCGCGGTCTCTGGCTCGCTCAGTTGCCGACATCATCGACTGATATTCATCTTTCGATGTTACAATAATATCTGCAAAATGGCGCTGACCTGTTCCCGCAGGAATGAGGTGACCAACGATTACATTTTCCTTCATACCAAGAAGCGCATCAGCCTTTCCGCGAATTGCAGCTTCACTCAGTACTTTGGTCGTTTCCTGGAAGGACGCTGCTGACAACCAGCTCTCCGTCTTCAAGGATGCCTGAGTGATACCTTGCAACGTCGGTCTCGACACTGCAGGCATAGCGTCACGAACCTCTGCAAGCTTCTGGTCCTTCCGACGAAGGATGGAATTTTCATCTCTAAGCTCACGGGAGGTGATGATCTGACCAGGCTTGAAAACCGTCGAATCACCAGCGTCAACCACTACCTTCTTATCGAGTACCAAGTCGTTGTCCTCCCGAAACTGCAGCTTGTCTACATATTCTCCAGGAAGGAATGAAGTATCTCCCGGATCAATAATCTCAACCTTTTGCATCATCTGGCTAACGATTGCTTCGATGTGCTTGTCGTTGATCTTCACACCCTGCAAGCGATAAACTTCCTGAATCTCGTTCACCAGGTATTCCTGAACAGCAGTCGGACCCTTGATGGAAAGGATATCCGAAGGTGTAATCGAACCGTCTGACAACGGCTGACCGGCTTTCACGAAGTCATTATCCTGAACAAGGATGTGTTTCGACAGCGGCACCAGATAACGTTTCTGAACGCCATCACGCGACTCAATAAAGATCTCGCGATTACCACGCTTGATACCTCCGTAAGTCACTACCCCGTCTATTTCAGAAACTACGGCTGGATTCGAAGGATTTCTTGCTTCAAACAATTCCGTAACCCTTGGCAGACCACCCGTGATATCGCGGGATTTACCCATTGTACGAGGAATCTTCGCCAGGACAGTTCCGGCCTTGATCTGCTCACCTGCATCAACTGCAAGGTGGGCTCCTACCGGGATGTTGTATCCTTTCGAGTCATTCTTTCCTTTTACAACAACCGCAGGGTTCTTAGTCTTATCTCTTGTTTCAGTGATCACTTTCTCACGATGACCAGTCTGCTCGTCCGACTCCTCTTTGAAAGTCACACCTTCAATGATAGACTCGTACTCAATCGTTCCGTCAAACTCAGAAAGAATCACCGCGTTGTAAGGATCCCAGAAGCAAAGCTCCTCACCCTTCTCAACCTTCTGACCGTCTTTCACTTTCAGGAATGCTCCGTAAGGAACGTGGTTCGTAATCAGCACGCGCTTCTTCTCAGAATCAAGGATCCTGATTTCGCCCGTACGACCCATCACCACCTGAATCGGATTATTTTCATTGTCTGTAGTCTCAATAACCCGGATGCCTTCGAATTCAAGGACGCCTGGGAACTTCGCCTTGATGTTAGCTTCCACTGCGATGTTTGATGCCGTACCCCCTACGTGGAAGGTACGGAGCGTCAGCTGTGTTCCGGGTTCCCCGATCGACTGCGCTGCGATTACACCTACAGCTTCGCCGGTCTGTACCATCTTGCCGGTAGCGAGATTCCGCCCGTAGCATTTTGCACAACCTCCCTGCTTCGACTCACAAGTCAGAAGAGAACGAATCTCTACTTCTTCGATAGCCGTGTCTTCGATGATTTTTGCAAGCTCGTCTGTAATCTCGGTATTCGCCGGAGCAATAAGCTCTTCAGTGAGGGGATCGAAAATATCGTGTACAGTCACACGGCCAAGGATCCTTTCAGACAATGGTTCAACAATGTCTTCATTATCCTTCAACGCTGTTACTTTCAAACCACGAAGCGTTCCGCAATCATCTTCAGTGACCACCAGATCGTGAGCCACATCCACAAGACGACGTGTCAGATAACCGGCATCAGCCGTTTTCAGCGCTGTATCCGCAAGACCTTTCCGCGCACCGTGAGTAGAAATAAAGTACTCCAATACGTCGAGACCTTCTTTGAAGTTGGAAAGAATCGGGTTTTCGATGATAGAGCCCACTGAACCCGCAAGGTTCTTCTGAGGCTTCGCCATCAAACCACGCATCCCGCCCAGCTGACGAATCTGCTCTCTGGAACCACGGGCTCCTGAGTGCATCATCATGTAGATCGAGTTGAATCCCTGCTGATCATCCTCAAGCTGTCTCATCAGTGTGGATGTCAGAAGTGTATTGGTTCTTGTCCAGATATCGATCACCTGATTGTAGCGCTCGTTATCTGTGATCAGACCCATCATATAGTTGTTCCAAACTGCATCAACTTCTTCTTGCGCATTGGCAACAAGCTTCTCTTTCTCAGCAGGAACTTTTACATCGTTCAATCCCATCGACAGACCACCACGGTATGCCATCTGGAATCCAAGTTCCTTGATGTCATCCAGGAATTTCGCTGTCTTCGACTGACCAGCAATCTTGAAGATATCAGAGATGATGGTTTGCAGCTTCTTCTTGGTGAGCAGCTCATCCACGAATCCAACTTCTTCCGGAACATACTGATTAAAGATCACGCGACCTGTTACAGTCTCGATCATCTTCATACCCAGCTCGCCGGTCTTCTTATCTTTTACACTCACTCGAACTTTGATGTTCGCATGCTTGGAAAGTCTTCCTTCGTTGTAAGCAACGATTACTTCTTCAGCAGAATAGAATCGCTTGCCTTCTCCTTTGATCGGGAATTCAGGCGTACTCTTTCTTCCTTTTGTGAGGTAGTACAGCCCGAGAACCATGTCCTGTGAAGGAACAGTGATCGGCGCGCCGTTCGCAGGGTTCAGGATGTTGTGCGACGAAAGCATCAGCAATGATGCTTCGAGGATTGCTTCCTGTCCTAGAGGCACGTGTACCGCCATCTGGTCACCGTCAAAGTCCGCGTTAAACGCCGTACAAACCAGAGGGTGAAGCTGAATCGCTTTTCCTTCGATCAGCTTTGGCTGGAATGCCTGGATACCAAGTCTGTGAAGTGTTGGAGCGCGGTTCAGAAGAACAGGATGTCCTTTCAACACATTCTCCAAAATATCCCAGATTACAGGATCTTTTCTGTCGACGATCTTCTTGGCGGATTTCACCGTCTTCACAATTCCTCTTTCGATGAGCTTGCGAATAATGAAAGGCTTGAACAATTCCGCAGCCATGTCTTTGGGAAGACCGCATTCGTGCAGCTTCAATTCAGGACCAACGACGATTACGGAACGACCAGAATAGTCAACCCGTTTTCCAAGAAGGTTCTGACGGAAGCGTCCCTGCTTTCCTTTCAACATATCACTGAGAGATTTCAACGCGCGGTTTCCATCGGAACGCACGGCGTTAACCTTTCTTGAATTGTCGAACAATGAATCAACGGCTTCCTGGAGCATCCGCTTCTCGTTACGAAGGATTACTTCAGGGGCTTTGATATCAATAAGTCTCTTAAGACGATTATTTCTGATAATGACGCGCCTGTAGAGGTCATTCAGGTCTGAGGTTGCAAAACGACCGCCATCCAATGGCACCAATGGTCTAAGCTCAGGAGGAATTACAGGCACCATCTTGATGACCATCCACTCAGGCTTGTTTTCAATACGAGTTTTAGCATCGCGGAAAGCTTCTACAACTTTCAGACGCTTCAGCGCTTCCGCCTTGCGTTGCTGAGAAGTATCCGTAGCAGCCTGGTGACGCAGCTCATAAGAAAGCTCATCTAACCGCGTGCGTGAAAGAAGCATCTCAAGAGCTTCCGCACCCATTTTGGCGATGAATTTCTTAGGATCGTTATCGTCAAGCATTTGGTTCTCGCGCGGCAGTTTATCCAGAATATCCAGATATTCTTCCTCAGTCAGGAAGTCCAGCCTGTTAATGCCATCCTCTTCCTTTATACCAGGTTGAATGACGACATAGCGCTCGTAATAAATGATCTGATCAAGCTTCTTCGTAGCGAGGCCAAGAAGATAACCGATCTTGTTAGGGAGTGAACGGAAGTACCAGATATGAGCAACTGGCACTACAAGCTCAATGTGTCCCATGCGCTCGCGGCGAACCTTCTTCTCAGTTACCTCAACACCGCAGCGATCACAGATGATCCCTTTGTAGCGAATTCTTTTATACTTACCACAATGACATTCCCAGTCTTTCACTGGCCCAAAAATTCTTTCACAGAACAGACCACCCATTTCAGGTTTGTATGTCCGGTAGTTGATGGTTTCCGGCTGCGTCACCTCGCCATGAGAGCTCTCCAGAATAGATTCCGGAGAAGCAAGGCTGATGGTGATCTTTGAGAAGTCGTTGTTGATCTTTTTATTTTTTCTGAAAGACATATTTATAGTTTTCAGTTTCGAGTTTCTAGTTACTAGTTCCAGTTGTTCGACGGCACGACGTTGATGTTAGTCCATCGTAATCTCAAGAGCGAGACCGCGCAATTCATGAACCAATACATTGAATGATTCAGGAATATTTGGCTTGCGCATATTCTCACCTTTTACGATCGCTTCGTACGCCTTCGCGCGGCCGATCACGTCATCCGACTTGATCGTCAGGATCTCCTGCAGGATGTGCGATGCACCGAATGCCTCAATCGCCCAAACCTCCATCTCTCCGAAACGCTGACCACCGAACTGCGCTTTACCACCGAGAGGTTGCTGCGTAATCAATGAGTACGGCCCGATAGAACGTGCGTGCATCTTGTCATCTACAAGGTGTCCAAGCTTCAGCATGTATGCTACCCCAACCGTTACAGGCTGGTCGAACTTCTCACCGGTGAGACCGTCGTACAGGTAAGCACGACCATACTCTGGAAGACCAGCTTCGTCGAGTTCAGCCTGCACCTGATCAAGTGTCGCACCATCGAAGATCGGTGTCGCGTATTTCTTGCCAAGTTTCAGCCCAGCCCATGCCAACACTGTTTCGTAGATCTGACCAAGGTTCATACGGGAAGGTACACCAAGGGGATTGAGACAGATGTCTACCGGAGTTCCATCAGGCAGGAACGGCATGTCCTCCTCGCGGACGATCCTTGCCACAACACCTTTGTTACCGTGACGTCCCGCCATCTTATCACCAACTTTCAGCTTACGCTTCTTGGCGATATATACTTTGGCCAGCTGAACAATTCCTGTAGGCAGTTCATCACCAACCTCCAGTGTAAATCGTTCACGCTTAAACTCTCCCGCGAAGGTGTTACGCTTCAAGAGGTAGTTCTTCACCAACTGACCAATCAGTTCATTCGTATGATCGTCCTGTGTCCAGTTCTCGAGACTTACATCCGAGATCAGGTTCACTTCTTCAGGAACATTGTAATTACTTTCATCGCGATAGATGTTCTTATCGGGGAACAAGTTGTTCTCAATTACTTTCTGAGAAAACTTCACTCCTTTACTCACAAGCTCATCACCGAACTTGTGCTTCACACCGTTGCTGCTCTTTCCGTTGAGGAGTTCAGTCAGCTTGTTGATCATTTCCGTACGAAGATCAGCCAATTGCTTACTGTATTTACCCTTCAGCGTATCAAGCTCCTTCTTGGATTTCGAACGAACATCCTTGTCTCTCTTCGGACGTGAGAACAACTTAGTATCTATCACTACACCTTTCAGTGATGGAGGCGCCTTAAGCGATGCATCTTTCACATCACCAGCCTTATCTCCGAAGATTGCTCTGAGAAGTTTCTCTTCTGGTGTAGGATCGGTTTCACCTTTAGGTGTGATCTTACCAATCAGAATATCTCCTTCGCGAACCTCAGCACCAACACGGATGATACCGTTTTCGTCAAGGTGTTTCACAGCCTCTTCACTCACGTTCGGGATTTCCGAAGTAAGTTCTTCTTCACCGCGTTTAGTATCACGAACTTCAAGTTCAAACTCTTCAATGTGAATTGATGTGTAGATATCGTCGCGAACAACTCTCTCGGATATAACGATCGCATCCTCGAAGTTGTAACCTTGCCATGGCATGTATGCCACAAGAAGGTTTCTTCCGAGTGCAAGCTCACCCTGTGCTGTAGCATAGCCCTGGCACAATGGCTGGCCTTTTACAACCTTCTCGCCCTTCTTCACAAGTGGAGTCAGGTTGATACAGGTATCCTGGTTAGTTCTTCTGAACTTGATCAGACCGTATGTCTTGTATTCGTCGTCGAAGCTTACCAATTGCTGTTCCGGAGAAACATCGTACTTAATGACGATCTTCTTCGCGTCAACAAAATCAACCACTCCGGTTCCTTCTGCAAGAATCAGCGCTCTTGAATCGAGGGCAACCCGGCCTTCTAGACCAGTACCTACGACCGGAGCCTCAGGACGCATAAGTGGCACTGCCTGACGTTGCATGTTCGAACCCATCAGGGCGCGGTTAGCATCATCGTGCTCAAGGAATGGAATCAACGATGCGGCCACTGAAACGATCTGGTTAGGAGCTACGTCCATATACTTCAGATCTTTCGGCTCCACCACAGGGAAGTCACCTTCAAAACGAGCTTTGATTTTCTCTTCCTGGAAATCTCCGCTGTTCGTGATCGGCACTTTCGCCTGCGCGATATAGTTAGTATCTTCTTCTTCAGCAGTAAGGAAAATAACAGGGTCTTTCACTTTCACTTTGCCTGCCTCAACCTTGCGGTAAGGCGTTTCAATGAAGCCCATCTTGTTCACTTTCGCGTGAACGCAGAGGCTGGAGATAAGACCGATGTTCGGACCTTCCGGAGTTTCGATCGTACAAAGACGACCATAGTGAGTATAGTGAACGTCCCGTACCTCGAATCCTGCACGCTCACGGGAAAGACCACCTGGCCCGAGTGCCGACATTCTACGCTTGTGCGTGATCTCAGCGAGAGGGTTGGTCTGATCCATGAACTGCGACAGCTGGTTCGTTCCGAAGAATGAGTTGATGACAGAAGACAGCGTCCGCGCGTTGATCAGATCCACAGGCTTGAAGTCTTCGTTGTCGCGAACATTCATTCTTTCTTTGATCGTTCTCGCCATACGCGCGAGACCAACGCCGAACTGAGAGTACAACTGCTCACCTACGGTTCTCACACGACGATTGCTCAAGTGGTCAATGTCGTCGATGAGGGCCTTGGAGTTGATAAGACCAATCAGGTATTTAACGATAAGGATAATATCTTCCTTGGTAAGAACGCGTTGATCTGAACTGATATCCAGGCCAAGCTTCTTGTTAATTCTATAACGGCCTACTTCACCAAGATCATAACGCTTCTCACTGAAGAAAAGGCTTTGAATGATGTCGCGGGCAGTCTGCTCGTCAGGGGCCTCTGTATTTCTGAGTTGGCGGTAGATATATTCAACCGCTTCTTTCTCAGAGTTTGAAGTATCCTTTGCGAGAGTATTGAAGATGATGTTGTAGTCAGAGATGTTGATATCATCGCGATGAAGAATGATTGACTTCACGCCTGAGTCAAGAATGACTTCAACGTCTTCGGCTTCGATCGTGTGGTCGCGCTCGAGCAACACCTCGTTGCGATCGATAGACACCACTTCACCGGTATCTTCATCCACGAAGTCTTCTGTCCAGGTTTTCAGAACCCTTGCAGCGAGTTTGCGCCCCACTACTTTCTTCAGCGTATTTTTATTCGCCTCAACTTCTTCAGAAAGACCGAAGAGATCAAGGATATCTTTATCTGAACCATATCCGATGGCGCGGAGCAGAGTGGTTACAGGGAACTTCTTTTTACGATCGATGTACGCGTACATTACGGCGTTCACATCGGTAGCAAATTCAATCCATGACCCTTTGAATGGGATGATACGAGCTGAATAGAGCTTCGTACCGTTTGTGTGCTTGCTCATGGCGAAGAACACACCCGGAGAGCGGTGAAGCTGTGATACGATAACGCGTTCTGCGCCATTGATCACAAACGACCCTTTCTCGGTCATGTAAGGAATATTTCCAAGGAACACTTCCTGTTCGATGGTTTCAAAATCTTCATTGTCCTCGTCGTTGCAGGTCAGTCTGAGTTTGGCCTTCAACGGTACGGAGAATGTCAGACCTCTGTCGATACACTCGTCGACCGAATATTTCGGAGGATCGATTGTGTAGTCGACGAACTCCAGCACGAAGTTTTCGCGAGAGTCACTGATGGGAAAGTTTTCAGCGAACACCTTGTACAGGCCTTCGTTCTGTCTTTTCTCAGCGGGAGTTTCAATTTGAAGGAAGTCTTTGAAAGACTGGAGTTGCAGGTCCAGAAAATCGGGATAGTCAATAACTTTCTCGATTGATGAGAAGTCAATTCTTCCGTTTATATTCTTCTTTGTCAAGGTTGTTACGTTTAAGTTGTAGATCCTGGACGGAGAATCAATTTCAGATTTGAACTTCAAATTTCAAACTGGGCGTTGCCGCCTGATCTGAAAGCAATTTGAAATCTGAAACTTGAAGTCATTTAATATTTTTTGGTATAAATGGGAATAGACCCCGTCCCTCCCAAACACCCTTTTTTAGGGTGGGGACAGACAACGGGGTCTAGGCGAAGCTGTGAGACGATACCTCGTCTTTCAGAATTACTTCAGCTCGACTTCGGCACCTGCCTCAACGAGTTGCTTCTTCAGGCTTTCTGCTTCGTCTTTAGGTAAACCTTCTTTGATGGTCTTAGGAGCACCGTCCACCATGTCCTTAGCTTCTTTCAAGCCAAGACCGGTCAATTCTTTTACCAGCTTAACGATTTGTAATTTATTAGCTCCGGGAGCTTTCAATACTACATCAAAGTTTGTCTTTTCAGCAGCAGCTGCACCGGCACCAGCACCAGCACCAGCTACAGGACCTGCTGCAACGGCAGCGGCAGGCTCAATGCCGTAAGTTTCTTTAAGGTAAGATGCAAGTTCTGTTACTTCTTTAACAGTGAGTTCAACGAGTTGATCTCCGAGTGCTTTAATATCAGCCATTTTAGTAAAGTTTAATAAGTTCTTTTGTTAAACAATTAATTTGATCCACGTTCTTCAAGTGCCTTAACCAGGCCAGCCACTTTGCTCGAACTTCCACTCGTAAGAGCAGAAATAAGATTCTTGGCAGGAGATTGCAGCAATGCGATAACGTCGCCAATGAGCTCGTTCTTAGACTTAAGCTCGCTTAGCATTGTGAGGTTCTCATCCCCAACGAAGAGGTCTGAGTTGATAGAAGCTGCCTTCAATACGGGCTTGCCTTCAATTTTCGAACGGAACTCCTTAATGATCTTTGCCGGAGCATTTCCAATTTCCTTGGAGAACAATACTCCTGAGAAACCTTTCAATGCTGGAAAGATTGGGGAGAAATCCGTACCCTCCTGTTTTTCGAGCGCTTTCTGAATCAATGTGTTTTTATACACTTTGTATTCGATCCCGCTTTTGAAACAGAGTCTTCTGAAGTTATTCACCTGAGCAACGGTAAAACCGCTTGCATCAGTGATATAGAAGTGGGCGTGATTGGCAAACTTCTCTGAAAGCTCTTCAATGATCTGTGCTTTTTCTTCTCTGGTCATGTGTTTAATTCTTAAATGCCAGCAATCGAGTTTGTATCAATGGAGATCCCAGGACTCATTGTTGTCGAAATAGTGATACTTCTGAAGTAAGCACCTTTCGCAGAGGCTGGTTTCAGCTTTGACACAACATTGATCATTTCTGCAGCATTGTCCCGGATTTTATCCGCGGGGAAGGAAGCTTTGCCAATGCCAACATGGATGATACCTTGTTTATCAATTTTGAAGTCGATTTTACCTGCTTTTACTTCTTTCACAGCTTTACCGACTTCGAGCGTAACAGTTCCTGATTTAGGATTCGGCATAAGTCCGCGCGGACCGAGTACTTTACCCAGTTTACCGACCTTTGCCATTACAGTAGGTGTACAGATGATCACATCGATATCTGTCCAGCCACCTTCAATTTTCTGGATATAGTCGTCCAGACCGACGTGATCCGCACCCGAGTCCTTTGCATCCTGAACTTTGTCAGGAGTACACAGTACTAGTACACGCACCGTTTTACCAATGCCGTGAGGCAGAGATACAACACCACGCACCATCTGGTCGGACTTCTTAGGGTCCACCCCCAGGCGGATGTCGAGGTCCACGGACGAATCGAACTTCGTGAAAGAAATGTCTTTCAGCATCTTCGTCGCGTCTTCAAGCGAGTATTCCTTATCAAGGTTGAACTTCGCCAGGACTGCTTTTCTGTTCTTGGAGATTTTCGCCATCGCTTTAACTAGTTATTCCACGGGGGATTTCCTGATACTGTGATACCCATACTTCTCGCAGTTCCAGCGACCATCTTCATTGCTGCTTCTATTCTGAAGGCATTTAGATCGGGCATCTTTGTTTCTGCAATTGTTTTAACCTGATCCCAGGTAATCGAACCAACCTTTAAACGGTTAGGTTCAGCGGAGCCTTTCTGCTTTTTCGCAGCATCTAAAATTAACACGGCGGCAGGAGGAGTCTTGATTACAAAATCAAACGTTTTATCGTTGTAAATGCTAATCAAAACCGGAAGGATCTGACCTTGCTTGTCCTGCGTACGGGCATTGAACTGCTTACAAAAGTCCATGATATTAAGACCTTTGGAACCCAATGCTGGTCCGATTGGAGGAGCCGGGTTAGCCTGTCCGCCCTTTACCTGTAATTTCAGATAACCAATAATTTGCTTTGCCATTGTTATCTTATTCTAACTTTTCAACCTGCATATAACTCAATTCGACCGGTGTGTTCCTGCCGAAAATTTTCACCATCACGTTGAGTTTCTTCTTGTCTTCGAATATCTCCTCAACCGTGCCGGTAAATCCGCTGAATGGACCATCCATTACTTTCACGGACTCACCTTTGATGAAAGGTGTCTCGAGTTTTTCCTCGAGTTCGTCAATCTCATCAACTTTACCGAGAATCCTGTTTACCTCTGATTGACGAAGAGGAACGGGATCCTTGGAAGCCCCGGTGCCGTTGTTTCCGAGAAAACCAATCACGCCAGGAATGATATTCACTGCGTGATAAGCCTCCCCGTTCGAGAGATCTGCAGAGATGAGAACGTAACCGGGAAAGAAGTTGCGCTCACGTACACGCTTCTTCCCGCCTCTCATTTCGTATACTTTTTCTGAGGGGATCAACACCTGCGGAATGAATTCTGCAAGTTTTGAGCGTTCGATCTCAGTCTCCAGGTAAGACTTTACTTTCTTTTCCTGGCCACTGACGACCCTGAGGACATACCATTTCAGTTCGCCCATACCCTTTTTTTAAAATTCCTGATAAAACCATTGAAGACCGGTCTTGAAAACCCAGTCAATTGCACCAATCACTACTGCAAAAATGGTCGACGCTACCAACACCAGGATGGCGCTCCCCTGCAGCTCACTGTACTTAGACCACGTTACTTTCGTGGTAAGCTCCTTCCAGGACTCGGTGATATAGGACTTTACCTTTTCCATTTACCAATCGGTTTCAATATTTTAATTCAACGCCGCCACTCATTCAATATCTGAATCAGTATCTGTCGCTTTTTCTTGCACGGGTGGAGAGACTCGAACTCCCAGCCAACGGTTTTGGAGACCGCTACTCTACCAATTGAGCTACACCCGTTTGTGTTATTTGCCGCAATACCGGCCCTCTTCACTTTTTGCTTCGTTGGCGTTTTCTAACCCACTGAGCCGCACCGCACTATCCCACTTAGCCCAAAAGGACTGCAAAAATAGAAGAATGACCCTGAAAATAAAAGTGATCGAAGAAATATAATCTAAAGCACAACAAGAGAGAGGTCAAACTAAAAAGCAGAAAGCCAGTTATCCCAGCTTTCTGCTTTAATATCAAGTCGTTAGCTCTTAGTCGAGGATCTCAGTTACCTGACCAGATCCAACAGTACGGCCACCTTCGCGGATAGCGAAGCGAAGACCTTTCTCCATTGCAATCTTGTTGATCAGTTCAACCTCGATCGAGATATTGTCTCCAGGCATAACCATTTCAACACCTGCAGGCAGCATAACCTCACCTGTTACGTCCGTAGTACGGAAGTAGAACTGAGGGCGATATTTATTGAAGAAAGGAGTATGACGACCACCTTCTTCTTTTGAAAGAACGTAAACCTCAGCCTTGAACTTAGCGTGCGGTGTAACCGAACCCGGCTTACAGATAACCATACCACGACGGATCTGCTCTTTTTCAATACCGCGAAGAAGAAGACCTACGTTATCGCCAGCTTCACCTCTGTCAAGGATCTTACGGAACATTTCCACACCAGTGATGGTAGATGCAAGGTTCTCAGCACCCATACCAAGGATCTGTACAGGGTCACCAGTCTTGATAACACCACGCTCAATACGGCCAGTAGCAACAGTACCACGACCAGTGATTGAGAATACGTCCTCAACAGGCATAAGGAAGTCTTTGTCGATAAGGCGAACAGGAAGCGGAATGTACTCATCAACCGCCTTCATCAGCTCTTCGATTTTTTCAACCCACTTAGGATCGCCGTTCAAACCGCCAAGGGCAGAACCACGAATGATCGGAATATCATCTCCAGGGAAATCATAAGATGAAAGAAGTTCACGAACTTCCATTTCAACGAGATCCAAAAGTTCCGGATCGTCTACAAGGTCAACTTTGTTCATGAAAACTACGAGAGCAGGTACACCTACC
>JAEYXN010000278.1 GCA_023431285.1 Bacteroidota bacterium
GGATCTCAGCGCCCCTCGCGGAATCAGCCACATTCCCGGACAGGAAAGCTCTTCTTCCCATCACAGAGATTTCAAAAGGAAAATACTTTCCAAAACGTTGATTATATTCTTCTGTTCGCGCAGAAGGTATTAGCCGGGTATGGCTGCATTCGATCGATCCAATAATGGGAGCCAGCAATTGAGCAAACTCTTTTTCGGTGATCGTTCTCTCCAGACGACCATCCAGTTTCTCTATACTCCTTGTGAACTCATTTCTTTTTTCAGCATCTGCCAGAAGCGGATGAAGCTCAACGAGATTCTTCTGAAGATAGGAAACGTCTTCCTTCGACTGCGCCGATGTGAGTTCCGTAGACATCTTGAGTCTCTCCATCGCCTTACGGCTTTCCTTCTTCTCCCAGTGTTGATTGTTTACCCTTAGGGTACGAATAACATCGGACACTGACGTATCTGCCTTCATTGAGATATCGTTATCCCATCCGGCCTTGCTGCTCTGATAGTTTTCGAAATTTCTTTTAAGATAATCCCGACTGATCACAGTATTCCGCACCGGTTCGGAAACGTTGGTCTGTTTCATGGACGTATCCACCTTCGAAAGAATGAACTCTGAGTGAATCTTCAGGTAATGCGGCTGTCTCGACGATTTCTCCAGCGTATCCAGGGAGGCATTAAACTCTGTGTCGGTGATCTGGTTCGACAGATACCACCGTTTCCCTATACGCTGATAATTAGACACACCGGACTCGCGAAGAATCTCAACTTTCATAGGCGACTTGCAGATCCTGATCCCGCCAATCATCCTGTTCGGCATAATATGATGCATGCCTTTGGGACTCAACTCATACTCAACCCTTGCCAGACCATGCGAGGCGGAATCGACATACATCGTTCCACGTAACAGTGAAGCGCGGATCTGGTCTTTCTGATCGAACTTTATTATGTAAAGTGTTCCCGTAGGATATGACAAGGAGCCTGTGCAAGTGAAGTCATAATACTTGAAAGGGTCGCTGGCGGTTTTCAGATGCAGACCCAGGAAGAAGTTTTTGGCAATGACTGATTTCGGAGGCATCGGCTGCCATCCGAAGGTGTAGAATCCTCCGATGGCAGGATTCCAGAAGTGCTCGCGCTGCCCCTTATCTTCTGCGAAAAGATAATCTTTTACGCGTGTTTCTGTTACGTCCTGACGCTTTGTAGTCTGCAGAACACCCTCAGAGACCTGAATGATATTGTTGAAAGATTGAATGTATTCACGATGAAATGTTGTGGAGGTATATAGAGGATGTTCATGATTGAGCGAATAATCGTGAATGAGTTTTTCAATGATAGAGCATACCTGTGATGTTCCCGGACGGAATGTTTTTCGAAGGGCCCGCGGAAGAAGGCTCACTTCAATAAAAGAAGATTTCTGATTGTTTATCTTAACCGAAGCAGATTCGTAAGGTGCTGCAGAGATGATGAGATCCTTCCCTGGGCAGGCGGTGGCATTCAGAGAAAATTCCCCATTCCGGTTAGTGGCAGTTCCACAAAAGGTGCCGGCAAAGTGGACCTGCGCATACCTTACAGGAGCCCCGGTTTCGCTGTCGATTACGCGTCCATTAATCGTCTTGCTCTGCGGAAAACACGGAATGCAAAGAAATACAAGGAACAAGAGAGGGAGTTGTTTTCCTGGCATGACGTGTTCGGTGATTGGCTAAGCGTCAAAACCTAAATACTCATGCCACCGGCCTTAACACGTTTCCGACTCCCCGGCTAGTTGAACAGGAATTCGATATCTTCCCGTGAAAGCGCCTTCACGAAAGAGGAATCTTCCTGTATCAGATCATCGGCAAGCATTTGTTTTCTCTCCTGCATTCGCAGAATCTTTTCTTCAACGGTTCCCTTGCAGATCATCTTATAAGCAAACACTTTTCGCTTCTGACCAATGCGGTGCGCACGATCGATGGCCTGCTGTTCTGCTGCAGGATTCCACCATGGATCAACGAGATATACATAATCAGCAACAGTGAGATTCAATCCAACGCCTCCGGCCTTCAGCGAGATCAGGAATACCTTTATCGATTCGTCATCCTGAAAACGTGTCACTTCCTCGCGACGCTGTTCTAATGGGGTACTTCCGTCAAGATAACAATACGTCACCCCCGACTTCTCAAACTCCCCGCGTATGAGCTTAAGCATCTCAGTGAACTGTGAGAACACAAGTACCTTGTGCGATCCTCCGTTCTCCTGAACTTCCCTGATCAGTTCATTGATCTTTACAGAGCCTGCGTCATCATCCGGATTCTTGGTGACGAGTGCTGGGTGATCACAAATCTGTCTCAACCTCAACAAGCCCTCCAGTACATACAATCCTGATTTGCCAATACCCTCTTCGTCAATCTTCTTAAGGAGAGTGCTTCGATAGTTGTCACGGAATTCATTGTACAATTTTCTCTGCTCTGCCTCCATTTCACACCACAATACAGTGACAGTTTTATCCGGAAGATCCGTGGCCACTTGTTCTTTCGTCCGACGTAGAGTGAAAGGGTGAATTAGTTTCTTTAACTGTGCAGTCTTTTCCCTGCTTCCAAGTTTATCAATAGGGGTTGCGAATTCACGGTTAAAGAAATCACGTGAACCAAGAAGTCCTGGATTGACGAAGCTGAACTGTGCGAACAGATCCGAAGTGTTGTTCTGCACCGGCGTTCCACTAAGGATCAGTCGGTTCACCGCACGAAGCTGCATCATGGCTTTTGTCACACGCGCGTCAGGATTCTTGATCGCCTGACTTTCATCAAGGATGATATACTGCCAGAGAAAGCCTGTGAACTCTTCGATGTCATTTCGAACTACTCCGTAAGTTGTCAGTACTACATCATATTCTTCGAAATGAGTTTCCTTAAGCTCCCGCTGTAAGCCGTAGTGCGTGTAAAACTTAAGTGATGGACAGAACTTCTGGATCTCATTCTCCCAGTTAAATATCAGCGAAGTCGGACAAATAACCAGCTGCGTACTTCCAGGATATTTTTCTTTGACGTATTGAATGAACGAAATGGTCTGCAGTGTTTTTCCGAGCCCCATGTCGTCAGCAAGGCATCCGCCCCAGCCGAGATCATCCAATGATTGCAGCCAGTTGTACCCGGATTGCTGATAGGGACGGAGTGTTGCTTTGATTTCAGCAGAGAGAGGCGTTCGTCCGGCGCCATCGTACTCGAGAATCTTTTTCTTTCTTGCGGCAATGTCCGCCCTGACTGTTTTGTCCTCTATCTTTTCAAGAATGTCTTCCAGGAGCGTGTAATGAAGCTTGCTTACTTTCAGTACACCGCTCTCTTCAGTGCTGGTCCGGAAGAGCAAACTATACTGACCAACCCATTCATCGGGAATGTGACCAAGGTTCCCATTCTCAAGCATGATAGTATCCTGCCCGTTGAGAATGGCATGTCTTACCTCTTTCAAAGAAACTTCCTGGTCACCCCACTGGATCCTGACTGTAAGCTCAAAGTGTTCCTCAGTTGATTTAGCGGAAATGCTTAACCGTGGTTCTTCAGTCGTATAACGAAACTTCTTTAACTGAGGTAGTCCCTGAATGGAGTAACCATGCTCAGAAACCTTTCGCATCATCGAGATGAACCATCCTCTTTTCATCACCTCATCGAAAGGAAGGTAATAGTATAAGTCGTTGCGCTGGTTTGTAAAGGAAGGATGTAACGTTCTCAGGTATTCGTAGAGACTTTTTTCCTCTTTCTTGTTTCGTTGCAGTATGATGATCCGGTCGCCTTGCTCGTAAACGTAGTGTGTTTCTTTCCCATAGTCGACGATGACATCCTCGTAAGCGAACTCAGGTTTGATCATGAGGTTGCTTTCATTCAGCTCGCTGAGCATGATGCGCGGTGTGAGCGAGGGCGACACCACTTCCGTCTTGAGGGCCGGATCAATATTCACTTTGTATTTCTCAAGCCAGGGCGTTACATATTTGTTGATGATATCCCTTCGGATGGTCATGGGGAAACTGAGAGGACCATTCTTGAAGCTGTCGATGATATTCAGCGCCTCTGTTCCTGAGGGAAGGTAAAGGATATTGTTGTACTCCAGCACGCATCCGCCCATGAGGTTCAGAGGGGCTGGTTTTCCGTCGAGGAGAAGGATGAGTTCAAGGATGATAAGCGATCCTTTCTTTGATACTTTAAACTCGAATTCCGGGCGATTCTTGCTTAGCCGTACCGTTGCAGGGGCACCGGCATTGAATCTTCCTGACCGGAGAATATACAACTCGGGCCAGTCTGCCAGCTGAGTCCACATCTTTTCCAGGAGGTCGCGATAATGCTTTCGGAGGTTGATCAGCTCGCGCGCAGACACATGCGCCCAGGTCCCTGAATGATTCCGGATGAACCTGTTACCGGTACGTGTCATCCATTCAAGGATATGATTATCGCTGAAGCCAAGGAAGTCGTTGTAGAATGACTCCTCGAGTGGTTGGAGGTAGGCGAGTCCGCGTTCGGCCTGAAGGGAGATCCGTTTCGACTCGGAACTTCCTCCTTTGCGGTAGGTGAGCACGGGCTCGAGGTCGAAACGCGTGGACTTACCCGACGCAAAATTAAATAGAAATCCTATGGTATAATCGATCACAAACCCGGGAGGCAACGTGGGCCGGACGGGTTTCGATTCTATCTTTTCCTCTTCAAACAGCATTTTCTTCGTTGAATCAACGCGCAATATAACGGTAGGAGCGAGGTTTTTTTCAGGAACGTTCCAACATCGTGGGAAGGGTTTTCTTAAGGCACTGGCCTTCAAAAATTTCGACGTACTGAGTTTCGGATCTGGAAGAATAATTGGTCGTCAAGCGCTGATGGAGAGCTCTCTGGATTTGGTGTAAAAGAAGCCGACTGGATGGTTTGGAAGGACATCCGGATATGGATTACCTGCCCAAACCGCACGCGCCCTGTCAAATTGATGACGTCTATCCAGGCCAAAGAGAGGGACCGCCTTCCGGTATTTGAGCATTATTCGTGGATGATCCCGGTCCGTACCCAGTGGAGTGAGAGAGCGCCATTAGTGGGGAATGAGAGGGCTTATCTCATTAGTTTGGGCGGTTAACCAGGATGGGTGCGACGAAAAAATACCAGTTAAATGGCAAATGGGTAATGGTGGGTAGTCCTCTGGCGGAGGTTGTTTCAATTTTTTAGGGACGGACGTTGGTGATGGATTAATCACCAATAACCAGTGGCAAACAGCAAATGGCTATGAAGGGGATCTATTCTGAGGGGGGGTGTCTTCGCCCTTCAGGGCCGCATCCACGTCGCTCCCTGACCTTCCATCCGCTTGTTCCTAAGCGCGGCCTTAGACCGCGTAAAATTCGAGATGCAGCTTCTGGACAGACCGCCTTTAAATCAATAGCCTCGGCCTTCAGGACGAGGCTATTGACAGGATATCGTTGCCCCTCAAGACGTTCACCCATCCCAACTATTCTGGATGACCTCAACCGGCTGCTGGCCGCCCGGCGGACTGCCGAGCCCTGAGCCTGCCCTTCAGCTCTGCGGGCTCTTCTCAGGCAACGGAATCAACAAACGAATAGAACTCCTCTTTATACTCGTTCATCTGCTTGTCCAGTGCCTGCATCTCGCTCATGAGCCCGTCGTGTTCTTTGAAGTATCGAGTGTCGGTCTCGTCTTTGTTTTCGAGCATCTGTGCAAGGTGCTTCTCATGGTCGCGAAGCTTCGCCTTATAAGAATCGATGAGCTCACCATTGTAGTATGTGATGATGCTTTGAAAGTGATCAACCTTCTGCTTGTCTTCCATTCGTGTAAGTCTGGGAGAAAACTGCTCCAGAAGTTTTTGAAAGAAATTGAGCTCCTTCTTCCAGAAGGCCGCTGCTGATAGCCATTCCCTTGTAGCCTTGTGTTTCTCAATCGTGGTTGGCTGCAAAATGTAATGATCGGTTACGCCTGTTACTGAAATCATGATACTTGTGGTTTATATGATACTTGTAGTTCCTGATGGGAAAGTACACTGTGAACCAGGTCGGGCCGATGACAGTAGTCTGTTGACGATATGATTTTGTTCAGGAGAATCTCTGTGAGAAATGACGACAAAGGTCTCAGCAGTTGTTTACCCACGTCATTAGAATATAAACAGATGTTCAGGAGATTTGATTAATCCAACAAGGAAAAAGCAACCGCTTCGGCAAGGCGTATCATTGCAAATAGTAGCGAATTAGTTTGTCGGCATGATTGCCGGAGCAATTGTTGGAGGAGGGAAAGACGGAGCAATCCGTCTTTCCTGCGTTATAGAAAATTCAGATTCGTTTTTCGTAACGTCCGTCTTTCTCCTTGACGACGATTCTGTACAGGATTGTTCTTTTCGGTTTTCGTACTCCGTTTCCGGATTTACCATTATGCAGATCCTTCAAGGTCTCACTCAATACAAATGGTGACAATTTTTCCTGAAGCATGGCGACAGCCTTTTGTTTATCGGCAGGCTTCTTTAGTTCTTCGAAGTTTCCCCAGACCATTGCGCAACGCCAGTTTCGCATGTCGTCAATGGACTCCACTTCGAAACATACTTCAGGCGAAGTACGCATGGCTTTTATCTTAAAGCCCTCCTGCGACTGCGCGTAAATGACACCATCAGAATATGCAAATGCCACTGGCACAATGTAAATCCTCTTTTCAAATCGAAAACCTATCCTGCCAATGAGCTGAGAGGTCAACAATAAATCAATTTGTGATGATGAGAGTGGTCCTAGCATTGCCTTTTTTCTTTTTAAGATACAAACTTTCCGGCATTCACCCGATGACAAAGAATTTCTGTCATCAGCATGGATACTGATCACTGTTTTCCAGGGATTGATCAATGAATTTTTATAACTTGTACCTACCGACCAGATTATCCGAAACCGGTTTATGAAAACCCTGCTTTCACTCGCCCTTGTATTGATCTTCGCTGGAGCCTACGCACAAAAAGAGGTTCAGAAGAAGTTTCAAACTATGTTTATCGATGTTGATGACGGTGGTGTGATCGATCTGCCGGAAGGTAAATTCGTCTTTGAAAGCAGCCTGTCGATGGATGGAAAATCAGATGTGGTGATCAAGGGGGCCGGTAAAGACAAAACCATCCTTAGTTTCAAGGGGCAGATCACCGGTGCGGAAGGACTGAAGATAACCAATGGAAGCAACGTTACTATTCGGGATCTCACCATCGAGGATGCAAAAGGTGATGGGATCAAAACACAGTTGGTGGATGGAATTGTATTCCGAAATATTTTCGTGACATGGACTGGAGGCGCGGATAAAACGAATGGTGGTTACGGACTGTATCCTGTTCAATGCAGCAACGTATTGATAGAACAATGTGAGGTAAGCGGTGCAAGTGATGCAGGGATCTACGTCGGGCAATCCCGGTTCATCATCGTTCGTAACTCAAAAGCCTTTCAGAACGTCGCTGGAATAGAAATTGAAAATTCGCTTTACGCGGATGTGTATGACAATGAAGCATACAATAATACAGGTGGTATCCTGATTTTCGATCTTCCGGATCTTCAGGTAAAGGAGGGTGGCCATGTACGTGTGTTCCGCAATAACATCCACGACAATAATCATCTCAACTTTGCGCCTGCAGGAAACATTGTCGGCAAAGTTCCGCAGGGAACCGGGCTGATGATCCTGGCCACCCGAAACGTAGAAGTGTTTGAAAACAAGATCATCAATAATATCACGGCGGGGACAGCTATTGTAAGCTACTACATGACTGAGACACCCATCAAGGATGAGTCGTACAATCCTTTTCCTTCATCGATCTTTATTCACGACAACCATTACGAGAGGCAGCGTGTGAAGGCGACAAGCAAAGGAAGGCTGGGTAAGATGTATAAATTCAAGCTGAGGTTTGGCAAAGATGTTCCGCATATCCTGTACGATGGAATCGAGGATGAGAAAATGAAGGATCGCCGGATCTGTCTGAAGAATAACACGAACGCTTCATTTGTAAATATTGATGCGGGTAATAACTTTAAAAAGAAATCCCGCGATGCGACTCCTTTCGAATGCGATGGCGACAAGCTTGAACCTGTGAAGCTAACGACCCAACTGTGAAGACTGCCTTATTTCTTTTGATCATCGCTGCTGCGTTTCTCGGTAGTGCGTTGCGCATGTTTCCTGAAGATGTGGAACGAAAGGAACTCCTGTCTGACTATGGATTCTTTCAGGGTGATCTCGCAAAGCTTGAACCATCTGCAGACGTATTCTTCTATGATGTGAATACAGCTCTGTTCAGCAACTATGCAGAGAAGTCCCGGTTCATCAGGCTTCCCAAAGGATCCAAGATCTCTTTCAGAGATTCGACGCCATTCGAGTTTCCCGTGGGGACGATTCTTATCAAGAATTTTTATTATCCTAAAGATTTCAGAAACGCCTCTCTGGGAAGAACAATCATTGAGACGCGTTTACTGGTGAGAAAAGAAAAGGGATGGGATGCGTGGCCGTATATCTGGAACGATGAGCAGACAGAAGCGTTGTACGATCCATCCGGGGAAGTGAGATCTGTCAGCTATCTGGATTTGAAAGGAAAGAAAAGAACAACCAATTACGCTATACCCAACAAGAATCAATGCAAGGGATGTCATGTCTCCGGAAAGGCCATGATGCCCATCGGTCTCACTGCGCGTCAGCTTGACCGGCACATCACATTTGGGGAAGGAAGCGTGGGTCAGCTGCATCACTGGCTTAAGTCCGGCATCCTTGAAGGTGTAAACGACCTTGCTAAGATCAAACGCCTTGCGGTGTGGGACGATCCGGCTTCTGGAACACTCGATGTCCGGGCGCGCGCTTACCTGGATGCCAACTGCGGACATTGCCATTCCGCGGGTGGACCAGCAAGTACGTCAGGGTTATTCCTTGATATCTTTGAGACGCGTCCGGTGCACCTTGGTGTGAACAAGGCCCCGGTGGCGGCGGGTAGGGGTGCCGGTAATCTTACTTACGATATCGTACCGGGTCATCCCGAGCAGAGTATTCTTCTCTTCCGGATGAAGACTACAGATCCTGCGATTGCCATGCCTGAGATTGGCCGTGAGCAGATCCATGCCGAGGGAGTTGAGCTCATCGAACAATGGATCCGTTCGAACCAGTTCTGATCACTCGCTTCTCAAAGAGTTTACCGGATTACTGAGCGCTGCCTTGATCGCCTGGAATGAAATGGTGATCAATGAGATCATGATCGCGCCGAAGCCAGCAACAAAGAAGATACCTGCTTTGATCCTGATGGCATACTCAAAATCCTCCAGCCACTTGTTCATGACAAAGTATGCTATGATGCTTGCCAGTATGAATGAGATGAATGTTAGCACCACATACTCAGTAGAAAGCTTGATGAAGATGTTTCCGTTACTCGCGCCAAGGACTTTCCGGATTCCAATCTCTTTACGACGCTGCTCAGTAG
>JAEYXN010000284.1 GCA_023431285.1 Bacteroidota bacterium
GGCATGTTTCGCGAGCTCAAAGATCTTGCTGATGTTCCCACCAGTACCTACGGCAGTGACTTTACCATACTCACGTCGTACATTCTCTTTGATCCACCGTTCCATATCCTCCCACATAATGGGCGAATCATGGTGTTCAAGAATTCGCACCGAACCAATTTTGAATGATCTTGTCTTGATTTTCTTGCCTCCGTAATAAATGTTGAGTTCTGTACTTCCGCCACCAACATCAATGTGCAGGTACGTCTTATCGGTGAGGTAGGAGCTGATGGCCTTGTTTATCATTTCGGCCTCTCTGTTTCCGTCGATTACGTTGATGGTAACTCCGTATTCCTGCTGTACCTCACGTACAAGCTCGGCTCCATTCTCAGATTCCCGCATCGCAGAAGTTGCGCAGAACATGTAATCGTCAACTTCGTAAAGTTCAATCAGAAGCTTGTAAGTCTTCATGAGCTTTTTGAATTTCTCCTTACTTTTGTCACTAATGCGCCCAATGGTAAACACATCGTGGCCGAGTCGAAGGGGAAACCGGATGTATTCCAACTTTTTGAAAAGAGGCTGTGTCTCATTAACAGCAAGGACCGTTGAAACCTGGAAACGAATTGCGTTGGACCCGATATCGATGGCTGCTAGTTTCAAATTCCTTTGTTTGTTGACCTTTCAAACATACGATGTATCGACATTATTAAAAAAAACAACACTGATTTTTAACCTGACTGACCTATGCGAAAACTATTCCTGATTGTCATTTTGTCTCTCGGGATGGCTCTTTCCGGATGCGATCCAGTGGAGGACCAACCAACGAGTGAGGCATTTGGCTACAAACCGGTGTACGGCTCCGCAGAGAGTGTCGCCATCACAATCACAAGCCCGATTCCCGTCAACGAGCCGGGAAAGATTTACGAATACGATAAATACCTTTTTATCAACGAAGTAAACAAGGGGATTCATGTATTTGATAATTCAAATCCTGTTACTCCGGAGCCTGTTGCATTTATCAGGATTTTAGGAAACACTGAGATGGCTATCCGCAATAACGTTCTTTACGCTAACCACCTCGGAAGCATCGTGGCCGTTGATCTGTTGGATCTTACTTCCGTCCAGGAGGTTGGCAGGCTTCCTCTTCAGACTTCCAACGGCGGAACACTTCCTCCTAAGGGGTACTACTTCGAATGCATTGATCCCCAGAAGGGAATTGTGTTGAATTGGGTTATGGTTGAACGTGTAAATATGGATTGCTATGCGCTTCGTTAAAATTCCTTTTGCCGTAATGCTCACGGTAATCATGTCGTGTTCGGAAAACGATTCGACGAGTATGCAGTCCGTTGGACAGGGAGGTTCCACCAGCAGATATACAATTCAAAACAACTACCTGTACGTTGTGGACGACGTGTCTCTGAGGGTTTACAGTGTTGGTGGAGGCACATTCTCACAGGTTAGTATTCAGGAGGTTGGTTTTGGTATCGAGACAATTTTCTCAAGGCCAGACTACCTTTACCTTGGTGCAAACGATGGCATGTACATCTACAGCCTGTCAAATCCTGAAAGGCCTGGTTTCGTTTTCAGATATTCTCATATTCTTTCCTGTGATCCGGTTGTTGTACAGGGAAATCGAGCATATGTTACGATGAACAACGCTAATGCCGACTGCGGCAGAGGCGTGAACCAATTGCATATTATCGATATCACAAACAAGCAGAATCCTGCTGCCGTGGCCATCTACAACATGACGTCTCCTCGTGGACTTGGTGTGGATGGAACGTACCTATTCGTTTCGGAAGGACCGCATGGTCTTAAAGTACTGGATATCACTGACGAGAGGAATGTTTTTGTTCGGGAGTCACTCACAGACATTCACGCCTTTGACGTCATTGCACGCGCAAACAGGTTGACTGTCACTGGTCAGGATGGAATTTTTCAGTTTTCGTATCCGTCGGATGGAGACAAAGTGTTAAAATTATTAAGTAAAATCCCGGTTACCCGTCTTTGATGCGAATACCATTTCTAGTCGTCTGTGTGTTTATCAGCTTCGCAGGCCTTTGTCAGGATACCCTGAAGACCGACTACCCTAAGGCAATTGTGCCCAGGCATGCGCTAAAGTTCAGTCCGTTCCATCTCTTTAGCTTCTACCCAACGGTACAGCTGGCGTACGAATTTAAAGTAGCGCCGGCTGTGTCCATACAGCTCGATGGCGGGATAGTCGTAGATGTCGGCGTTAGTAACGATAATTTTAGAGATAAGCGTGGCTTTAAGGCGAAGGTCGAACCACGCTATTACTTTAGTTTCGTAGGGCGTAGGGCCATTGGCTGGTACCTGGCCGGGGAGCTAGCCTATAATCACGTCGACTTCGACAGGTCCGCGGAGCAGATTGAATGCTTCGATCCTGGATGTGTCAACCGGTTTTTTAGGAAGTACAATTTTACAATGAACTATCGCGAGCAGGGATTCGCGTTGAAGATGGGGATGCTTAAAAATTTCTACCCATTTCTTTTTGATATCTCAACAGGATTCGGCCTGCGTAACATAGATTACGACGCGCCTTCGTATATCAATATGGATTCTTTCGAATCGGATTGGATTGAGGTGCCCCGGATAAAAGACCGGATCACCTTTTCGCCGGTGATCAATTTCCGCATGGGATACAGGATCCGCTGATCCAAGCCCGTTTGGCGCCAGGATTATTTGCATTTTAGCCACTATTGTCTTTATTTGCGACTGCTTATCCAGAAAGACAGAGGGACTGGGCCCGAAGAAGTCTTAGCATCCTATTCTCCTTGCGAGAGTGTTGTGCTAAATCCCATCCTGCAAACCGCAGGAAAGATAGGCAACCCACCTTAAGGGCCTCTGGATCAGCATTGCGAATGACACAGAGTGCTATGAAAATTCAAGAACTACTTAAGAAAAGAATTTTGGTCCTGGACGGTGCTATGGGCACCATGATTCAGCGTTACACCCTTACTGAAGACGACTTCCGGGGCGACCGTTTCAAGGATCATGATCACCCGTTAAAGGGAAACAACGATTTATTATCGATCACCCGCCCCGATGTAATCAAGGCAATTCACTGCGAGTATCTCGAAGCCGGCGCCGACATCCTGGAGACGAATACCTTCAGCGGCACTACCATCGCTCAGGCCGATTATCGTATGGAGGATGCGGTGTATGACATCAACTTTTACTCAGCGAAGATTGCAAAAGAAGTCGCTGAAGAATTCACAAAGAAAGATCCTTCAAAGCCCCGCTTCGTGGCTGGTGCTATGGGGCCGACGAACAAAGTGGCATCACTATCACCGGATGTAAATAACCCCGGATACAGGGCCATTACTTTCGATCAGCTCGCAGTTGCCTATCGTCAGCAGGCCGAAGCATTGATTGATGGTGGGGCCGATCTGCTCTTGCTGGAGACAATAACGGACACGCTCAATACAAAGGCGGGACTCTTCGCCATTCAGGAAATCTTTGAAGAGAGGAAGATTGAACTACCCGTGATGGTGAGTGGTACAATCACAGACGCAAGCGGAAGAACTCTCTCCGGACAAACTACCGAGGCGTTCCTGGTATCAGTATCGCATATGCCTCTACTGAGTATTGGATTGAACTGTGCGCTGGGAGCAGACATGCTTCGTCCATATCTTCAGGTGCTCAATGAGAAGGCGCCGTTCTTCGTTAGCGCTTATCCCAATGCAGGTCTTCCAAATGAATTTGGACATTATGATCAAACACCTGAGGAGATGGCAGTATTGGTCGAGGATTATCTGAAAGAAGGATTAGTAAATATCGTTGGTGGGTGCTGCGGTACTACACCTGCACATATCAGCAAGATCGCCGAATTGGCAAATAAATATAAACCACGGGAGGTCATAGTAGAACATGTCTAAATACTTGCAGTTAAGCGGACTTGAAGCTGTAACAATAACTCCTGCTTCAAACTTCGTCAACATTGGAGAGCGTACAAATGTCACAGGGTCCGCAAGATTCCTGAAGCTCATCAAAGAGGATAAATATGAACAGGCCCTCGAGGTTGCCCTCGACCAGGTACGCGGTGGTGCTCAGATCATCGACGTGAACATGGATGAAGGGATGCTTGATTCAAAAGCCGCCATGGTAAAATACCTTAACCTGATGGCTTCTGAACCAGAGATCGCGAGAATCCCGGTGATGATTGACTCTTCCAAATGGGAAGTTATCGAGGCCGGACTGAAATGTCTTCAGGGCAAAGGGATTGTCAACTCCATCAGTCTTAAAGGTGGAGAAGAAGAATTTATCCGTCAGGCGAAGCTTGTAAAGAAATACGGCGCAGCAGTTGTTGTGATGGCATTCGACGAAGCCGGCCAGGCCGATACCTATGAACGCAGAACTACAATTTGTAAACGCGCATACGACATCCTCGTAAACGTCGTACACTTTCCGCCTCAGGATATCATATTCGATCCAAATATCTTTCCGGTTGCCACTGGTATCGATGAGCATAGAAATTATGCACTTGATTTCTTCCGCGCGACAAAATGGATTCGTGAGAATCTCCCACATGTCCATGTGAGTGGCGGCGTCAGCAACGTGTCATTCAGCTTCCGTGGAAATCAAAAGGTTCGCGAAGCAATGCATGCTGCTTTTCTTTATCACGCTATCTCCAATGGTATGGACATGGGAATCGTGAACCCAACCATGCTGGAGGTTTATGATGAAGTCGATAAGGAGTTGATGGAAAGAGTAGAGGATGTTCTCCTGAACCGGCGCGACGACGCAACGGAGAGGCTGTTGGAGTTTGCTGAAACCGTTAAGGGATCAGTGAAGAAGAAGGAACAGGATGACGCCTGGAGACAAGGAACAGTGGAGGAAAGACTTTCCCACGCGCTGGTAAAAGGTATTATAGATTTTATTGATCATGATACAGAAGAAGCACGACAGAAGTATGGAAAGCCTCTTGATGTAATTGAAGGCCCGCTCATGGCCGGAATGAACGTAGTGGGTGATCTGTTTGGTGCCGGAAAAATGTTTCTTCCACAGGTGGTGAAAAGCGCCCGCGTGATGAAGCGTTCGGTCGCCTACCTCGAGCCGTTCCTGGAAGCCGAGAAAGAGGCTGCGCGAAAAGCGAACAATGGTGTATCGCAAGGAAAGCAGCCACGCATCCTCATGGCTACTGTAAAAGGTGATGTCCATGACATCGGAAAGAATATCGTCGGGGTTGTACTGGCTTGTAATAATTATGATGTTGTTGATCTTGGTGTGATGGTTCCATCGGACAAGATCATTGAGGCTGCCAAGAGAGAGAACGTTGATGTGATTGGTCTCAGTGGTCTGATCACGCCATCCCTTGATGAAATGGTTCACGTCGCCAAAGAAATGCAGCGTGAGAAGATGGATCTCCCTTTGTTGATCGGGGGCGCGACAACTTCAAGAATCCATACGGCAGTCAAGATTGACCCTGTATATCAAGGGCCTGTCGTGCACGTATTGGATGCGTCACGCTCTGTTCCCGTAGCCAGTGAGTTGATCAGTCAACAAACGCGCGCATCGTTCCAGGTGAAAGTGAAAGCTGAATACGCGAAGCTTCGTACGGATCATGAGTCGCGCCAGCAAACAAAGAATTATATCTCGATTGCAGATGCGCGCGCGAATAAGGTTGCGATCGACTGGGCCGGGACAAAGTTCACCGCGCCTGCATTCCTCGGAAGAAAGGAATTCATAAACTATCCTCTTGAGGAAATACGAAAATATATTGACTGGACACCATTCTTCCAGACCTGGATGCTGGCGGGAAGGTACCCTGGAATCTTCAATGACTCATTGGTGGGCGCTGAAGCTTTGAAGTTGTTCAATGAAGCAAACGTGATGCTGGACGAGATCGTGAGT